>JBBIUP010000068.1:0-14259 GCA_037440185.1 Meiothermus sp. | reverse complement strand
ATCGGTAATGCCTACCGGAAAATTCGGGTGGGACAGCTCGAGGAGGGTCATAAGGCTTTGACAGGATAGTGGTTTGCTGCCATAATGTCTTATGGAGGCTTTGCCATTGGCACTGCCTTTTCTTTTTGTTACGATTCCCCTCCCAACACTGAACTTGGCTCGAGGCTGACCCGCTCCCCACGGGGCCTCAGGTCGTCGAGATAGCAGATACCGTATACAGGATAGTCCTTGCCATCCTTGGCTTTACGGGGTTTGCCTTTGTACTGAAGGTTGGCCGCTTTTTGACCGTAAGGCTCAAGTTCTGGGCGGGTGGGGTGGTTCATTTTGCCTGATAGGCGCCAACCCCAGTTGAGGCAGTAGGCTACTAAATCGGCTACTTGTACCAGGGTGGTTAGGTCGGAATGGACGAAAAACGGCTCGGGCAAGATGCGCTTGGCCCGCTGCTGGCCCTTGCGGATGTCGCGGAAATAGTGTTGCATCTGAATATTGATGCGGCGCGACTGGGTTACGTCGAGTTCATCAAAAACCATTAGGCCGTGTTCTGCGGAGGCTGCGTCCTCGAGGCTATAGAAGAAGCGCTCAAATAGGTAGGCGAAGTCTTTCCGCAACACGGGTTCGCTGGGCAGGGGCGCGGACGGCTCAATAATACTGGCAAAGACCCTGACCCCGTGAGCCGCGCACAAGTTCAGCAGGCGCATAGCGTAGTGCAGCGAGGACTGGGCATAGGCGGTGAGTTCGGCGCGGGAGGGGTTCTCGGGGGTTCCCGTCTCCCTCGAGCGCTTACCCTTCTCGAGCAGCGACAAGGCCAGTACACGGCGGCTTGCGGAGTCCATCTCGGGCAACTGAGTTGCGAGGCGGAACTTTTTACGGTGCAGAAGTTGGCTACCCTTAAACTCCTTCAACACCTCCACTAGCTCGACCCCAAAAATCTCGAGCTGGGCAGCGCGGATAGCTTCAATCAGCGACCAGGCTTTGCGCTCGGAAACCGCAATACCCGCCAATACCTCGTAGGGCGCTTGCTTATGATCAGTTCCGCTCTCGTCTAGGAACAGCAACACATCCAAGATTCTATAGGGTTTAACCGCTCCGCCTACTCTTCTTCCCCTTCCAGCGCGTCCCGACCCATGCGGTATTTGATGTCGTAGTTGATGATGAAGTCGAGTTCTTCGGGCGTGAAGCCGTAGTGCTGGGCAAGAACGCGGTCTATCTCGTCAACTACAGGTTTTGTCATCTTGGGCCTAAACTGCTCGACTTGTATCGAGCCAGTTTTACTGTGGTTGACCTTTGAAACGGAAGTGGTTTTGTCAAGCAGTGACATTAGCTCTACACCGACTTTGGAGAAATCTGAGTCGCTGAGGTTCTCTGGGATTGGAAAGGTTGTGTAGTCTGAGGGGTTAAAGTCTCTACAATTTGTGCGAACTTGGTATAGCCAGTAGAACAGACTGCTATTCATAACACTGATTTTACGCGGTGCCGAGTAAGGGCATAAAATAGGGCTTCCTGCGGTCACAGGAGGCCCTAGATGAATCTACCACAGCCGCTGCAGAAGGCGGTCGAAGCGATGATGAGAGCAGCGGATGCCCGGAGTTGCTTGGGTATTGCGGAGGGCAGCAAGTACGCCCATGACAGCATTTATCGAGCCTTGGAGGTGGAGTTGGGGCGGTATTTCGAGTGCTGCCTGGCTTTGCTGAAGTTGCTGGGCGGGCTGAACAGGGGGTATCTGGTCTTGGATGATGTGGTGATTGCCCGTTGGCAGCGTGGGCTGCTGGACTTGCCCAAGATCAAAGATGGTTCGAGCAATCAGTATGTGCGGGGTTTCTGTGTGGTGGTGCTGCTGTGGACGAACGGTCTGATTCGCCTGCCGCTGGCTTTTCGGGTGTGCTGGGGGGATGAGGGCAAGGGGCGAAGCAAGCACGTTTTGGCGATGGAACTGCTGCTGTGGGCAGTAGAGCAGGGGTGCAGACCCGAGTACGTGTTGTTCGACGCCTGGTACGCCTCCAAGGAGCTGTTGAGAAGGATTCATGGACTCGGGTGGTCTTTTGTCACCAGACTACGCAAGAACCGGTTGCTGGATGGTCGCCGAGGTTACGGCTTTGCCGGAATCGCGCAAGCGACTCGCCTCAGCTCAAACATCATGGATCAGTCTTCTGGGTCACTGGCTGCCAAGCCAGCTAGGAAGGCAACCTCAAGGGTTTAGGCTTCCTGGTCAAGGTGCTCCGCCGCGGCAACTTCTACCTCTGTACCAACGCGGTCAAACTCCCCGAGCGTCAGATGTTGGAAGCCTACCGCATCCGCCCCAACATCGAGGAAGCCTTCCGTGGTTTACAGCAGGAACTCGGCTGGCAAGGTCACCGTCACCACAAGCGAGACAAGCTCGCAACTCACCTCGCCCTTGGTTTGCTCAGCTATGCCTTGATCGAGTTTCATCGCCCCAGGCACAAAATGACCTTCTACCAATACCGTCGTAAACTCATCTCCGGGAGTATCACCCCTGACTTATCCCCTCTAGCACAGCTTGCGGCTTGACCGCGTAAAATCAGATTCGTTTCACACCATTACGGCCTACCTCCTTTTCCACGTCCGGCACGCCCCACACGATACTGTATCGAGCACAAAACCCCTATAAAGCCTTGAAATTCGCTAGTCTACAAACCCAACAGGCCATATCGTCTTAACCCTTGGTTGGTAGGAAAAACAGAGGAATCCAGGGATCAGCTATTATCACTTCAGCCTGAACCGGTATTGCAATCTACCACCTAGCCCCTGGCAATCTTCTCGGCAGCCGCCAGATACCGCCTGCGTGCCACGTCCAGATCGAGCACCGGGGTCTTGTAGGGCCTGGCACTGCCGCCCGATTCCGGAACCCAGCGCTTTAGCCACTCCCCTTTGGGGTCGTGCGTCTCGGCCTGGGTAACCAGGTTGAACACGCGGAAATAGGGGGCCGCATCCACCCCCAGCCCTCCAGCCCACTGCCAGCCCTGCAGATTGGAGGCGTTATCGCCATCCAGGAGCAGATTGCGAAAAGCCCGTTCGCATTTCTGCCAGGGCAGCAGGGCCAGCTTGACCGCAAATTGCGCTACCACCATGCGCCCCCGGTTCGACAAAAAGCCTGTAGTCTGCAACTCGCGCATACAGCCGTCCACCACCGGAATGCCGGTCTGGCCCAGGAGCCAGGCCTCAAACAACTCGCTATCGTCGTTCCAGGGCAGATCGTTCCAGCGCGGGTCGAAAGCCTGGGTCATCATCTGCGGGCGATGGTAGAGCAGATCACCACTAAAATCCCGCCAGCACAGCTCGTTTACCCACTTTCGGGCTCCTTCCCCCCCTACTTGCAGGGCTTTCTGGGCGGCCAGCCGGGGCGACAAAGCCCCAACGGTGAAGTAGAAGGAAAGGCGCGAGACCCCTTCACCCGCCAACCCGTCGCGGGTCTGGTGGTAGGTGGGCAGCTTGTCGCGCAAAAACACCTCCAGCGCCTTCAGCGCAGCCTCCTCGCCCACCGGCGGCAATGGCACGTCCGAGGCTTCTTGGGGAATGAAGCCCACATCGTAGTGGGGCGGAAGGTCGAGCGGAGGAAAGTGAGCAGGTGCCTCGAACAAAGTGGATTGGGTGGCTGCCCACCAGCGTTTGGAATAGGGTGTGAAGACCGTGTACGGCCCTCCATCGGGCTTGACGATGGCATCGGGTTCGTGGATGTACTGCCCGTCAAACCAACCTATCTGTCCGTGCAGTGCATTTGCGACCTGGGCGTCGCGGTAGCGGGCATAGGGGGTGGAGTTGTGCACCGCAAAGACTTTCTGGATGCCCAACTCGGCCACCATCTGGGGCAAGACCTCCCAGGGCAAGCCGGTGCGAACCAGCAAGGTTCCACCCCGCCGGGCATAAGCCTCGCGCAGGGCCGCGGTGTTCTGGTAGAACCAGGCCCGCCGCCGGGGGGTGGTGTTGTGCAGAATGTGGGGGTCAAAGACCACCAGACCCAGGGCAGGGCCAGACTGCAAAGCCTCGGTCAGGGCGAGGTTGTCGTGCAAGCGAAGGTCTGCGCGGTGCCAGACTAGATTCATAGGCCTGGTTTTAAGGGCTAAAGCTTTTTATTACACGGGCATGCCCTACAAACGAGCAGTTCCGATGCAGAACCCAGAACAGCTCCCAACAAGAGATAGGCTTACCGTATGATGCGTCAGAATCGGCCACCATTGCGATAGCATTGAACACATGATCGTAGACGCCCACCTCGACCTAGCCCACAACGTAGTGGATCTGGGGCGCGACCTGACCCTGCCGCTCATGGAGTTGCGCAAACGTGACGCGCATACCGATGTGCCTGTAGTAACCTTGCCGGCCCTGCGAGAGGGCAAGGTGGGAATCTGTTTTGCCACCCTCTGGATCGACCCGCGCAAATATACCGACCCCCACAGCGCACACGCCCAGGCCCTCAAGCAGTTGGAGGTGTATCTTCGCTGGGAGGAAAAGGGTCTGGTACGCATCCTGCGCGACCAGGCCAGCTTGCAAGGGCATCTGGCCCTGTGGCCGCAGGACAAGACTCCCGCACTGGTCATCCTGATTGAAGGCGCCGAATGCATCCGCGAGCCCGGTGAGGTGGCGTTCTGGAAAAGCCAGGGGGTGCGGCTGATTGGGCCTGCCTGGAACCGCAACCGCTACTGCGGCGGAACCCGCGAACCTGGCGGCCTGAGTACGCTGGGCCTCGAGTTGATGCAGGCCATGCGCCAACACCAACTGGCCCTGGACTTTGCCCACATGGACGAGCAAGCCTTCTGGCGAGCCCTGGAGGTTTTTGATGGGGCAGTCTGCGGAACCCATTGCAACCCCCGTGCCTTGCTGGGGGGTGAGGGGCTCGAGTTCTCCAACCGCCACCTCAGTGACGCGATGATCCAGGCCATCGGCCAGCGGGGCGGGGTGATCGGCACGGTATTGTTTGGCTTTTTCCTGGATCACACCTGGAAACGCGGCATGGAGCGGGTGGAATTGGATGTGGTGGGTAAGCATATGGCCCACACCGCCAGCCTGATCGGCTGGGACAAGGTGGGCCTCGGTTCCGATTTCGATGGCGGCTTTGGGATGCACGAGAATCCCAATGGGCTGAACCAGCCGGGCGACCTGCAAAAAATTGCCGATCTGGTGCCTGAGCCCTTCCAAAACGGTGTATTGGGGGGGAACTGGCTGCGCTGGTTGCAGACGGCGCTGCGGTAAATTTTTGAATCTAAAATCTGGCTGATCGTGGTATAACGGAGGCTGTGAATCCTTCCAGCTTGTGGATCGGCCTGGTGGCAGGGGTCTTTGGGGGTTTGGTGGGCCTGGGTGGGGGCATTGTGGCAATGCCCCTGATGGTGGCCTTCCTGAAACTCACCCAGCATAAAGCCGTGGCAACCAGTCTGGTAATGGTGGTCTTTACTGGACTGGCAGGTGCCCTAGCCTACGCGACCCAAGGCACGGTGGACTGGGTAGCAGCCATGCTGATCTTCCCTACCGCCATGATCACCGCCCACTTTGGGGCCCGCTTCGCCAATCGGTTGCCCGAATGGAAGCTCAAGCGGGTGTTCGGCTGGTATCTAATTTTCGTAGCCCTCTCGCTTCTCTTGAAGCCCTACATCCCCCACGTGGAGGAGCCGTTGCAGGGTTGGGTACGGGTGTTGCCCTTGCTCTTCACCGGCGCGATGGCTGGCTTTGCATCGGGCCTCCTGGGTGTGGGAGGAGGAACCATCACCGTGCCGATTATGGTTCTGCTGGTTGGGCTGGAACAGCACACTGCTCAGGGAACCTCCTTGCTGGCCATGATTCCTTCGGCACTGGTGGGGTCTTATGCGCACTACCGCCACGGCAATCTGGCGCAGGAGTTTGTGCCTGGGCTGGTGGTGGGCATCTTGGTAGGGGCTTTCGCGGGAGGTTTGGTGGCCAATCAACTGCCCGAATTCTGGTTGCGGATGGTGTTTGCGGTGGTATTGATCTGGACAGCCACGCGCTATGTGGGCGCAAGACCCAAGCCTCAGGTTGCATAAGCGCACACCGATTGAGCTAGAGCCGTGACCGCAAATCATGGCGCGGTGCCGTGTCGGGTAACTTCCGTGGGGGAAGTGGTTTGCAGCTACCTAGTGCTCTGGTAACTTAATTTCTGGGATGGATTTATCCCCTCCATGATCTGGGAGTTGCTTTGAGCACTTCATTTCGGGGACTCCATTGCAAATCAATCTTTAACTTACCAGACCACTAGTTTCGGCCTACCCAAATACAAACCGCTCCAAGTGTCTCCATAGCAGCGTTGTGAAAAATACATACCGAATCTCCTGATCCGCTATCGGGACAGACCTCCCGCCGCCGGAGGCAGCAACGTACACCAGGACGGCGGGTTCATTGTAAAAACCGCAATAAATGTAACGCCTCGTAGCCACGTAACGGTTACTTGTGCATAGAAGGGAAAAGCAAGCTGCTAGCCTTACCACAAGGAGGAACTAGATGAAAAAGCTTGCGATTCTGATTCTTTTGGTAGCCGCTCTTGGTGGGGCTCTTGCTTCCAGTGGATCCATCAACAAACCTGTGGGCTTGCCCGCACCCGAAAGCCCTGCTCCTGGTACCTTGGGCTTCAATTCATGGACTGGCTAGCACAACCTTAGCACCAGGATTATTAGCAAAAAGCCTCCTGGTCAGCAGGAGGCTTTTACTTGGGATGGGATCATCAGAGGTTTCGGTTTTGTGGCTCTAGTTTTGAAGACCGGTTGCCTCAATACGGTAACGGCAGCAATCGCCTCCTGCGGCAATGCGCTCCTCGCGAACAACCGGAACGCCCAGAAGTTTCTTGTACATCTCGAGTTCGGCGGAACAAAATTCACTATGTTCCATCGAAAGGGCCAGTTTGGGACAACGCCCTTGCTCTAGATAGCAGGCTCCATTTTCAAAGTAGAAGCGGGCCTGATAGCCTTGCTCGGTCAGGAATTCGGCCAGGCGATAGATTTTCTGTTCGAGGGTCAGGCCCTCCATGTGAGGGACCAGTTCTTCCAGCAGCTTGTTGTTGCGTCGGGTAAGCACTTCCAACACCAGGCCTGTTCCGAATAGCTCTTTGAGGTGGGTGAGCACATCGGCACACATCCGGGCATAGGGGGCTTGCTCGTCTACCGCTTGATAGACCTGTTTAGGGCGACCCCGACCCTCGTTTTTCTCGAGGTGGGCTCGCACCAGGCCCTCACGCTCGAGGTCTTCTAAGTGCCGGTGCACCGCTACCTTGGATATACCCAACGACGACGCCAGCGAACCGGCACAGCAGGACTTGGAGCGCAGGGTCTCGAGGATGCGCAGCTTGGTTTCACCCATTCCCAAGGCCATAACACCCCTAGGCCATCGGCAGCGGCAGGTAGGACTGCACCGACAACTGACCCGCCAAATTGCGTGCAGCCTGACGGAAGGCTTCGGCTTCGGGCGACTGCGGAACACCTACCAGCACTGGCACGCCGCTATCCCCACCCTCGCGCACCAAAAGCGCAATGGGAATCTCGCCGAGGAAGGTAGTCTTGTACTGCTCGGCCATCTTGCGGCCTCCACCCTGTCCAAAGATGTAGGTCTTCTGGCCGCCTTGCTCAAAATAGGACATGTTTTCGATCACACCCAGAATATTCACCTGCACCCGCTTAAACATGTCCACTGCTCGCTCAGCATCAATCCGGGCCACATCCTGCGGGGTGGTCACGATCACCCCCCCCGAAAGCCGTGTGAGTTGGGACAAGGAAAGTTGCACATCCCCGGTGCCGGGGGGCAGGTCAATGATCAGATAGTCGAGATCACCCCAGGCTACTTCCTGGAGGAATTGCTTGATGGTGCCATGCAAAATAGGACCGCGCCAGACCATGGCCTGGCCTGGCGGAACAATATTGGCGATGCTGATGAGTTTGATACCGTAGCGCTCTAGAGGAACCATCCGCTTCTGCTCGTCCACCATGAGCTTGCTGCCCTGGGTACCAAACATCTGGGCCTGGCTGGGGCCATAAATATCGGCATCCAGCAAGCCCACGCTAGCCCCTTCCTGGGCCAGGGCAATCGCCAGGTTGGCCGCAACCGTACTCTTGCCCACCCCCCCTTTACCCGAAGCTATAGCCACAAGATGCTTGACCCCAGGCAGGGGCAGATTCTGTGGGGCCCGAACCTGTGCTCCAAAGTGCACTTCAATCTCGGCAGCGCCAATCTTGCTGATGGCTGAACGCACATCGCCCTCGATCTGCCCCTTGAGTGGACAGGCCGGGGTGGTTAGGTTGATCTTGACCGCGACCCTGGCCCCTTCTACCACAATTCGCTCCACCATCCCCAGTGACACCAAATCCTTGTGCAACTCGGGGTCGTTGACCGTTTTCAGAGCTTCCAGTACCAAGGCTTCGGTGAGCACACTCATCTCGTATTCAGATTATGCCTGGAAAAGCTCTGATGAACGGGGTTAGGGTCACATTACCAAAGGCCAATACACAATTTGTCAATCCACCCAGTGGTGGATGGGGTCTGCGCTCGGCCCCCTGCTCTTTGCCCTCAAAGCAATGCCCAGCACCGATGGCAGGAGTGCTACTTTCATGGATCAGATCGGGCTGAGCCTGGAAGATTTGGCCCGGCTACGCCAAGGGGAACTCTACTTCGACATCCACACCGCCGCGTTCCGCGCCGGGGAGATAAGGGGGCAAATTCTGCTATAGCCCAGTCCGCCGTATCGCAGCAGGCTTTGGTGATGGTCAAATCGCACAAGCAGTTGGTCAGAAGCTGCATATAATCCGCGACATGAGCGCTGAGAAACTTCGCGACGAAGATTTGAAACTGGTGCAACTGCTCGAGCAGATGCGTGCCCAGATTGTGCATTCGAGCAGCAACCTCGAATCCCTCCGAGGTGCCCTCGAGTCGGCCCAGCGCCTGGTGGAAGAACGCAACCAGAGCCTGCTCAATGCCCGCAGCCCCCTGCTCGAGGGCTACGGAGCCGAAGACGACGACGAACTCACCGGACTGCCCGGCCGGGCTGCCTTTGAGAAAGCCCTCGAGCGGGTTTTCGCCAGTGGTGAGGTTTTTAGCATCGTAACCTTCGACCTCGATGGCTTCCAGGCGATCAACGAGCGCTTTGGCAGTGGGGTTGGCGATGAGGTACTGCGCCGGATCGGTCAGTTGGTTCGCAAAGCCCTCCGCGCCTCGGATGTGGCCGGAAGAATTGGCGGCGAGGAGTTTGCCCTGATTCTGCGCGGCATCACCGGTGACCGGGCCTTTGGGGTCTGCGAGCGGTTACGTTTAGCAGTGCTCAAATACCCCTGGAACCATCTGCACCCAGAACTTAAAGTCACCATCAGCCTGGGATTTGCAGGCCGTGACGACGAGCCTTCGGCCCAGGAAGTGCTCGCACGTGCAGACCGCTTTCAAGCCGAGGCCAAAAGCTCGGGCCGCAATCAAACCTTCCCCGGACTTTACTACTAGCGCAGGGAGTGATTCGCCATGACCAGCCATGCCCACAATACCTTCAAGAGCCTCCTGAACCGAAGCGCAATCAAAGACAAAGCCCCTGTGCGCTACAGGGTAGCGGTTTTCTCGGCTGTGCTCTTTTTGGGCTGGCTTATTTTGGAGCTAACCCAGGCCTTTTAGAGGATTTTTGAGGAAGCGCATAGATTGCTGTATACTAAGTTTAGGCGTAGACCGGGAAGAGTAGGCTAGCTGCGCCCACAGAAAGGGTGCCCCACAGGCTGAGAGGGCATCTGGAAATGCACCAGCCGAATGTCGCCCGCGAGACCGCAGGAAGAACAGCCTATGGCCCAGTAGAGCCTGCCGGGGGTGCCCGTCACAGCACGTCCGAGTGCCTGGAAAAGCGCCGATAGCCTGTAGTTCATAGCCACAGAAAGCTATCCGCCACCAGGAAGCGCGGTGGTACCACGGGGTTTTCCTCGTCCGTGCAGCAGAGCCTGCAGGGGCGTTTTTGTGTTTGGGAGGAGGTCAGGATGAGGGCGCAAAAAGCAGTTGTCTACATCACCAGGGGCGATCAGCTCTATGTGTTTCGCCACGAAAACCCAGAGCCAGGCATGCAAGTACCCAAGGGAAGTATCCAACCAGGGGAAACCCCGCTCGAGGCCGCTATCCGCGAAGCCTACGAGGAATCGGGATTGAAATTGGAGCACCGGCACACTCTGGGTGAAGTAGACATGTCGGATACCCTCTGGCGCGACGAACACAGGCACGTGTTCTGGGCCGAGGTTCCCCAAGAGACCCCCGATACCTTCCTACACCAGGTGACCGGCGATAGCGAGGACAGCAGTATGAGCTTTTTCTACTTCCTGACAGCGCTGGAAAGGCCCGACCTGGACTGGAATATGGGCGTGCTGTTGCACCGTTTGGTGGAGTTGAAAACGAAGGAGGCGCTATGAGCACGATTCCCAAAACCTGGCAGAAAAAGCCCCATTACGAGGCCGTGATGGCCTGGTTCACCCGCGAGCCCAGGGAGCGCTACGTAATGGGGCAGAAATTCATGACCGAAGAGTCCAAGGAGTTCCCCGGCTGGTATTTCTTCCTGCGGGCCGATGAACACAGGGTCTATGACCGGCTCGAGGAGGCCGTCGGCAAGATCAAGACCACTCTAAAGAATTGGCGTATGCAAGATCGCTTTGGGCTCGACCGGGTGACTTTTCAGGCCAGTAAAGAAGAGCGCAAGCAGATGGTGGTGCAGCTACTGGAGTATCCCATCGTTAATCCTACCCCAAGCACCCAACCTGATGACGATGGAAACGAAATTGTTCAGCTGAAGTGGGAGTTCAGCGAATACATGCTGGTTGCCTCGATCTGGCATACGCCTTTCGGCGAGGAATTCACCACAACCATGGGCAACCCCGACAACCCCATCAAGAGCCTGGTGGGTAAGGTTTGTACCTTGCAGGCAGCTACCCAAGCCGATCTGGATCGGGAATTAGATGACGAGGATTTTGAGGCCGAGTGGAAGGAAATTGCAGTGGGGCCCGTCTCTTTCGAAGACAACCGCCTCACTATAGGCTTCTGGAGCCACACCTTCGACCCAACTACCCCCGTGGTCGGGGTGGCCTATGAAGAAGCCAGCTTTGAGGACGAGAAAATGAGTTATTACGTGAACACCAAGGTGAAAGAATGACCGAACCCAAAGAACTCGCCAAAACCTACGACCCCCAGATCGTGGAGCCCCGCTGGGCCGAGGAATGGGCCAACCACCCCCTCAAGCCCGAACTCAATGCCAGCAAGGGCAAAGGCCCTTTCACCATCGTGATACCGCCCCCTAACGTGACCGGCAACCTGCACCTGGGGCACGCGCTGGACAACACCATCATTGACACCCTGATCCGCTTCAAGCGCATGCAGGGCTACGAGGCTTTGTACCTACCGGGCACCGACCATGCTGGCATCACCACTCAGGTGCTGGTGGAAAAAGAACTGGCCCAGGAAGGGCTTTCCCGCCACGACCTGGGGCGGGAGAAGTTCTTGCAGCGCGTCTGGGAGTTCAGGGAGAAAAATGGCGGCACCATCCTCTATCAGTTGCGCCGCATCGGGGCTTCGTGCGACTGGAGCCGCGAGCGTTTCACCATGGACGAGGGGCTTTCCCGTGCAGTGCGACGTGAATTTGTGGAGTATTACCACCAGGGGCTGGCCTACCGGGGTCGGCGCATCGTGAACTGGGATCCGGTGGCCCAGACCGTGGTGAGCGACCTGGAAGTGGGCATCGAACCAACCCCCGGCAAGCTCTACACGCTGGCCTACCCGCTGCAAGCTGGCGGCGAAATCACCATCGCTACGGTGCGCCCCGAGACCATCTTTGCCGACGTAGCCATTGCTGTGAACCCCACCGACCCGCGCTACCAGCATCTGATCGGCCAGCAGGCCCGCATCCCTCTTACCGAGCGCTACATCCCCATCATGGCCGATGCGTCGGTGCTGATGGACTTTGGTACCGGTGCCCTCAAAATCACCCCCGCCCACGACCCCACCGACTTCGAGATTGGCACTCGGCACAACCTGGAGATGCCCAGCGTGATTGACCTGGGGGGCCATCTGGTGGGCGACCTGGTGCCCGAGCAGTTCAGGGGTCTGGAACGCTTTAAGGCTCGGAGGGCGGTTGTGGAGGCGCTGGAAGAAGCCGGGCAGGTGCGCGAGATCAAGGACTACTCGATTGCCCTGGGCTACTCCGAACGTACCAAAGCCCCCATCGAGCCGATGCTGCTGACCCAGTGGTTTGTGCGGATGAAGCCCGTAGCCGACCAGGTGCTGGAGGGCCTTGATAAAGGCGAGATGCGCTTGGTGCCCGAGCGTTGGGAAAAGGTGAACCGAGACTGGCTCGAGAACATCCGGGACTGGGCAGTGGGCCGCCAGCTCTGGTGGGGCCACCAGATACCGGCCTGGTACGACGAAGAAGGCAACATCTACGTGCCCGACCCAGACAACCCCGACCTCGACTGCGACCAGGATCCTCGGTATGCTCATTTGAACCTAAAACGTGACGAGGATGTGTTCGACACCTGGTTCTCCTCGGCTCTGTGGCCCTTCTCAACCTTGGGCTGGCCCGATGCCACCAACGACTTCAAAAAGTACTACCCTACCGATGTGCTGGTGACCGGCTACGACATCATCTTTTTCTGGGTGGCCCGCATGCAGATGTCGGGCTACCAGTTCACCGGCCGGGCCCCTTTCCACACCATCGTGCTGCACGGGCTTTATCTGGATGCCAGGGGCCAGAAGATGTCCAAGAGCAAGGGCAATGGCATTGACCCCCTCGAGCTGATTGACAAATACGGCGCCGATGCCTGCCGTTTCGCCTGGGATTATCTGGCCACCGGCGGGCAGGACATCCGCCACGATGAGCGGCGCTACGAGCAGGGGCGCAACTTCGCCAACAAGCTCTACAATGCCACCCGCTTTGTGCTGATACAGAGGGCAGAGGGCATGAACAGCTCTCCGCTCTCGGCTCTCGGCTCACAGCCGACACTGGCCGACCGCTGGATAGTTTCGCGCCTCAACCGGGGCATCGCAGAAATCACCGAAGCCTACGAGGCTTTTGATCTGGGCCGTGCTGCCCGGCTGATCTACGACCTGGTGTGGAGTGAGTTCTGTGACTGGTATCTGGAAGCGGCCAAACCTGCCCTGCGCGAGGGCAACCAGGTCACCTTACAAACCCTGGAAGCTACCCTCGCGGCTCTACTTAAGCTGCTGCACCCCATCATGCCCTTCATCACCTCGGAACTTTACGAAACCCTGACCGGCGACGCCAAACAACTGGCCTTGCAGGACTGGCCAAACACAGAGGAGCGTGACCAGGGGGCCGAAAAAGCCTTCGAGACCCTGCAAGCCACCATCACCGCTACCCGCAACCTGCGGGCCGAACTGGGTATCCCACCTCAACAAGAAATTGCTGTGCAATTGGAAGGGGCCGGGGCCGCACTGGTAATGGAAAACCGGGCTTTGTTCCGCTTTCTGGGCAAGGCCCATGCGTCGCTGGGTGCGCCAGAAAAAGCCATTGCCCAGGTCACCGCCAATACCACCGTCTACTTGAAACCCGAGGGCGACCTGAGCAGTTTTCTGGAACGCCAGCGCAAGCGGCTGGTCGAGCTGGAAAAACAAGTCGAACAGGGGCAGAAAAAACTCGCCAATCCTGGTTTTGTCGAGCGGGCCGACCCGGCTATAGTGCAGGCCGAGCGGGAACGGCTGGTCGAGAACCAGGCCCAACTCGAGCGCATTCGGCAAAACCTGGCAAGGCTAGTATGACACTTGCGCCGACAATAGAAATTTCGGTTATCTCAAAACTTGCAGTGATACAAAACCGCACAAAAGTGGCAACATCCTGTAAAAAACCCTGTCATTCCGAGGCGCAGTTTGCCGAGGAATCTGATAGGGTGCGGTCAAGGAAATCGCCTGTGTCCGTGCGGTATCAGATTCCTCCTTCGTCGGAATGACCGGTGTTAAGGGATTGGAGTTCGAGGATTTATGCATGGGATGCTTAGGTGCAAGTTCTGAGTTATGGGGTTTGCGATGGTGCGTGCCCCAGGAAAGCGCCGGGTAAGGGAAAAACGGGCGACAGCACAGGGGCTCCCCTACCACTTGGACTAAGTTGCGCCAGGGTAGAGCAAAACCCACGGAATCGGCCATGCGTACCTGGCGCAATTCCCCCGGGTGTACGAGCACCTGCGAGTCCCGATAGGGGATCGTCCCCTGGGTGCACGGCGACATAGCCGCTGTCCCGAAGGGGATCGTCCCCTGGGTGCACGGACGTAGTCTGTCCCGATAGGGGATCGTCCC
>JBBIUP010000067.1:0-14427 GCA_037440185.1 Meiothermus sp. | reverse complement strand
TTTACAGGATGTTGCCACTTTTGCGCGGTTTTGTATCACTGCAAGTTTTGAGTTAACCAAGAGTGTGAACCCGACGGGGGCGCGTTTAGCGCCCCTCACGCGCAGAGCTGGTATAAGGTTTGCATTCGTTGGAGCTTTGTTATACTTCCCAGTGGAGGTTTTTATGCAGAAGCTGATAACGCTTGTGGTGGTCGCAATCTTGAGCGGGGCTTTGGCCCAGGGACGGTTGTTTGGTGAGGTTGCAAGTGGGAACATGAGCTTGGTTCCTGGGTTCAGCCTGGGCGTTCAGGCCCGCATGGGTGCCGAGAATGTGTTAGGTCCCCTGGCCCTGCGGGGTGGCTTTGGATTGTCTACTGGCGGTGGAACCCAGTTTGGTATTGGGGCCGATGTGATCTACTTCCTGCGCTCGAGCGGCAGCCTCGATTTCTACTTCGGCGGCGGCCTGGGCTTGGTAGCGGGCGGTGGCACGCTGTTCAGCATCACTGGCAACGCTGGGCTGGAAATTCCTGTAACCCGTGATTTTAACTTTTTTGTCGAGCTGCAACCCGCTCTACGCTTCTCCGGCGGAGCCAGCGACTTTATCCTGGGAATCGAGTTCGGACCACGGCTGTACTTCCGCTAAACGTAGAGCTTCTCAAACCTAGCCAGGGATTTTCGCATCCCTGGCTTTTATCATGGTTTTCGCTATTTTTGCCGCTATCGAAAACGAGAAGAGACCAGCAGACGTGCCTCAGCGAGGGAAGGCGCCTGCTTCGCCGCGAATCGGGGTGGCACGCGGGTCTGCGTTGCGTCTAGGCCAGATTATTCCCTAGCAGACGCAGGTTACGTACTGGGGCGCGGCCCACAGGTCTTGGGCTTCGAGGTTCCTGGCGGCAAAAAATAAGCCTGGAACCGCACCTCTCCTTAGGGGGATTGCAGCATTCTTTCTGAAAACCGCTCTATTCGTAGCGCAATGCCTCAATGGGGTCGAGCGCAGCAGCCCGTGCCGCAGGCCATACACCAAAAAACAAGCCCACTAGAGCGCTCACCGCCAGAGCCAGAAAAACCGTAGTGGGGTTGAGAATATAAACTTTGAAGAAAGGAACCGTCGCAGTAATCAAAAGCAGCAGACCAGCCGCCAGCGCGACCCCCAGAATTCCCCCCACCAAAGTGAGCACCACCGCTTCAATCAGAAACTGCTGGCGCACCTGTCCCGAAGTAGCCCCCAAAGCCTTGCGCAGGCCAATCTCGCGGGTACGCTCAGTTACACTCACCAGCATGATGTTCATAATGCCAATACCACCTACCAAAAGCGACAATCCCGCGATAGCTCCCAGCAGCGCTTGCAGAATAAGGGTGATGGATTGCAAGGTGCCCTGGAAACTTTCGGTGGATTGAATCTGGTACTTGCCCTTGCCATAGCGGTTTTCGAAGATACGCCGTACCTGCTGGGTTACCTGGCTCGAGTCGGCTCCCTTTTTGAGGGACATGATGACGAAATCGTACTGGCCTTTGCGGGCGACCGGTGAGGTGTTCCAGATCAGTTGGATAGGCGCATAGACGGTTGCGGTGGAACCGAAACCGCCAAAAATGCCACTGGGTGGCTCCAGCACCCCCACCACCGTGAGGTCTATGCGGGCACCACCGGGGTAGTACAGGCGGGCGATCTGCCCCACTGCTTCGCGGTTTGGGAAGAGGTCTTTGGCAGCCCGGTCAGAGAGCACCGCCACCGCGAGTCCACCCCTGGCCTCGACATCGGTAAAGTAGCGCCCCCTGGCGATTTTGTTGGTGGGGTCAAGTCTGGGCAGATCGCCTGGGGTTCCTTGTAGTTGCATGGAGCGCCGCTCACCCGGCTTGCTTTCGTACTGGATATTGGTAAAGAGTTGCGGAATAACCGTGACGGGCAGTGGTTGTAGGGCCTGGATGTCCACATCGCGGATGGGCGCCGAGTTGAAATCCTGGCCTTCGTTGAAATTGGGCTGCACAAAGATCGAGCGACCGGCCACGGCTTCCAAGTCCTGGGTGATGCCAGCAGTAGCCATCTGGCCCAACGAAATCATGGCCGTCACGGCAAACACCCCAATCACAATGCCCAGCAAGGCCAGGAAGCTGCGCAGCTTGTTGCCCCACAGCGACTCAAAGGCCATACGAAAATTCTCGAGCGGGTTCATGCCGGACTGACCCACACGCGATGGGCTGAGGGGGGCGTCCTTGGCCGGGTTCATGCCATTCCTCCATCGGCCACCTTGCCATCTCGCAGCCGCACAATGCGCTCGGCCCTAGCCCCCACGTCCGGCTCGTGGGTGACCACCACGATGGTCTTGCCCTGGCGGTGCAAGGCATCAAAAAGCTCCATGATCTCGTCGGAAGATTTCGAATCGAGATTGCCGGTAGGCTCGTCGGCCAGCAGCAAATCGGGTTCTTGCACCAGGGCCCTGGCAATGGCAACCCGCTGTTTTTGCCCGCCCGAAAGCTCGGATGGCAGGTGATCTAGGCGGTCGCCCAAGCCCACCGATTCGAGTGCTTTTTGGGCCCGTTTGAGCCGCTCTGCAGCAGGGATGCCTCGGTAGACCAATGGCAGCGCCACATTGTGTAAGGCGGTCAGGCGTGGTAGCAAGAAAAACGCCTGAAACACAAACCCCACCCGCTGGTTGCGAATGCGGGCCAACTGTCCTTCGTTGAGGCCACGAACCGGCTCCCCACCCAAGCTGTACTCACCCTCAGTGGGCGAATCGAGCAGGCCGATGATGTGCATCAGGGTGGACTTGCCAGAGCCCGACGGGCCCATCAAGGCCACATATTCGGCCTGGTGAATGGTCAAATCTACGCCACTCAGGGCATATACTTCCACCGTTCGAGCATTGGAGCCGGAGCGATAAACCTTGGTAACACCCTGCATGTGCACCACGGGGCTCATGGTAACCCTCCAGGGGGCATTACAGCTCTTGCCATTGGCTGTTGGCTGTTTGCGCTCGAGTTTGCTGTCATTGCTGTCCCCCGGGCTGGGGCAAGCGGTAGCTGACCTTACCTCCCTCCTTAAGTGCCTCGGGAGGCAATGAGATAAGGATGCTTTTTTCGGGGATGCCTTCTACGGCAGCCTGGGTGAGGTTGCGGGCTTTGAGGGTAACGGGCTGCTTTTGGGCGGTGCGGGTGGTTTCGTCCACCACCCAGGCAAAGTTTTTACCCTTGTCCTCGACCAGGGTTTCCAAAGGAATCTTGATTACATCAGGTAGGCGAAGGGTGGTAATGCGAGCGGTGGCAGTCAGGCCGGGTCGGGCGATGTTTTCGGCTTGCGTATCTAGAAAACGGATAAACACCGGTAGCACAGCACTTCCCCCGGTACCGGCAACTTCGGCCTGTACCCCCAGGCGATCTACCTTGCCCTGCAAGGATTGGTTGGGCGCGGAATCCAGCTCGATACGTACCGGCTGACCGGGCCGTACCCCTGGGATATCGGCCTCGGACAGACGCGCTTGTACGCGCAAGCTGCCAGCCTCCACCAGCCGAATGGAAGGCGTGCTGAGCGAGGTTCCGCTGCCACTGGGAGCAGTGGTCTCGACTCCGACCAAGAAGCCCACGCTCGAGATGATGCCCGCTACCGGAGCACGCAACGAGGACTGCGTGATCGTTCGTTCCAACGCAGCAATCTCGGTCTGCCGTGCCTCGATCTGGGCTTGAAGGTCGCGCTGGGTACTGGCGCGGGTCTGGCCTAGGCTGGTGAGTTGTGCTTGCAGGTCGGCCACCTGGCGGGTGAGTTGATTCACCTCGTTTTGTGCAGCGCTGCCGATACCCAACAGACGTTGGGCCAGGCTCAGGTTGCGCCGTGCTTCGGCCAGCTGATTCTGTAAGCGGGTACTGTTGCTGCGAAAATCAGCTTCCTGGGCCGAGACACGCGTTTGCAGGGCCCTCAGGGCTTCCCTGGCAGAGCGCAGTTGCGATTGCTCGCCCACGGTCTCGAGCACCGCCAGAACCTGCCCCGCTTGCACCGCCTGTCCCTCCTTCACCCGCACCTCGGCTACCCGTCCTGGCCGGGAAAAAGTGAGGGTATAGAGGCGGGCTTCGACGGTACCGGTGGCCCGTACTTCACGCACAAATTCACCCCGTTCAGCCCGCACCACATTCACCGAAAGACCCTGTTCGCCCCTTGGGCGCATCAGGCCAAAAACGGTCAGGCCCAGCGAGAGGGCCACCAGCACAATCCAAATCCAGCGTCTCATTCGTTCAGTCTCCAATAGGGTCGAGCGTTCGGTATCCAGGGTCGAGGGCAAACAACGGTTGGCTCATTCCATCGCACCTCCCGCTCAATTGCTCCCCGCAACCTGCAAGGCATATATAGCGTTCCAAACCTCGATCTGAGCAGCCAGCGCAGAGCGGTCTGCCTCGGTCTTGGCCAGTTCGGCCTGTTTGAGTATCACCTGGGCAATGGCGCCGGCCTGAAAACGACGTTGGGCTGCCAGCAGTTCGTTGCCCAGGCGGACTTGCGATTCGCGGACCAGGCGGTAGTTTTCCTGCGCACTCTGAAGACGACGCTTGCTGGCTTCCAGCGTATCTCCCAGGGTACGTTCCATGTCACTTAAGGCAGTGCGGGCTCGAGCCAGATCCCGTTCGCGGGCGGTCTTGTCCAGGGGCGCGGTATCGGGGCCGGAAGCCAGCGCCAGGGCCCGTTCGGCCTCGCGCACCTGTTGCCGCAGCTCGAGCAAGCGTGCGTGGTTTTGGATGCCGAACTTGTCCATATCCACTGTTCCAGGCTCGGGTAGGTTTTGCACCCGCACTTCGCCATAGGGCCGCAACCGGGCCTGGGCCTGATCCAGGGTACGTTGGGCAGTACGCGCCGCCGAGGCCGCCTGGGCATCCTGGTCGCGTACCCTGGCCAGCTCAGCCGCCGAAATAGCGCCGGCCTGGAAGCGCAGGTTGGCGGCTTGCAGTTGCAAAGTGGTAAGTTCCTTGCGCTGCTGTGCCAGGGCTAAGTCGGTTTGACCCAGCAAAACGCCGCTGTAGGCTTCGAGGGCTCGGGCCAGGGCTTCCTCGCGGCTTTGGCCCAGCTTGGCCTGGGCCACCACCACACTTTCTTGTGCCCTGGTCAGCAGCATGGGCGCAATTTCGGGGTCGCCCTGGGCCTTGCGCAGTTCGTCCTGGGCAGCCGCCAGCGAACGCTCCGCATCAAGATAGGCCGTATCTTTTTTGTAGGCATCTTGCAGAAACACATTCACTGGCTGTGCCAGGCCAGTAGACAGCGCCAATCCAATTGCCAGCAACAAGGCATGTAGTACCCCTCGAGTATTTGGGGCTAAGTGTATTACCTTCAGCTTCATTGCACACTCCATTCTCCATCGGTCAAATCCAAATACGCAGCACTGGCCACGATATAACCCTGCCAAGCCTGGGCCACCCCCGTCTCGGCCTCGTTCACACTGGCCTGCGCATCCAACCATTCAATTGCGCTGGCACTCCCGGCTTGCACTCTGGCCTGTACCAGGGTCTGCTGCCTTTTGGCAAGCTCCAGTCGGGCCTGGGCAATCGAAACCCCCTCCAAGGCAAGTGCAGCCTCGGCTCGAGCGGAGGCCATACGCAAACCAAGCTCCTGCAAAGTGCGCTGCAAACGCACTGCTGCAAGATCGCGCTCGGCCTCGAGCTGGCGCAAGCCTGCAATGGCTTCCAGTGGGAACACCACCCGCGCCCCCACACTCAGCTTCCACTCGTTCTGCCCAGGGCGCAAACCCGTCACCGGGTTGACCGGCAAGGCACTCACCTCACTGGGAAGGCTTCCCAACGAAACGCTGGCCCCCGGCCCCCGACCTGTCCAGGAAGCCCCGGTTTGAATCTGCGCGTCGCTGCCGATATAGCCCGCGCCCACGTTGATCTCGGGCAGCAGGGTGCGCTCGGCTTCGTCCACCCGGGCCTGGGCCAGTTGCTGTGCTGCGAGCGCTTCCTGGTAGGCTGGGCTGCGCTCAGCGCCCACCTCGGGCTGGGCAAACCGAACCGTTTGAGGCTGCGCGTCGCCGGATAGTCCATAGCGTGCGGCCTCAGCTTTAGCGCCGATTAGACCGCTTTGCGCCTGTCGCTGGGTTAGCTCGGCTTGGCGCACCGCCAGGGCCACTTCCTCTTGCTGGACAGCCGATACCGCCCCCAAAGCCACCCGCTGCTGAGTCACACCCAGCCGCGCCTGTGCAACCTCCAGCCTTTTCGCACTGGAAGCCACTCGGCTCTGGGCCTGCCACAGGTTGGCGTGGGCCAAGAGCGCATTTTTTTGCCCATCGCGTCGCACCTGACGCGCTTGCCGCTCGGCGCGACCCACCGCCAGGGCTGCTTCCATGCGCCCGCTGAAGTTCCACTGCCAGTTCACCCCCACCGAGTAGTTGTTGTTGCCATCGCTACGGCCCGCCGAGAGGTTGCTGGAAAGCCCTACATTCGCCGCCCCAGCCCGCTGTCGTGCGGCCTCGAGCGCTGCTTGGGCGGGGCCTAGTTCCGGGCTCTGGTAGGCCAGCGCCTCGAGCGGCCCAAAGGCCCACACTGGCAAAGCCAGCACCCCCAAAACTGCCATCCATCGTTTCATAGCACTCCGTTCAACGCTGGGCCAGAATGCCCCACAATGTAAAGGCCAGCGAAACCACCGCTACCCCCACCGTTGCCAGAAGCGCCCGGCTGGGAGCCAGTATCTTGAGACCCGACCAGATAATCCAGAACGACCAGATTGAACCCAAAATCCCCAAACCTTGCAGAACACGAGTTCCAACTGCGGCTCCAATCACCTGCTGGTACTCACGCTGCCAGGCCCGTAGAGCCTCGGGGTCGGTAGCCGGTGGGATGGGGGGTAGATCGCCCGTTATCGGCAACAAAGCCCCAAAGGGTATCAACACCAACCCCACCAGCAAGGCCGGTACACTGGCCCACCCATACACCTCCCAGGCCCGGCTTTCAGCCCCGGCCAGCAACCGAATAATCAGGCCCCCCAGGCCCCACAACAACATCCCAAAGACCACCCCGCCCACCAGCGCAAACACCAGTTGCACGGGAATTCCTCCTGGTACCAGGCTGGGCAACAACCGAACCAGCAGGATCTGCCCTAGCGAAGCCGCCACGGTACCAGCCATCACGATGAAAAACGGAGCCACCAGATTGGGCTTTCGTTCTGCAAGGGCTTTGAAAAAGTGTACGGGTTGAACCAAAACATCCACCATCTTCCCTCACCTCTATCCAGTATGCTCAAGTCAAGTTTGGGGTGACAGTGTCAGAAGTAATGTGACACTGGCCATGTCGCGTAAAAACCGATGTATGGTGGCCGGGGATGAACAAAGTCCCCTGCTCAGTTTGAGCATGCTGCCCCAGGGCCAATTTCTAGCACCACCTGGCTGGCTCCGCTAAGTTCAAGCTTCACCTCGTCGGAAATCCGACCGATGGCACAACCACTGCTCAATCTAGCCCCGTCGAGACGGGCAGTTCCGCTCTGGTAACTGAGCGCGTAGGGCTGGGTTCCCTGGGGTCGCAAGGTGTACTCACCGGCAACCCAGTTGCCGCGCAAGCGGTATTTGCCCCCTTCCAAACTGCGGTCGCACTCGATACAAAGCCCGCCGCCACTCACCACCACCACCCCGCTCACCACACCCGTGTCTGCCGAGACCACCCCAGCGTTTACCGACTGACGGTTGATATCGAACAAGTCCTGCGCTAGCCCGATGGCTGCCAGTGCGGCAAAACCCACGCTCGCCCACCGGGCGGTCTGGCTGAAGGTACCCGTCCACAGGCGATAGCCCGCGTAGGCCAGCCAGGCAAACACCACGCCAAACACGATAATCTCGACCGTTCCAAAATGTGCATTGGGCATCTCAGGCCTCCACTTCCTGCCACAGACGGCTGGTAGCAAAAAAGAACAGGGCCGTGAGCACCAGCAGAATCACGAAGGCCTCGGTTGGCAGGCCCGGAAAGCTATCCCACTGCATCCTCACCGCAGGGTTCTGCTCCACGCTGGGCGCAGGCAGCTTCCAGGCCGGCAGCAGCTTGTAGAACCGGTCGCCAAAGAACCGAGCACTCCACTCCAGTACTTGTCCTAGTCCAATCACGCCGATAATGAAGGCGATAATGGTAGCCTTTCCGGGAATGTAGGCCGCTACCAAGAGGCCCAGGAAAAGCGCCGGAACCACCAGTACCAGGCCGCCCAACAGGTAGAGCCACACACTAGCCCCCAAGCTGAAGGGCAGGCCGATCCCGACCTGGCTCAGCCAGAAGGCCTGCACCAGCCACATCCCACCGTTGAAGAGGGTCAGCACCACCAGGCCGAACACCGCCTTGGCTGCTAGGTGCAACCAGCCCGGCTGGGGCGAGCCCAGCAGCAGTGCCCAGCGCCCAGCGCGGTACTCGCGCCCGAAGTCCAGGCCCAGCGCAAACAGGAAGGCCATGCTCAGCCCAATTGCGCTCACTGCGGTAGTAGCAAACACAGCGGTGGCAGACTCGAGGTTGTTCCCATTCCACTCAAAGATCTGCCGGGCCACAAAGAACCAGGCCACCCCTCCCAGCAGCAGTGCAAGCCCGAATACACCGAACTTGCGAAACTCGAGCCACAACAGTGTAGTAAATGCGTTCATTTAGGTATACCTCCTGGCTGGACGGATCGTTGGAGCGTGTAAGAAACCGGCGAACACTCCACCGCAAACTGCCCGGAATTCTCTCTCCCCTGTCTAAAGCCCCCAACCTCAATCAAGCCAAGACCTCGATAAAGGCATCCTTCACGCTTTGCCCCCTGGAGCGCAAATCTTCGGCCTTGGCATCCATCGCAAGTCGGCCTTCTTTCAAGAGCAACACCCGTTCAAAAATCCCCTCGGCTTCGCTGACCTCGTGGGTCGAGAGCACCAAACAGGCGTCCTCCCGCCACTCCAGCACCAGGCTCTTGAGGATGCGGTCGCGCGAGATCACGTCTATACCCGAGAGCGGCTCATCGAGCAAAAACAGCCTGGCATCGCGGGCCAATACCATCGCCAGCCGCAAGCGCGCCCGTTGCCCCCGCGACATCGAGCGATAGCCTTGCTTGGGCACTTCTAAAAAGGCCAGCAGTTCGCGGTAGCGATTCAGGTTAAAGTCTGGATATAGACCTACCATGAAGCGCTCGGCATCGGCAGGGGTCATCCAGGCATACAGGTTGTCGGCATCCGACAGATAGGCAATCTGGCCCCGGTTCTCGCGAGGGGCTTTGCCCAACACCTCCACCTGGCCCTGGGTGGGAAACAACATCCCGGCCAGCAGCTTGAGGGTCGTGGTTTTGCCCGAGCCGTTCAGGCCCAGAAGCCCCACCGCCTGCCCTGGGTAGAGCTCGAGGCTCAGGTCGTGTACCCCGTCGGTTTTGCCGTAGCGCTTGGTCACGTTCGAAAGCTTCGCCAGCATTACGCCTCCCTCTGGCCGTTGGGGCTCACTTTTTTGAGGGCCTTTTGGGCATCTTCCAGGCTCAACCCCAGGCTCTGCACTTCCGTCAAAAAACGCAAAGCAGCCTCCTGCAAGATTCGCAGCCGGATGCCCTCCACATTCACATCCTCGCGCACAAAGGTGCCCAGACCCCGCCGGGTCTCGGTGATTTGGGCCATCTCGAGCTGGCTGTAGGCGTGAATCACCGTATTGGGGTTGACCTTCAAAGAAGCTGCCAACTCCCGCGCCGATGGCAGCTTATCCCCTGGTTTCATCTTCCCGTTCGCCAGCATCCGCTCCACCCCCCGCACAATCTGCGCGTAAATCGGCCCTGCTTCTACATCCAAGTTCCACAATCGAGCCACCTCCTTAGTGCACTAGCCATCTAGTACACTATGCCTCGAGAGAAAAAATGTCAACCCCTCCCGCAAAACGGGAATTTTTACCGCTTTAGGGCAGGGGCTCGAGGGTCTGCCGAGTGGCGAAATTGGCTTCCTCCATCCGCATGGGCAGGTACTGCCCACCCGCCCACTTCGGCAAGAGGTTGTCATACCCACTAAAGAGCAGCGCCCCGGACTGTCCCAGCGGGTGGATGAACCTCGAGTTCTCCAGGTCGGCAAAATCTAGAATGTGCCGGTAGCTACTGCCCACCGTCATGCGGAAGGTGCTGGGGTTGTAGGAAGCCCGGTTGAGGGTATAGCGGTCGCCGCCGTGGGGCACGGCCCGGTCTGCGATTCGGTTGAGGGGAGCGACATTGGTCAGGATGGCATGGGGAAAGGTGGCCTGGTGAATATCACCCCAACGCGGAGGGTTGTTGTCGAAGCGATCCAGTGCCCTGTCCAGCGCAAGGGCGGCGAAATCCAGACAGGTTTGGGTATCCGGGGTCTGGCAGGCCGGGTCGCCCTGGCGCATGGCGGCCAGCAGGTAACGGGGCTGTTCCCAGAACTCTCGTTCCACTTCATTGCTGGGCAGCCGGGTCAGTTCGGTGTACCAGGCCTGAAATACTGTGGGCTCTACTTGTTCGGCCCGCATGACCCCATCCCAGGCCAGCAAGCGAGCCTTCCACTGGCGGGCATTCTCCGAGAGCGGATTGAGCACTTCCAGGACTGGCTTGAATTCCCTGAACAGCAGGCTGGTGATGTCTTGTTGCATCACCGCCATATCCTCAAAGGAGAGTTTGTCTTTGGTCAGGATCAACTCGCGGATGCGCTGGGCGCGGTAGGGCTCCTCCCACTCCAGCGAGATGGTGTGGGGGTAGTTGGGTGAGGTCACCTTGTTGTTGGCGGTAACGATAAAGCCCTCTTTAGGGTTATATACTTGCGGCCACTGGTCCTGGGGTAGGTAGCCCTGCCAGTCCCAGTTGCCATCGCCCGGCACCGGCATCAGGCCCGAGTGGCCGGGCTTGCGGATGGGGAAACTGGCCGGGGCCATATAGCCGATGTTGCCGTCCACATCGGCATAGACGAAGTTCTGGCTGGGGGCTTTGTAGAGGGCCAGGGCGGCCTTGAACTGTTGCCAGTTTTGTGCACGGGCAATCCCCAAAAACGCCTCCATGGTGCGGTCGGTGGAATCCAGGCTGGTCCAGCGCAACGACAGGGGCCGTGCTCCGGGGTTGCTCACCACATCGTTGATGACCGGCCCATAGCGGCTTTCCCGCACCCGCAGGGTCACATCGGGCTCACCCTTGACCCTGATAACCTCGGTGCGGGTGCGCCAGGGCTCGAGCTGCCCTTTATAGCGATAGCCGCCCGCGGCCTCGTCCATGATGTACAGGTCTTGCACATCGGCCCCGACGGTCGTGACCCCCCAGCCGATGCGCTCGTTGCGACCAATCACCACCGCCGGAAGCCCCGGAAAGCTGCTGCCGATGGCCTTGTAGGTGGGGGCTTCGATGTGTACCAGGTACCAGACCGAGGGGGCACCCAGCCCCAGGTGGGGGTCGTTGGCCAGCAGGGGTTTTCCGCTCACGGTGCGCGAGGGGCCGATCACCCAGTTGTTGGAGGCCCGGGCCATTATCTCGCCTGGCAGGTGCAGGGCCCGGGGCAGCCGGGCCGCCAGGGTCAGCAAGGCGCGCGCCGACTCGCCGTCCGGCTTGGCTGGTGGGGGTAGTTGCAGGTCTTCGGCCTGCAGCACGGTGGACGCGTCGGCAGGATAGGGCGGCTCGAGCTGGGTCATGCGGGCCGGGGTCATGCCTTTGGCGGCCCATTGCAAACGTTGCAGCTCGCTGTCCCAATTGCCCGAAAGGTCGTAGGACATCATCTTGGCCCAGACCAGCACATCGGCGGGCTTCCAGGGTTCGGGCCTAAAGCCCAGCAGGCGGAACTCCAGCGGTAGGGGTGGGTTGGTAGCCAGGTAGGCATTAATGCCCGCCACATAGGCCTCCACCACCGACCGGGCCTCGGGCGATAAGCCCGTATAGACCTGTTCGGCTGCTTTGTAGAAGCCCCAGGTACGCAAGAAGCGGTCTTGGTTCAAAGTGGCCTTACCGATCACCTCTGAAAGACGTCCGGCCCCCACCCGGCGCTGGAACTCCATCTGCCACAGGCGATCCTGGGCGTGGGCAACCCCCAAAGCAAAAAAGGCATCGGTATCGGTCTGGGCTTTGATGTGCAATACACCTTCGGCTGTGCGGTTCAGCTCGACCGGTGCGGATAGGCCCTTTAGGGCCAGCCGACCCGAATGCTGTGGTATGGTGGCCGCCCGCAACCAGAACCAGCCGCCCAGCCCGCCGACCAACACCAACCCGACCAGCACCAGTAACAAACGCCCCAAAAACCGCAACAAACGCATTGCTCCTCCCTGCTTTCGTCCCAGTATAAAGCGGATGCCGAAAGCAGGTTCTGAGAAAATGTTGAGAGGGCAGTATCGTATAGCACCCTCTGCTTGTTGACCAAGCGGTAGAGCATTGTCAACAGCCAGGTTTGCCCGCCCATCAGAAGGTACGATACCCCCTGCTAGCGGGGGGGTGGGATGGTTCCCAGGTCGCGCAGCACCACCGAGCGAGCCAGTTTGTAGGCCGCATGGGCGTCCACCAACCCGGCCCCGGTAGCCCCGTCATGCCCCTCGCCGGCAGGCTGGCCCTGCTGGCTCTGCCCGGTTTTCACATCCCGCGCCGAAGCCCGCAAAATGGCCTTGACCAGGCCAGGCGACAAACCGGGCTGGACTTGTTTGAGCAAGGCGCACACCCCGGCAATCTGCGGCGAGGAAGCACTGGTTCCGCTAATCACCGCCCAGGCATCATTGGCCGCAGTCTCGTCTCGGTTGGGGAAAGCCCCACCCGCCAGCCCTGTATCAATCTGGCAGCCCGGCTCCACCGGCAACATAATGTAGATGCCCCTGGGCTGCATCCCCACCAATCCACAGACATCCGGCACATGCCGTCCCGGATAAATGGGGCTAGCAAAGCTGCTGGCATAGTTGGAAGCATCCATGGCAAAATCGTCGCCCACCAGGGCGGCTTTGGCATACACCCCACCCACCGCGATCACTTCTGGCATCTGGGCCGGGAAGCCAAAGTGTCCGTTGCCCGCCGAAAAACACACCACGATGCCCCGGTCTCGCACCGCTTCAATTACGGCAGCCTCGAGGGGTCTGAGGAAATTGGGCAGCGGCGCGGTGCGAATGTCGTAGCCCCAACTGTTGGTCATCACCGCCGGATAGAGGTCGGAGGCCGTTTTGAAGGCCAAGGTGGCGTTGGCCCCCATCTTGACCCCAATAAAATCAATATCCGGCGCATTGGCGAAGATGTTGGCGGCCTCGGCGGTGCCGTGCCCCACCTCATCGCGCTCGACCCGAATGGCATCCGGAGACAGCGTGGCCTGATAGTTGTAGCCGTACCAGGCATAGAAAGGATGTTTGTAGAAGCCGGTGTCGGGCATCGCCACCAGCACCCCTTTGCCGGTCACACCATGTTTGTGTACCAGGGGCGAGCGGCAAATCATCCCCACATCACCCGGCACTTGCAGATGGTGATATTTCACCCTGGGCGGCAGCGGCGATTGAAAAAATGTGGGCGGCCACTGCGGGTAGGCCCGTTCAATCAGCGGAGCCATTTCCTCAGGAATGGTGAAGGGGGTATCGGGCAAGTGCGACCAGTAAGTGATTTCACCGATCTCGGGATGGGCCTCGCTCAAGAGCTGGGTGCGTGCCCCCACCCTGGTCTTGAACACCTTCTCCCACAAGCGTCGTGGGCCTTCGGCGCTAATTGAGAACGTGCCCACGTGCCGCACCTTGAAGCCCAATCGCTGCAACTGCAACGCCGCCAACTGGGCACTTCCCACCGGGGGACGGTACGCATCCAGGGTCTCGGCACTCAGCACCGCATCGGGGGCAAAAAGCGAGCGCCTTTCTTCCTCGGGCCGCAGCACCGCTTCAAACACCACGTTCTCCTGCTCAATGCGTACCCGCCTTCTGCGGCTGGTGTTTTTTGCTTTAGCTCTACTTCTAGCCATACCATCCCTCCTTTATTGGGTTCGGGCCATACCGCCACATTTCGGCTCGAGCAGTCTCTTGCAATTGGGGGTACGTACGGGAGCAGTATGCCCGCAACCAGTTTCAACCAAACCACTCCGGTGGCACTACAAAAGCAATATCTGCAATCCAGTCCTTTAGCGCAGGGGGAATTTGCAGGGTTTCGGGGCGTGGAGCGGGATAGGCTCGAGACAACCCGGTTTCTTTCAAAACGATCTTCTTCTGCCGGGTAAAGCGAATCCCAAAAGTCTCGCGCCAAAGCACCTGGGGCGCTTGCACAGCGATGGTAGAACCAATATGCAATACCCGAAACCCCAGCTCTTGCAAGGCCCTGGCTGCCTGCTGGGCCTGTCCAGAATGCGGCGTCACTTCTGCAGCAATAGGCACGCCAGACTTTGCCATAATCGGCCCTATCCCATCCTCAGTCTTGCTTCCAGCCCTCTGCCAAATACCCCAACAAACTTTGTTCTAGCTTCAATGCAGGTTCAACCCCTCCCGGCGATGCTCTGCAAGATACACAGCCCAAACAGCCACCTGAACATTATACCACAGTTAGGGTGCCAAACAAAGTGGATTTTGCGGGCGCAA
>JBBIUP010000066.1:0-14653 GCA_037440185.1 Meiothermus sp. | reverse complement strand
CTCGTTTTCGAAACTCGAAAACATGCGTCTGGGCCCAGACGCATTCTCGTTTTCGATAGCGGCAAAAATAGCGAAAACCGCGATAATCCGAATGCAGGCAGACCCTTGTTGCAGCAAATACCATGTTCCACTTCGCCCAGTGGCATCGCGATAAAATAGCCTGCAATGCAGCTATTTCCTTCGCTCTACGACACCCCCCTGGCCGAACTCTTTCACACTCGACTTCCTGCCGGAGAGCCCTGGGCTTGGTTGCTTAGCCAGCGAATTCTGGCGGACGAAACCCTGGCCCGGCGCCTGCTGAGCGAGTCCCTGAGCCCTGGAATGGCCGATTGGATCAGCCAGGAGTTGGGGCACTTGCGGCGGGAGTTGGAGCGCCTCAAAAAGCAGTACCCCTTTTCAGACTTTGGCAACCGAGAACCCAGTGCAGCCGAAAGCGCCTCACTGAAGGTACTGCTGGAAGGGTCACCCGCCGCTTTACAGAATCTGTATCAGACTTATGGTTATGGCATCTATGTCCACCATACAGCCTTCTTATTTAGCCACCACATGCACGCCATCGAGAAACCCGATCTTGCTCGCTTCGACGATCTGGTGGGCTATACCCGACAAATCCAGACCCTGCGCACCAATGTGGAGCGTTTTTTGGCTAGAAAACCTGCGGTTCCAATGCTTTTGTACGGAGCCAGGGGTTCCGGCAAATCCACCTCGGTCAAGGCCCTTCGTACCCACTATGCCGACCAGGGCCTGAGGCTGGTGGAAGTGCTTTCGGACGGGTTGGAACAACTACCAGCGCTCCTGGAGTTGTTGGCTCCCTTGCCCTTCCGGTTTGTGCTCTACATGGACGACCTGGCCTTTGCCAGCGACGACGATCGCTTTCACAAACTTAAGGCGTTGCTGGAAGGTGCGGTCTACGAACGGCCCGCAAATGTGCTGACCGTCGCCACCTCCAACCGCCGCAACCTGATCGCCCAGCACTGGTCAGATCGGCCCGAACCGGGCGCGAACGACCCCGCTTCTTGGGACACCTTGCAAGATAAGCTGGCGCTAGCCGATCGTTTTGGTTTGGTCTTGACCTTTCCCCCGTTCGACCAGCAGCTCTACCTGGAAGCCGTGGCCCACATCTTGGGACGGGAACTCGACGAAGCTACCCGAAAGGCTGCCCTGCAATTCGCCCTGGATGGCAGGGGCTTCTCGGGCCGCACCGCACGGCATTTTGCTGATCAGCAATAAACCTGATAGCCGATAGTGAAAGATTTCCAGCAGTTTTGGGCCTCGAGCCTGGGCAGACCCAAGGCCTTATGCCTGCGTGATGAGACATCCCTGTTCAAGCATCTTTACGAGGTGGGCTCCACCATCAGGAAGAGCCCTCGATGGACTGGAACAGGGCTTGGCGCTTGCGCTCGAGGGCGGCGCCAATAAACCCGTTGAATGGCGGCGAGACCCGCATGGGACGGCTGGCCAGCTCAGGGTGGGCTTGCAGGCCGATGAAGAAGGGATGATCTGGCAGCTCGATGGCCTCCACCAGTCCCTCACCACGACCCTGTACACCGGGCGTAACTGCCGAGACCGTCAGGCCGCTTTCGATCAGGCGCTGCACATACTCGGGGTTTACCTCGTAGCGGTGGCGATGCCGCTCGTGAACCAGTTCCTTACCATAAAGCTTGTAGAGCAAGGTCTCGGGGTGAATACGCATAGGCCAGTTGCCCAGCCGCATGGTGCCGCCCAACCCTTCGACCTCCAATTGTTCGGGCATGAGGTCTATCACCGGGTGGGGTGTGTAGGGGTCGAACTCGGTGCTGTTAGCCCCCTCGAGGCCCAGCACATAGCGGGCATACTCGATCACAGCAATTTGCAGCCCCAGGCAGATGCCAAAATAAGGCACCCGATTCTCGCGGGCATACCGTGCTGCCAGGATTTTGCCCTCAATGCCGCGAATGCCAAACCCAGGCCCCATCAGAATTCCATCCACATCACCCAGCAGTTCGGCAGCTTTGGGAACATCGGCAATGTCCTCAGCGTTGACCCATTTCACATTGACCCTTGCATTATGGGCAATTCCGGCGTGGCGAAAACCTTCCAGGATGCTCAGGTAGGCATCGGGCATCTTCACGTATTTACCCACGAAAGCCACCGATACCTCTTGCGCGGGCTGCTTGAGCTTTCGCACGGCGTTTTGCCAGAAGCTCAGATTGGGCTGAATCGGCTCCAATCCCAATCTCTTCTCCACGATGCGCCCCAAACCTTGCTCTTCTAGCACCAGCGGCATTTCGTAGAGGTATTGCACGGTGGGGCTGCTAAAAACCTCACCGGCGTGAACATTGGTAAACAGCGCTACCTTTTTACGCACATCCTCCGGCACCAACTTGTCGGAGCGCAACACCAGCACATCGGGCTGGATACCTACCCCGCGCAAGGTGGAGACCGAGTGCTGGGTGGGTTTGGTTTTGAATTCCTCCGAGGTGGCCAGATAAGGCACCAACGTCAGATGCAGGTACATCAGATCCTGATCATCTTCATCAAACTGAAACTGGCGGATCGCTTCTAAGAAAGGCAGGCTCTCGATATCGCCCACCGTACCCCCCACCTCTACCACTACGATGTCGGCGTTTTGCTCGTGGGCGGTGCGGCGAATGCGGTCTTTGATCTCGTCGGTGATGTGGGGAATGACCTGCACGGTCTGGGAAAGATACTCCCCGCGCCGTTCTTTCTGAATCACCGACAAATACACCTGCCCGGTGGTGATGTTGTTGGCACGCGACAGGTCAATGTCGAGAAAGCGCTCGTAATGGCCAATATCCAGGTCGGTCTCGGCCCCATCGCTGGTGACAAAAACTTCCCCGTGTTCGTAGGGCCGCATGGTTCCCGCATCCACATTGACATAGGGGTCAATCTTGATGGCGGTCACGCGATAGCCGCGCCCCCGCAAGATCGCACCCAGGCTGGACGTGAGGATGCCCTTGCCCAAACTGCTCACCACACCGCCCGTGACAAAAATGTACTTCATACAAAACCCCCACACTGCGCCGAATAAGCCATATCCAAACGCGAAAACCTACCCTTTCAAACGCTCAGCCATAGCAGGAGAGCGGCTTAACTATCACGGGATTTGATCGTACCATGACTTGCCCCCTTTGTGTCCAGCAACAAGCACAATAGATTAGAAATCCGGGAGCACACCCGCTTCGCTTGCATGTGACCCTTGATGCTTGACCAGCCTTGTTCATGCCCGCTGGTTCAACAAAGAGCCGCGTTCACCACCATTGCACAAAAGTTTGACTTGGTACAATCTCTTCATGGCTGGGGCTACTCGCTTATCTTCCGAAGTTGCACCGGGGATCTATGCCATTCCGGTACCAATCCCCTATCCCTTCAAGTTTGTCAACTGCTATCTACTGTTACCCAGCCCAGGCACCACCGACGGCCCGGTGCTGGTAGACTGTGCGCTCGATACCCCAGAAGCCAGAAGCAACCTCGAGGCGGCTCTAAACGAGCATGGGCTGGGGTATGGCGACCTCGAGCACCTGGTGGTCACCCACCATCACCCCGACCACTACGGCCTGGCAGGGCTGATTGAACCGCACGGCCCCCAGGTGTGGCTGCTGGATGTGGAGAAAGAGCGAGGGCACATCTTCTGGACAGAACCACAGCGCATGAGCCAGGCAGGGCAAACGCTGTTTTATCAGCATGGGATCACGGATGAATATCTGAGAGATCTGGGTCAGGAAATGGCCAAAACCCGCAGCCGGGTACACCCTGCCCAAAACCTTCAGACTTTCACCGATGGACAGGCCCTACAGCTGGCGGGCATGCGGTTCCGGGCGGTGTGGACACCGGGCCATGCCGATGGTCATGCGATGTTGCTGCGTGAGTCGGATGGCGCACTGCTGGCCGGGGATCAGATTCTCGAGCGCATCTCCCCCAATATCGGCATCTGGGCCTACTCCTATCCCAATCCACTCAGGCATTACTTCGAGTCGCTGGAAAAAACCGCCTCGTTGGAGGCTTCGGTCGCCTTGCCGGGGCACTACCGTCCGATCAAAGATATTGCTGGACGGGTGGCCGAACTCAAAGCCCATCATGTGGAGCGGCTGGAGTTCTTGCTCCACCTCATGAACAACCACCCTCAAACCTGTTGGCAGTTGTCGCTCGGGCTGTTTCCGGGCAACCTCAACCTGGCCCAGCGGCGCTTTGCCTGGTCGGAAACGCTGGCGCACCTGGAGTACCTGGTGGCCGAAGGCACTGGAAAGCGGCTCGAGCTAGACGGGATTATTCACTATAGCTGCTGACGCGGGTCGAAAGCCTGTGGCGGGTGGTTCAGTGACGTGAGGCCCGATCATCTGCTCTACCTTCATGAGGGCTGTTTATCCAGGTGTTGGTAGGTTATCCTCAACTAAAGGAGGCAACAGATGAGCAAGGTCTATAAAAAAGTGGAGCTGGTGGGCAGCAGTGCGGAGAGCCTCGAGGACGCCATCAAGGTCGCGCTGGCCCGTGCCCGCCGAACCCTGCGTAATCTCGACTGGTTTGAGGTCAAGGAGATTCGCGGCAGCCTGGCCGATGGCTACGTCAACACCTATCAGGTCACGCTGCTGGTGGGTTTTCGGCTCGACGAGGACGAATAGCTCACCAGGCCAGCGCCATGCCATCGGCTCGGTGCTCGGTGGCCGCCAAGAATGCATGGCCTGGATTCAAAATCATCTGGCCCCGCCCAAAGGCTGCCCATTCGGTTTGCAGGACAGCCTCGTGGCCGCGCTCTTTGAGGCCGTACACCAGGTGTGAAGGCACACTGGACTCGAGGTCAATATGATGGCTGTGTGTCCATTGCCAGCGTGGTGCATCCAGGGCGGCTTGGGGGTTCATGCCGTAGTCTTCCAGGTTGACCACTACCTGCAAATGACCTTGTGGCTGCATATGCCCGCCCATCACCCCAAAAGGCCCCAAGGGTTTGCCGTCACGGGTGAGGAAGCCAGGAATGATGGTATGGAAGGGTTTCTTGGCTGGCGCATACTGGTTGGCATGCCCCTCCTCCAGGACAAAACAAGCGCCTCGGTTTTGCAGTGAAATGCCGGTACCGTCCACCACAATACCTGCCCCAAAACCCATGTAGTTGGACTGGATTAAGGAAACCTGCAGCTCGCCATCGGCGGCGCACAGGTATACGGTGCCCCCCTTGGGAGCGCCCGCCTGGACTGAAAGGGCCCGTTCCCCAATCAGTTTGCGGCGCTGGGCCAGGTAGTGGCTGTCGAGCAGGTCGGTAGCCGAAACGGTCATGAACCGGGGGTCGGCTACATAGTGCTGCACATCGGCGAAGGCCAGTTTCATGGCCTCGATCTGCAGGTGGAAACTCTCCACCGAATCACGCGGATACTGGCCAATCTCAAAGCCCTCGAGAATCTTCAGCCCCATCAGGGCCGCGATGCCCTGCCCAGCTGGAGGAATCTCGTGTACTTCCAGCCCCCGGTAGCGCACCGAGAGGGGCTCCACCCACTCCGACCGATAGGCAGCCAGGTCTGCGCGGGTCAGATAACCCCCGGTTGCTGCGGCAAAATCGGCGATCTGGTCGGCCAGTTTACCGCTGTAAAAGCCCTCCGCACCGGTGCGGGCAATCTCACGCAAGGTCTCGGCATGGCGTGAGCTGCGCCAGAGTTCACCCGGCCTGGGTGCCCTCCCGCCAGGCATGAATACTGCTTTGAAGGGCTGAAAGCAAGGCTCGTTTAGCGGACCGTAGATGGCTTCGATTCGCGGCCAGGTGCGTCCGGTTTCCGGGGTTACGGCAAAACCCTCCTCGGCATAGCGAATGGCAGGGTCGAAGAGTTTTTCAAAGGGCAGCTTACCAAACTTTTCGTGCAGCACCCGCCAGGATGAAGGGGCCCCCGGAACCGTAACCGGCAACCACCCCCGCGTGGGCACCTGTCCACTGGCAGCAAAGGTTTGCACATCCAGACGGGCCGGACTCATACCGTTGGCGTTCAGGCCATGAAGCTTCTGCCCATCATGCACCAGCGCAAAAGCATCCGAGCCGATACCGTTGGAGGTGGGCTCGAGCACGGTCAGGGCAATCGCTGTCGCAACCGCCGCATCTACCGCATTGCCTCCAGCCAGCAGCATTTCCATACCGGCCAGTGCTGCCTGAGGCTGGCTGGTCGCGACAGCACCCCGCTTTCCTGCAACCACGTTGCGGCGAGACGGATAGGGATATTGGTTGAGGTTCATGTTGAAAGCCCTTTCTATCCTCTTATATTTGAGGGTTTTGGCTGTACGAGGGAAGATGAAAAAGGGGATAGAGTTGTGATTTGCCATGGCAACGTACCCCCAAGCAAGAATACTCGAAGGGAGCCTCCGAAAGATGATTCGCCGGATATAGGTGCCTGAACCAACGGTAAAGAGGGAAGGCTTGTGCACGCTCTTAGTGCTCTGGTAACTTAATTTCTGAGATGGATTTATCCCCTCTAATGTCCGGGAGTTGCTTTGAGCGCTTCGCTTCGGGGACTTTATGGCATATCAATCTTTAACTTACCAGACCACTTAGCCATTGGCGGGTCTGAAACAAAACTCTGCTCTACTCAGGCTCGTCCCAGCGCATGGGCCTAATTTGAGTGCACCTGCCCCCCTCCAGCACCAACTCCGTCGCGCAGAACATGGCTCGTCCTGAAGCAGCCTTAAATGGGGTGGGTCGCTGGGTAATAAAACGCCCCAAAAAACTTTCGATTTCGCCCCCAATAATCGAGTGAATCGGGCCGGTCATGCCCACATCACATTGGATAGCAGCTCCATTGGCTAGAAAGCCCGCATCGGCGGTCTGGACGTGGGTATGGGTGCCGAGCAAGGCCGAAATCTTGCCGCCCAGGTAGTGGCCCAGGGCATACTTTTCGCTGGTGGCTTCTGCGTGAACCTCGAGCAGAGCATAATCGTGCTCCACTTCCGCCAGCAAAGCTTCGCTGGTGCGAAAGGGATCGTAGAGGTTCATACCCATATCCACCTGCCCCATCACCTGCATCACCAAGAGTGTCTCCCCCCCAGCCTCCAACACCCAGTGTCCTTTTCCAGGGGTGCCGGGTGGGTAGTTGAGGGCGCGGATGATGGGCTCCGTTTCAATTAACTCGTATACATCTTTGTGATCCCAGGCGTGGTTGCCCAGGGTGATCAGGTCGGCCCCCGCATCGCGCAGTTTTCTATAGGCCATCTTGGACAAACCCTTGCCGTGGTGGGCATTTTCCCCATTGACGATGACCAGATCGTAGTGGGGGCGCAGGTCAGGCAGGTGCATTGCTACCGCCCGCAACCCTGGATCGCCAAAGACATCCCCAACGAACAAGACTCGCATAGGCCCAGCTTATCGCGGCTGCCTGAATGTCTGGGTGCAAAAGACCGCCAGCTCTAGCTTTGGGTCGTTACGCCAGGGTAGATGACCTCGAGTTCCCTCCAGAGCTTTTCCAGACTATCCACAGGCAGACGACAGGCTCCTTGCTGACACAAATAGGCCAATCCCGGCTGGCGGTTTTTCAGAACGGGCAGGGCCTCGGGCGGGCCATAGGCCAGGGTGGTGAGTGGTAAATACCACCTGCGAATCGGATAAATAATCTCCGCCGGAGCCACCACCGCCAGTTCGGTTCCCCGGCTGCCCATCAGATGGGCCTGCAGCAAGGCCGGAAAGCCAAAAGCGCTGCGAATCAGGCTCTGGGCATAAAACTCTACTGCTGACAGAGCCGCCTGATGCCAGTCTGGGCGCTCATAAAGAGCCGCCAGTCGGAACAATAACTCGGCTGCCGAAGCACTTCCCGATGGATAAGGCCCATCATAGGCATCCCGGGCCTTGATCGGCAAGGTCTTGTCCAGCGAGTCGCGGAAGGCCCCCTCTGGCTCTTTGAAGTGGGTCAGGATGCCATCGGCAAGCTGCCGAGCGCCCCCGAGCCACTCCATCTCCCCGGTGGCCTCATACAGGGCCAAAAGCCCCAGCCCGTAGTGGGCCTGGTCGCTCAGATAGGCCTGGGGCTTGCGCAAACCATTGCGCCAGGAGTGCCGCAACAACCCATCCTGGTACATCACCTTCAACACAAAACTGGCGTTCTTGCGAGCGGCTTCGATATATTGGGGTTCTTCCAGCAGGCGCCCCACCTCGGCCAAGGCCCGTAGCATCAGACCGTTCCAATCGGCCAAAACTTTGTCGTCGGTCAGGGGCCAGACGCGCTTCTTGCGTACTTCGTAGAGGCGCTGACGAACGCTATTGATCCAGTTCTGGTAGGCTTCAGGCCCCATGCCCAGGCTCTGCATCAAGGCCTGATCAGGGAAGCGGCGTTCCAATACATTGCTGTGCTCCCAGTTCCCGGCCTCCGAGACCCCAAAGAGCTTGACGGCAGCATCGGCCTCAGCGCCCAGAATTTCGCGGATTTCGGCCTCCTGCCAGACATAGAATTTCCCTTCCACGCCCTCCGAGTCTGCGTCCTGTGCCGACCAGAACTCGCCTTCCGGCCCAGTCAATTCGCGTAGAACGTAGTCCAGGGTCTCTACGGCAATCCGCCGGTACCTGCGAGCCTGCTCTTCCGTTGCCTGGCCCAGCACACTGGCGGTGGCATAGACTCGAGCCAACTGGGCGTTGTCGTAGAGCATCTTCTCGAAGTGCGGCACCCGCCAGACACCGTCCACCGCGTAGCGGTGGAAGCCACCCCCCACCTGGTCGTAGATGCCGCCTTCGGCCATCCGATCCAGCGTCAGTTGCAGGTGCTTCCAGGCGGTTTCGTCGCCCAACCAGGCGTGCGAGAGCAAGTACAACAGGCCCGGTGATTGGGGAAACTTGGGTGCCCTGCCAAAGCCGCCGTAGGCTTGGTCGAAGGCCCTGGACAACCCGGCCAGGGCAGCGGTGTGCAGTTCCTCCGGCAAGACCCCAGCCCGCGGTTTGAGCTGGTCTTGCAGGTGGGTGGTGAGCTGCTCGGCATTCTCCAGGACTTCCTTTTGCTGGTGCTGCCAGGCGTTGTTGACCCCGGCCAGAACGCGACGGAAGCTGGGAAAGCCCTGGCGGTCTTCCGGTGGCCAGTAAGTTCCACCAAAAAAGGGCCGCAGGTCGGGCATCAAGAACATGTTCATGGGCCAGCCGCCCGAGCCGGTCATGGCTTGCAGGGCCGACATGTAGACATGGTCTACGTCGGGCAGTTCCTCGCGGTCTACCTTGATCGGCACAAAATGCGTGTTGAGGAACCAGGCCACTTCGGGGTCTTCAAAGCTTTCGCGCTCCATCACGTGGCACCAGTGGCAGGTGGCATACCCCACTGAAAGAAAAAGGGGCTTATTTTCAGCCCTGGCTTTGGCGAAAGCTTCCTCGCCCCAGGGATACCAGTCCACCGGATTATGGGCATGCTGCAGCAAATAGGGGCTGCTCTCTTTAGCTAAACGGTTTGACACTCGCCTAGCCTAGCCATTGGGCGCTAAATTAAAAGTAGCGTGAAGCGTCTGCAACCCACCCCCCAAACCGTTCGCTACCTCAGCCATCGGTTGGTGGCCGGACTGATTGATCTGGCGGTGATGGCCGGGTTGCAGTTCGGAATAGTGGGATCCATCACAGCCCTGTTTCCGCCCACCCATCCAGGCCACCACTTTTCCGCAGAGGGGTTGATTCTTTTTGGGGTGTTTTCGCCACTGGCCTGGTTTTTATATACGGTATTGCCTCTAGCACGTTCGGGTTGCACCTTGGGCAAGGCAATTATGGGGATACGGGTCGTCAACCAGGGGGGCCAGAACCCCACGTTGCTGCAAGCCTTCTTGCGCGAGAGCCTCGGACGCTGGCTAAACGCCATGGTGCTGAATCTGGGCCTGCTGCTGGCGCTTTGGGATCGAGACCATCAGGCCCTGCACGATATGGTTGCGGAGACTTTTGTGGTGTGGCCCAAAGAACCAGGTGCATTTCGGAAACAACCTTGAGAACTTCCCCAGGTGAGATCATCGAGCATGAACGGCGGAGAAAGCCGCTATCCAAGCAACTTATCGGACAATAAGCGAACGATCTTGAGTTCAGATGGTGGGCTGCGCTGGGGGAAAAATGGGCGTGTAGGGCTAAAATACCCTGCAATTTCATTCTGGTGAACAACTTGCAGGCTTGCCTTACAGGGACTCCCCCAGGTGCTCCCAAGGAATACACAGCATGGTGAGCCATGGCGTAGCGGTAAACCTAGCTGCCCAGCAGATTGGCAGGTGCGCTCAGGTGTATTCAGGTATTGGCAGCCCTCGAGAAAATCAAGATTGTTGGATTGCTGCCGACAGGGCCTTTTTCAGGAAAGTGGCAGTCCCGGATGCGCATACAAGCAGTCGGGTTGGTTTGGGAAGCAGCGCTATACCAGGCCAGGGCCCCAATGGCAAAAATAGCAAGTAGGCTCAGAAACACAGCAAGTTTCATGTTGTCTCCTTTCGTGCAGTACCCTACCACTTTTTTTTGGCTGTCAAGGGCTACAATGCTTGTATTGAATGAACCGGGTGCAGAGTTTACTTATGCCTTTTTCTTCATCTAGACAGGGTAGCTCGAGGGGGCTACAACCTCACTGGGTGCTGCTGATAGCTTTGGGGAGCAGTTTGTTAGGGGTAGCTGCGCCAGAGCTACGCCTGGGTTTGCTCTTGGGCCTGGGGTTATTTGTGTACTTGTGGCGTAGCCAGTACCGCGATGGCTTCTTGTGGTTTTCAGTTTTTCCGGGCCTTTTGCATCTGTTGAGCTCCCCGGCTTCCTGGGAACAGGCCTGGTTTAACTGGTTCCAAACCACTTTTTTGCTGTGGATTTTTGGTCTGCTGGCGAGTAAGTTCCAGCGGCAGGAGCGCTGGGCGGTCTGGCCAGGGCTGGGCCTGCTGGTGCTGTATCCCTCGGGTCTGGTACTGGCTTTGCTGCTGGGGTTACACCTGCTCTGGGGCTTGATGCGCGAGTGGTCGCTGGCCCAAAGCCATGGGCACAGGTTCTGGTGGAGTTCTGCAGGTCTTGTGGCCTTGGTTTTGAGTGGCGCCGTTCTTTTTCTTGGGTTTGGGTATTTGGAAGTGGGTTGGCCGAGCCCCACAGTTCGCATGGAGCAGAACCATGCCCATGAGACACCTGCGGCCACGGCGGCACAAGAAGCCTCCGAGGCATCGGGGCTTGGGGTGCGCTGGGTGCACGCTCCCGGATCGCCCCTAAAGCCCTGGCTGCCCTTTTTGAACCAGGCTCTGGATGGGTTGCAGCTTGGCATCCTTCTGATCGTCGCTCTAGTGCTGGTACTGGCTTTCTGGGGGCACCGGGCCAGGGGTAGGTCTGGTCGGGGCTCCTTCTTGCTGCCGGTTCTGGCGGTTGCCCTTACCTGGGCTATGCTGCTGGCGGGATTGCGGGGAAGTAGCCAGTGGGGTGGACTGGCCTGGCCAGGAACGCTCGAGCAACCCGCGGCCTCGGTTGTGGAATGGCAGGATCGCATGCTGCCCCCCGGCTTCATCGAAGCGGGCTACCTGCTCGCTTTCTTGATGGCTTTGGGTGGCTTCTTCTTGCTGTTGGGCACGCTTTATGTGGTGTTTCAGCTCAGACAGGCAGAGCAAGACGACTTGCCTGCTCACCTACCCCAGCACCCCCAGCAAACACCCCGTACCGCTATTCAGGATCCCATCCGCGAGGCCTACAGAACTTTCGAGCAGCAGATGCAACACCTGGGGTGGTCTCGGCCCCCCTTTGTCAGTTCGGCCCGCTTTGCCGAAGAGCTTGCGGCCCGCCAGCCCCAGGTAAAGGCTCCCTTGTTTCGGCTGCTCGAGCTTTATCAGCAGGTGCGGTATGGAGGTAGGTCGTTGCCGCAGCATGCCCAGGAGGCCCGTCGCCTGGCTGAGGAGATACCCCGGAGGTTTCCATCTCCATGATTGCATCCTGGTTTCTACGCATACAACAACAGATAGAACTGGCGATTGTTGGAAAGACCGAGGTGGTTCGGCAAGCCCTGGCAGCCTTGCTGGCAGGCGGGCACCTTCTCTTGGAGGACGTGCCGGGAACAGGCAAAACCACCCTGGCCCGCGTTCTGGCCCGCAGCCTGGGCCTGCCCTACCGCCGCGTTCAGATGACCCCCGATCTGCTGCCGAGCGATCTGACGGGGGTCTACATATACCACAATGGTGAGTTCCGCTTCCGACCGGGGCCTATCTTTACCAGCGTGCTGCTGACCGACGAGCTCAACCGCGCTACCCCCAAGACCCAGTCGGCCCTGCTCGAGGCTATGCAGGAAGGCCAGGTAACCCTGGAGGGGCAGACCCACCCCCTGCCCCAGCCTTTTTGGGTGATCGCCACCCAGAATCCCATCGAACAGGAGGGTACCTATCGCTTGCCAGAGGCCCAGCTTGACCGCTTTATATGTCGTCTGCGCCTTCACTACCCTGAACCGCAGGCCGAGCGAGAGATCTTGCGCCGCCTCAGATCCACCATTCCGGAAGAGGCCTTGCAGCCGCTTAGCAGTGCCGAGGAGATTGTGCAACTACAAAAGCAGGTTCGGCAGATCCACCTCGAGCCCGACCTCGAGGACTACCTGCTGTCCATCGTGCAAGCCACTCGACAAGCGCACCAGGTGCTGCTGGGTGCGAGCCCCAGGGCTGCGCTGGCCCTGCAGCGCTTCGCTCAGGCGCAAGCAGCTATAGCGGGGCGCGACTTTGTACTGCCCGACGATATTCAGACGGCTGTTGTACCGGTGCTGGCCCATCGCCTGCTGCTGCATTACGAGGCGCGCCTCGAAGGGGCTCGGGCGGAGCAGATACTTGCAGAGATTTCAAATAGTATTCCTGTACCGGTAGAAGTTTGATGCCATGTGGGCCTGGTTACTGTTGGTGTTTGTTGCCGGCCTGCTTTTGGCGGGGCCGCGCTGGGCGCGGGCGCGTGCTTCTGTTAGCACCTCCAGGCACGGTCTATTCCTGGGTCAAAACGCCGAAGCCCCTCTTCAGATAGTGCTCCAGTCGTGGATTCCTTTATATGCCAGGCTGGAAGGGGAGGGTTCGGCCCCGCTGGGTGTACTGCCCTGGAGTGGGCGGATCTTGATGTGGGGAGAATGGCGTCTAGAGCAAACAATTTCACTGCTGGCACGGCGTCGGGGAGAGCATGCTCTACCGGGTGTACGGCTATATGTGCGGGATGTTCTTGGGGTGTTCGAGCGGGAAGTACAGCTCAGCCTGGAGCGCAGTTCGGTGGTGGTATACCCGGAAATACGCCAGATTTTGCTTCCTGATCTCAAACGCACCTTTCTGGCCGATGGCCACCCTGCGGAAGGGGGTATGGAGGATGCCACTCGGTTTGTGGGGGTGCGCGCCTACACCCCTGGTGACCCCCTTCGACACCTGCACTGGAAGGCCACTGCCCGGCACGGCCAGCTGATGCTACGGGAGTTTGAGCGGGTAAAGAGCAGTGCGGTCTGGTTACATCTTGATCTGCAGGGATTTGGTAAGCAGGGGATGGTTTACCTCGAGCATGCGACCAGCCTGGCGGCCAGTCTGCTTCTGGCGGCCTCTGAAGAGGGGCTGGCCGTGGGATTGACGTTGGGAGGTAAAAGCTTACCGCTAGGCTTTGGTTCTATCCACGAGCAACGTTTGCTTGTCGAGCTAGGCCGTGCCGCGTTGCAGGAAGACCCCATGCCCGTACCTGAACCCGACCCCGGTACCAATCTGATCCTGATAACCATGCTGGCCTCGGCGAGGGTTCTGGAAGGGGCATTGCGCGCTCGTGCTCGAGCATCCCAGGTACACCTTGTGGCCTTACCTGAAGGTTTTTTTCTTTGGCCAGGGGAAAAGGGGCGCAGGATATTTGGTTTGAGCGACGAGGTACATCGGCTTTTACAAAAGCGGGCTTATCTGGCCGCAGAAGGAGTCCAGGTGCACATCCTGCGCGGCAATCAGAGCGTTTTGAAACTGGGCCGTTGACTGCTGATCGAGCAAGGTCTCAGTGCTCTGGTAACTTGATTGCTGGAATGGATTTATCCCTCCATGGTCTGGCAGTTGCTTTGAGCACTTCACTTCGGAAACTCCATTCCAAATCAATCTTTAACTTACCAGGCCACTGGCCCGCCGCCTGCTGGCCGGGCTGATTGACCTGGGGGTGTTGGTAGGCCTGCAGTTTGGCATTGTTCGGGCTGCCTTAGCCCTGTTTCCGCCCACCCATCCAGGCCACCACTTTTCCATTGAGGGCCTGATTCTGTTTGGGATGTTTGCACCGCTGGCCTGGTTTACCTACGCAGTCTTGCCGCTGGCCCGCAGGGGCCAGACCCTGGGCAAGGAGCTTCTGGGGCTGCAGGTGGTGACCCAGGCAGGCCACAACCCCACCCTGTTACAGGCCTTTTTTTGCGCGAGAGCCTCGGACGCTGGCTAAACGCCATGGTGCTGAATCTGGGCCTGCTGCTGGCGCTTTGGGATCGAGACCATCAGGCCCTGCACGATATGGTGGCAGAAACCTTCGTATTATGGCGCAACAACCAGGGGCGTCTTTCCCAATCAAGCAGGCTGTGCACAGAGGAAACCTTGCCCTGAGTGTCTCCATAGTTGAAATGCGAGATACAGCCCCAAAAGATCGGTGGGGACGATCCCCTTCGGGACAGCGGCTATGCCGCCGTGCACCAACGGGACGATCCCCTTCGGGACAGACTACGTCCGTACACCAACGGGACGATCCCCTTCGGGACAGCAGCCTTGCTGCTGTACACCA
>JBBIUP010000065.1:0-14931 GCA_037440185.1 Meiothermus sp. | reverse complement strand
TCTTCAACCTGCATCTGGCCCATGGTGTCGGTTTCGATTCGGTAACCCATAGCATTCCTATTCTAATACCAACTCTGCGCGTGAGGGGCGCTAAACGCGCCCCTCCCTTGCCGCGCCAGGAGGCGCGTCCGAGGGTCTCTTTTATGGCCTTAGGGGTCAATCAAGACAGAAATGGTATAAGTGCTCTGGTAACTTAATTTCTGAGATGGATTTAGCCCCTCTAATGTCCGGGAGTTGCTTTGAGCGCTTCGCTTCGGGGACTTTATGGCATATCAATCTTTAACTTACCAAACCAATAAGTGGTTCCAAAGTATGTTTGTCACCGAACAAAGCTCGGTGTAGACTTTTATCGTATACCGCTTTGGTCACAGCTAGATACGAAACCCTGTCGGTGCAATCCGATTTTGATTAATTGGCCTTCCTGAGGTTCATCTGATATACTCTCAGCTTGCGTGACCCGAAAGGGTCGCTGGTTTGTGTTGTGCCCTGGTCACAGAGCCGGGGGCAACCTCAGAAAGGAGGTGAATATGCCGCAATATGAAGTAAATGTGATTCTCAACCCCAACCTCGATGGGGCCCAGGCGGCCCAGGAGAAAGACATCATTAAAGCCGCCCTCGAGCGTCACGGTGCCGATATCAAAAACACCGATGACTGGGGCAACCGCCGTCTGGCCTATCCCATCCAGAAAGACCCTGAAGGCAACGTGCTTTTCTACACAGTGGAGATGGTTGGGGGAAGCAATGCCGCGCTTCAGCGTGAACTGCGCTTGCGCGACCATGTACGTCGTGTGACCATCATCCGCGACCGTCCCGAATGGCGAAACAGCAAGAAGAAAAAATAAGCTGTTTGGCCCACCTGAGTTCTGAGGCCAGAGACCGTAACGGAACTCAAAAGGCAGCGATAAGCATGTAACCCACAGCTAACGGCTGACGGTTAACCGCAAATGCCAGAAGAGATAAACTGAAGCAAAGACCGAAACGAAAAGGACTGATTGATATGGCTCGAGGCCTCAACCGCGTTACCCTCGTAGGCACCCTGACCCAAGACCCCGAACTGCGCTACACCGCCGGTGGACTGGCCGTGATGGAACTCAACCTGGCTGGCAACGATGTCGTGACCGACGAACAGGGTCAGACCCGCGAACCGGCCTGGTATCACCGCATCAAGCTGCTGGGCAAAAGTGCGGAGTTCTGGGGCGACACCCTGAAAGCGGGTATGGCGCTATTTGTGGAAGGCAAGCTCGAGTACCGCTCCTGGGAACAGGACGGTCAGAAAAAGAGCAGCCTGGAAATTCGCGCTGACCGGATGGAAATCGTGAGCCTGGAAGGAAAGCGGGGCCAAGTAACCGTCACCGATGCCCGTGGACAGGAGCGCCTCAAAGACGGCCTCAACCACGTGATGCTGGTGGGCAACCTGACCCGTGACCCCGAACTTCGCTACACCCCCCAGGGAACCGCCGTTACCCGCCTTTCGTTGGCAGTGAACGAAAAGTTCACTACCCGCCAGGGCGGCGATCAGGAGAAGGTGCACTACGTCGAAGCTCAGGTCTGGCGCGAGCTGGCTGAGTTTGCGGCAGAACTCAAAAAAGGAGACGGAGCGTTCCTAATCGGACGCTTGGTGAACGACTCCTGGACCGCTCAAGATGGCACCCGGCGCTACACCACCCGTGTAGAGCTCTCCCGCCTCGAGCGACTTGCCCGTGGAACTGGACAAAGCACAGGTGGACACAGTTCCCAAAGCGCTGCGCCGGCAGCCAAAGGCCGTGCGGGCAAGGTAGATATTGACGAAGGCTTAGTTGACGATTTCCCACCTGAGGAGGATTTACCGTTTTGAGCACCAAGAAGATGTCCAATCGTGGTGGCCCCAAGGGCGACCGCAATGACCGTGAACGGGGTGAGCGGGGCGAGCGCGGAATGCGCCGTGGTCGCAAGCCTAAAGTAGCCGCAGCCGTTGGGGCTTTCGACCTCAACGACTTCAAGAGTGTGGATATCCTCAAGCGTTTCCTGTCCGAGACCGGCAAGATTTTGCCCCGTCGTCGCACCGGACTCAACGCCCAGGATCAGCGCAAGCTGGCCCGTACCATCAAGCGCGTCCGCATGATGGGCTTGCTGCCCTTCACCGAAAAGCTGGTAAGGAAATAGGGAGGGTGGAAGATGAAGGTAATTCTACTTGAACCTATGGAAAACCTCGGCGACGTGGGGGCGGTGGTCAACGTGAAACCGGGCTATGCCCGCAACTACCTGCTGCCCCGCGGGATCGCGACCCTGGCCACCGAGAGCAACCTTAAGACCCTGGAAGCCAAAATTCGCGCCCAGGCCAGGAAGGCCGCCGAGCGCAAGGCTGAGGCTGAGCGCCTGAAAGAGCTTTTGGAACCCATCAGCCTGACCCTTAAGGTTCGGGCCGGTGATCAGAAGATCTACGGCTCGGTCACCAGTCGCGAGATTGCTGCCGCGCTGGAAGCCCAACACCAAATCACCATTGATTCCAAGCGTCTAGCACTGGAAAAGCCGATCAAAGACCTGGGCGACTACGCCCTGGCCTACAAGCCCCACCCCGAGGTTCCCATGACCCTCAAGGTCTCGGTGGTGGCCGACAAGGCATAAAGAACCTGAGAATCAATAGACAAATACCGCTAGCTCCGGCGGTATTTTTTTGTGCTTGGGGCGATACAACACCATTGGCAAGAGCCGGACTGTGAAAGACTGGCCTGGTGAGACTACAACCCTTTCAGCTCGAGCGCTTCTTCGTGCCCTTCGAGTTCACCGCCCGCTACATGCTGGGCAGCTCGGACAGCGAATCGGTGAGCATTGGCGATCTGCTGGCCCTGGAGCCAGGAGCCACGGAGCAGTTTCACCACCAGTGGCTCGGCTACACCGAGGCCCCCGGAGCGCCCTACCTGCGCGAAGAAATTGTCAAAATTTACAGTTCGATTACCCCAGCGCAAGTGCTGGTGTTCGCTGGGGCCGAAGAGGCTATCTTCTGGTATCTGAACGCAGCTTTGCAAGCAGGCGATCACGCCATTATCCAGACGCCTTGCTACCAGTCTCACCTGGAAATTGCCAGGGCTACCCTGGCCGAAGTAACGGAGTGGCCGTTGCATTTTGAGGATGGTTGGGCCATTGACCTAGACTGGCTGGAAGCAAATATCCGGCCCAACACCAAACTTATCGTTTTGACCACGCCCAACAACCCCACCGGGGCACACCTGACTTATGCCGAGCAGCAAAGCATTGTTGCACTGGCGCGTTCACGGGGAATCAGGCTGTTTTTCGATGAAGTGTACCGGGAACTAGAGCATGCTCCACAACACCGCCTGCCTGCTGTCTGCGATCTCTACGACAAGGCAACCTCTCTGGGCGTGATGTCCAAAAGCTACGGCTTGCCAGGACTGCGTATTGGATGGGTTGCCACCCACGACGGCGAAATTTTCGCCCGTTTGCAGGAACTTAAGGACTACACTTCTCTCTGCAACGCTGCCCCGAGTGAGTTTTTGGCGGCTCTGGCTTTGCGAAACCGAGCGAAACTGCTCGAGCGAAACCTGGCTATTGTCCACCGCAACCTGGAACTACTGGACAGATTTTTCCAGCGTTGGTCGGCCGCTATAACCTGGGTCAAACCACTGGCTGGGCCGATTGCTTTCCCAAAACTGAAACTCCCGATCGGCTCATCCGCCTTCGTGCAGGACTTGGTAAACCAGCAGAGCACGCTGATGGTTCCGGGCGAGGTCTACGACCGCCCAGGATTCTTGCGCCTAGGCTTTGGTCGCAAGAATATGCCCGAGGCATTGGAACGACTGGAAGCCTACCTCAAGGCAAGGCCATGAAAAGCTGGATGGTGTATGGCCCAATCTGGATAGGCTGATTAAGGTATTCGCGTTGAACCGGCAGCGAAAGGGCAAACCCGGTCTTGGGGTCGCGCAGGTTGACGATCCAGATCCCGTCCGGTATATCCGACCAAAGCACCACCCCCCTGGCGTCGCTGACACGTAGGCTGGGCCGGATGTTGGTCGGCATTAGACGGCCCTCTGGGCTGCGGCGGCCCAAATTTACAATCAGACCCTCCGCGGGCTGGTTGTATAGCTGTACCTGGATTTCAATGGTGATTCCTGCGCCCCTGGGCTCCTCGGGCTGCCGGGGGGGTGGAACGGGGGCTGGTTGGGCCAGCGCCCAGCCGGTCAAAAAAACCATTAGACAACGCATGTTTCAAAGCATAACCCCAGCGGCTGAGGGGCCGCTGGGGAGAGATTAAGCTCGGGATTTAGCTAGTAGTTTGCCTGCACATAGTCTACAGCCGCTTTTGCATTCACCAGACCGTAGCCATACTGTCCCGGAATAGCTGCCGAGTAGTCCGGCTTAGCCAACTGAGCGGTGAGGGTTGCGTTGGCGGTCTGCTCGAGGGCCACCCGCACCTGCAACGGGGTCAGGCTGGGTTTGGCACTAAACATCAGCGCCACCACCCCGGTCACGTGGGGCGACGCCATCGAGGTACCTTGCAAGAAGCCGTAGGGGTCGCCGGGGTTGCCCTGCTCCTGGGGTATGGCCGATAGAATCGCATTGCCGGGGGCAATTACGGTCACATAGGGGCCGCTGCTCGAGAAAGCCGTGCGCAGATTGTTGGCGCTCATGGCCCCCACTCCGATCACACCTGCGAGGGTGGTGCTGTTGCGTACCGGGTCGGAGGGCGGGTTGCCGGTGTCGAAGGAGTTGCCCGCCGAGAACACGTAGACGTGCCCCTTGGCGGTTCCATACTGGAGCACATCCTCGAAGGCTTTGCTTTTTTGTGAACCGCCCCAGGAGTTGTTGGAGACCTTGGCCCCGCAGTCCGCCACGTATTTGAGGGCCCTGGTCAGCATGTAGACTGTCCCGCCAAAGTAAGTCAGCCCCTTCACGATCAGAAGCCTGGCCTCGGGGGCCACACCCACCACACCGATGTTGTTGGCTGCCGCCGCGACGGTGCCAGCGGTGTGGGTGCCGTGGCCGTTGGTGTCGGTGGGGTCGGTGTCTTCGTTGGCGAAATCGTAGCCGTGCAGACCGGGGCAGACCCGGCTGTTGGGGTTGGGGTTGCGCCATAGGTTGGGGGCTAGATCGGGATGGGTGAGATCGGCGCCATCGTCAATGACCCCCACCAGTACACCCTGACCGGTCACGCCGCTGGCCCAGACGGCCGGGGCACCGATGCGGTGGATGCCCCACAGCCAGGGGACATTGTTGTAGGTAAAAACCCCACGCAGCACAATGGTGAGGGGAAGCGGCCCGGCCAGGGTGGTCGCCAGCGGGGTGCCCACGGCAGGCCCGGCGGTCACGGTACCGACAAAGTTGAAGGTGCGGGTCTGGGTGCCGCTGGCATCTACCAGGCTGGTGTTTTGGCTAATGCTGGTGAGGGTGGCGATCCAGGTGCCAGTCGAGCAGGTGGCATCGCAGGGGTTGCTGCCCAGGGCTGTGGGCTTAAGGGTAAAGGGGCCGGCATAGTTGCCGCCGGTTTGTAGGGTGCCCTGCCCGATGAGGTTCAGGTCGGGGCTGAGGGCCACGGTGAGGGCGATGCTGGCCCCGGTGGCGGAAACCTGTGCGACTACCGGCACATCGGTGGTACCGATACGGATGCTGGCCTGTCTTACGGCACTCACCCTGAGGCCGCTGGGGTTGTGCGCCCCGGCAGAGGCGAAGGCATCCTGGGGTGGGATTTGTGTCAGGTAGGGATCGGTGGGGTTGAGGGCTGAACCCGAGATAGTCCCAGATCTAAGCTGGTTGTTTGCTCGAGTAGCCTGTATGTTCTGGCGGTCATTGGGAATCCAGAAGTTGGGCTCGGCGTACTCAACCCCGGTTTGGGCTGCGTACTGCTCGATAAAACGTTGTTCCTGGCCTTTGGGAACGCTGACCCGGGCCAGGGTGCCCCAGTCGTCGCTGCTGGTGCTTTCCACCAACTGGCTACTCGAGAGAGCCATGGCCGAACTCATCGAAACGCCCCCACGGTACTTGACCAGGATTTCCCCGGCCACGGCCTGGCTACCACCAATGATGGTCAGGCCTGGCTGTCCTTGGGGGGGCTGGTTCTGGCGGGAACTGCCACAGGCGGCGAGAAGGATTGCGGCGATGCTCAACAAAACAATCTTTTTCATCCTCAGCACCCCCTTAGTTGCCCGTCTGGAAGGCAAAAGCCTCACTGCCGGAGAAGCGGTAACCCCGCTCGAGCGACTGCACCAACCAGGTAGAACCGGGCGACCAGCCCGTCTGTGGGACATACCCCACCCTATTCAAGAAAGCTTCTGCTAACTGACCCCGCCAGTTGTTGACCTTGTTGCTCTGGTAGCGGGTGTTGCGGAAAGCGTTCAGGGTGTTGAGGTCAATGTAACGAGCGGCCACCTGAGCATCGGGGTCTACCGAGATAAGGTCAATCATCTGGGCGTTCTCATCGGCGGCCACATCCCAGAAGTAGACTTTGCCCGGCTCGAGCTTGATCTGGTAAACATTTAGAAAGGTCTCGGGGGTGTAGGTGGTTAGAACGGGTGCGCCGGTATCGCCGTCGTAGAGTGTCACTGTATAGACCGCTGGGCGATCCACTGCCTTCCACGACAAGCGGGGATTGCGGCTGACACTGGTGGCTCCGTTGGATGGAGTTTGCAATACCGGTACGGCCATGAAATCGGCTTTGTTGGCGGACAGGTTGGTGCCATTGAACCAGCGATACACCACCGAGAAGGCGGCCAGATTACCAGCAGCATCAAACTTGAGCGCCTGGCTTTCGGTGGCAAGGGTCTGGCCTTGCTTGCCAGCAGGAATTTTGTAGACCCGCAGGTTGCGTGGCCCAACACTGAAGTCGAAATACGTACCCAGGGTGATGCTGCCACCGGTCACCGAGGGTTCAAAGGAAACTTCGGTGAGCGACAGGGCATTGCCGCTAGCACTGAAGTCGAAGCCACCTGATGTGAGCGCCGAGGTATCGTGGCTAAATGGGATTGCAGCCACACTGGGATTGCTAGCAGGGTCGAAGTTCTGCAATTGTATGGGGTCAGTCAGGTTGGTAATCTGGCCGTTGTTGATGAAGGTTTTGACCTGCGGTAGGTAGGCAAATTTGCCCCAGAAGAACTCACTGGCGGTAGCTGGGCTGCCCGTGTCGGTTCCATTGAAATTGCCCGCCCAAACAAAGCCTTCGGTGGCAAAGGAGTTGAAGCTGCTGATCACTGGCATCAGAAAGTTCCCACCTGCGCCGCTGATCACGCCCTGGGTTCCCCGATAGGTTATCAGGCCGGTTTCTCCAGGCCGCAGGGGGGCGGTAGCCAGGCTCAGGCCCGAAGGGCGGGAGCCATTACAGGCCGTGGGGGAGGTGCGGTTGGGGGCGCTGCTGCCGGGGAGCGGGGTGCCCACCACCGGGGTGGTGCCATCGGTATCTACCAGCCGCCCCGTGATGCAACCAAAGCGTGGTGGGGCCACCGGATTGAGGGCTTGCGGGCCCCCTGGCAGGTAGATGTTGAGTTCGCGTGAAGCTCCCAGGCTGGATACATAGGCCGAAAGGGGCACGCTATCGTAGCCGAGCGCGCGCAGGCCCATATTGCCAGGCGGTGGCAGCACCAGGATATCGAAGCCCCAGGGCCTGCCCTTAACCGGAATCTTGAAGGAGCCATCCACCCCGCTGGTGGCCCTGGCCTTGACCTGGCCAAAATTCAAGATGATGGTGGCTCCAGCCAGGGTACTGCCGCCAGAACGGGCGGTCTGGTAGACCCGGCCCTTGACGTGGGAGATATTGACCCTCACGTGGGTGCTGCTACTCTGGACGCTTCCGTTGCTCATGGTGGCGCGGGCGGTGAAAGCCAACTCACCGTTGTGGTCTACCTCGAGGTTGACCTCCTGGAGAAAAGGTGCGGCAAGGTCTTCGCCAATTTTGCGACTGCCTTCAAAGAACTCTACTTTGCTGACCTGACCGCCTACCTCTGCTAAGAGCTGGATGCTGCCTTCTTCGGTCACCTCAGCAAGGCTGCTTTTGAGCTGAAAAGGGTTGGAGGGCTGATTGCTGCAGCCGACCAACACCACACTCCCCAGCAAGCCTACCCATAAAGCCCTGTTTAGCATGGAACCTCCTGACTTTTTCGTCAATAAAGCTTCAGGTTATTTGGACCGGAGTTATTGAATTTGGGTGTTTACCACCTCCCCAGAACACTTGCTTATTGGGACACTTCAATATACTGCGATATTAACAATAAATTAAATCGTTAAGTGCGTGACTTAACCACGTTACGTTAGGTAACGCCTTGAACCAAGGCGGCACGTTTTTCTTGTTAATTACAGAGATATGGAAGTAATGAAGGAGCTCGTCTGGGTAAAGCATAAGTGCGGCATTAGTATTGGATTAAGTTACTTGAGGCTGTGCACCTTGGGGAAACGTTTGGTAGATAGGGTGTGTACCTGGTCGCTTGAACTTGTGGGTGAGGAACCGGGAAGCTGCCTTGAGGCTGGCCGATGGATCAAAGCATTTCGAGTGATTGAAGGCGCTCGGCATAGACCCCCCTGGCTCGCTCGGCCAGGGGTGCCGTGAGGATCCAACGAAGCTTGGCGGCTTCGGGGGTTTTGTCGTACCAGAGATTGAATACTTCGGCCAGGGTGGGGTAGTCCATCCGAGCTGCTGTATTTTGAATAGGGTCACCCCGCTGAACCCGACCAGCTCCCAGCACCCGGGCATAAAACCCTGGACGTTGGGCCTGGCGGAACCTTTTGACGAACTGGGGGTCGTTCATGCGGGCAGCCAGGGTCGAGCAAGGAATACGGGGGGCGGAGACTTCAAGCAAAACCTGGCCGACTCGAAAACGGTCGCCAATGCGTACAGGCTCTGTGCCAAAGCTCGAGAAGGTCAGATTTTCGCCAAAAGCACCAGGCTGCAGCGCCTCGCCCAACTGCTCCATCCACCAATCGTAGTCCTCGGCGCTGTAGACGTATACCGCCTGGTCAGAACCGCCATGGTGCTCCTGGTCATCTATGTGGTCGCCCACGAGCCCCAAAGCGGAAATTTGGGCGGTCTCGACGGGGTTTTTGTAGATACCGGTGCTGGTGGCACGGTTGCCAATTTGCAAGGGCTGAGGGTGGCCCAGGTTGATGGAAATCAGGCGCATGTTCCACACTTTACAAGCTCTACGCACGCAGTGGTAAAACCATTTTCTCGGCTTAACTTCCGGGTACTATTGCATCGGCTTCGATCTCCACCAGCATCTCAGGTTCAACCAGACGGCTGACCTCGAGCAGGGTACAGGCTGGGCGAATGTGGGCAAAGAACTCCCCGTGGGCCCGGCCTACCTCTTTCCAGTCGCGCTCGATATTGACCACATAAATGCGGGTGCGAACCACCTGCTCGAGCCCGGCCCCGGCTTTTTTCAAAGCGGTTTCGATGTTGCGCAAAATCTGCACGGTCTGGGCATGGGGATCGCCCAGCCCAACCAGCTTCCCATCCGTATCGGTGGCAGTGGTTCCCGCCACGTGAATATATGGCCCTACGCGCACCGCTCGGCTATAACCCACCACAGGCTCGTATGGCGAGGTGCCGGGAATGTTGGTTCGCATGGCTCCAGTGTAACGTCTTGGGCAGCTCCAATAGCAATACCCGGCTCGCAAAGGCCCCTGGTCTGGTTGCTATACGCTTGCTTGTTTTCGCCGGAAATAAAACAGTGCCAGCCCTCGCCAAGCCAGCAACAATCCGAGGGTTGCGACCAGTGCCACCCCCCAGAAGATCAGATAGCTCATGTAGAAGGCTTTTTGCAGCACCATGAAGCGCAGCCAAACTCCGGTACTGACCGCGATGGACCAGGTGTAGAGCAGGTTTTGCCAGGTGGGCCGGGTGTAGGTACGCAGGAACGGTGCGATCAGCCACCAGACCACCAAAATGGGCAGGGTGTTGCGGATGATTCCGGCCAGACTGAGGGGCTCGCCGTGGGTTTGCAGGCCAATGATGGCAAACAGGACGATACAGAGATAGTCGCCCAGGGCCAGTGTCCGGCCCACTGGGCCTGGCTTTGGAACTTTGGAATCCGCCATCATGCACAGAAGGAGTTGGGTTTGGCCGATTGGAGTTCAGCCTTCTACTTGGGTAGTCGCCTCGAAGAACACCCTCTCGGCCCGATACGAGCTGCGTACCAGCGGCCCACTGAAGACCTCCATAAAGCTTTGTTGGTAGCCCCACTCCTGGTACCTGGCAAACTCTTCCGGGGTCACGTAGCGCTCTACCGGCAGGTGGTGCTTGGTGGGGCGCAGGTACTGCCCGAAGGTTACGATGTCCACCCCTGCTACCCGCAGGTCGCGCATGGCTTGGTGAATTTCTTCGTCACCCTCGCCCAGGCCCAACATCAAGCTGCTTTTGGTCAGTACCTCGGGGCGCACTTTTTTGGCATGTTCCAACACCCGCAAGGTCTGGTCGTAGCTGGCTCTAGGGTCGCGAACCCGGGGGGTCAGGCGGCGGACGGTCTCGAGGTTGTTGGCAAACACCTCCTGGCCGCCCTGCAAGACCGTCTCTACGTCGGCCAGGTTGCCCTGGAAGTCGGGGGTAAGGGTCTCGACCTTGACCGCTGCATCGCGCAGCTTGATCTGGCGCACCACCTCGGCGAAGTGAGAGGCCCCGCCGTCAGGTAGGTCGTCGCGGTCTACCGAGGTCAGCACCACGTACTTGAGGCTCATCTCGGCCACTGCCTGGGCCACGTGCAGGGGTTCCAGTGGGTCTACCCAGCCCCTGGGGTTGCCGGTGTCTACGGCGCAGAACTTACAAGCCCGGGTACACACGCTGCCCAGCACCATGATGGTCATGGTGCCGTGGCCCCAGCATTCGCCAATGTTGGGGCATATGGCTTCCTGGCAGACCGTGCTGAGGCGCAGCCGCTGGGTTATCTCTTTGAGGCGCACATAGTTTGGGCCAGTAGGAACAGTGGCCCGCAACCACGAAGGCTTATTACGATCTATGGGTTCGGGGCGCTGGGTAGCGACCCCATTGTGGATGACCTTGAGTTCGATCAGGCCCCCATTCTGGAAATCTTCGAGCTGTACAGTCTTAAGGTTGCTCATGCAAGCTCCTTTGGAGCCTCGAGGGGTGAGGGTCTAGCGTCAAAGGTTGGGAACTGCCCCGCGAAGGCTTGAATAACTCGCTCCATTACTTCATCCATGCTAACCACTTGACCCAGGATTTTCTGGAGCGAGGTCACACCCTTGTCTTTGATGCCGCAAGGCACAATAAGGTTGAAATCGTCCAGGTTGGTATTAACGTTGAGAGCAAAGCCATGCAAAGCCACGTCCTGCCTGACCGCTACCCCAAAGGCGCAGAGTTTTTCCTCGAGGTCGGGCCAGCCCGCTACAGGTGCTGCTTTCCGCACCCAGACCCCAGCATATCCTGGAGTGGAAAAGGTTTCGATACCATAGGCGGCCCCTACCTGCATGATGATAGCCTCGAGCTGCCGCAGAAACCCACGCACCTGCCGCCCGACTGGAAAGATCGGATAGCCCACCAACTGGCCGGGGCCGTGGTAGGTCACGTCACCCCCTCGTTCGATGTGGAAGAGTTCAATGCCCTGGGCCTGGTACTGCGCCTCGCTTAGAAGTAGGTTCTCGGGCTTGGCGGCCCGGCCAAGTGTGATGGTACGGGGGTGCTCGAGGAGCAGTAGGGTGGGTTTTCGCTGCCCCGCCACCACCTCGGCGTGTACCTGTTTCTGATATTCCCAGGTCTGGCCGTAGGGCACCAGGCCTAGTTTTTCAACCCTGAAGGCGGTGCTCATGCTCTAAAGCATACTCCGGTGATTGGGCTCCCACCGGAATGAAGTCACAGAAGGGACACAGAGGGAAGCCCCCATGCTTTGGAGCGAGGAAGTGTACAGCAACTGCTTGGAAGCATGGGAGGACTTGCCTCGCGCTTTTCTCTTATTGCCCATCGCTTTTGCTCACCGCACCTGCAAAGCCCGGAAGGCTTCTTCGTATTCGAACTGGTCGAGACCTCGACCAATCACCACCAGGCGCGAGAGGGCGTCGGCCGGTTGGTTGGATTGCTCGAGGCTGAAGATTTCACGCACCGACTGGTAGAGCACTTGCTTGTCGAAACCCTTCACGCTGAGGAAACCTTTAGCACGAAAGACCGCATCGGGCCGGGAGATCAGATACTGGTCAATAAATTCGTTCACTTTCTGGCGCTCCAACAGGCGGTCGGTAGTCAGGGTAAAGGTCTGTACATTGGGCATGTGCAGGTGTTGGTGGCTTTGGGGTTTCCAGTCCAGATCGAAAGCCCGGAGATGGAGCAACTCCTCAGGGTCAACTCTAGATTGAGTGGTGCTGTAGATCTCACTGAGTGGGTTGATCTTGCGGATCAGATTCTCGGCCTCTGCAACTTGTTCTGGTGTGGCCAGATCGGTTTTGTTGAGTACTACCGTGCTGGCATAAGCGAGCTGGATTGCACCCTCGGGGCCGTCGCGCAGGGTTTGCTCGAGGTTGCGGGCATCGGCTACCCCAATAATGCCGTCCAGCTCAAACTTGGTGCGGGCAAACGGATCCATCACGGTCTGGGCCACCGGCACTGGATCAGCCAGGCCCGAGAGCTCGATGAGGATGTATTCGGGTTTGTCCTTGCGCGAGATGATTTTGAACAAGGCTGAAACCAGATCCTCACGTCCCACACAGCATAAACAGCCATTCGATAGCTCGGCGATGCCGTCGGTGTCCACATTTTCGATCAGCGAACCGTCTATTCCAGTTTCGCCAAACTCGTTGACGATAATCCCAAACTTGCGGTGTCCACTGCTGACCAGATGATTGACCAAAGTGGTTTTGCCGGCTCCCAAAAAGCCGCCGATCACACTGACCGGGATGCGCTTTTGAAACTGGGTCATACCCCCTACAATACTTCAAGGAGTACAGTGTAGAGGAACAGGCTTTACATTTTTCCATAGATTCAAGATGATAATGTTCTCTCAATAGGAGTGTGTATGAAGATCAGAGAGTATTGGGTTATCAGGTTTGAATACACTTTGCGCATAGACGAAGAAACCGTAGATCGTAGCCCGGAAGGCCATCCTGTAACCATTCTGACCCATTATGCTTCCAATCTGCCGGCGGGACTCGAATCAGCCCTGATGGGTAAAGAACCTGGTGACTACATGGTGAGCCTCCCGCCCGAGGGTGCGTATGGTTCTTATGATCCGGCCAAGCGAGTGGTGGTGCAGCGACAAGATTTACCCGAAGAACCCCGGCTGGGGGGAGCTTTTACCTCGGAGGGCCAAGACGGACAGCCCTTGTTATACCGGGTGGTGGAGATTGAAGACTACACCGTGATTCTGGACGCCAACCACAAATGGGCGGGGAAGACCCTGGAATACAGTTTTACCATCCACACGGTGCGCCAGGCCGATAAAGAGGAAGTTGCGCACGGTCATGTGCACGGCGAGGGGGGAGTGGTTCACCAACGCCAGTAGTGTTTACTACGGTTCTTGATGTACTGGATAAATTGCGCTGCACGGTGTGCAGCGTGATGGTGGGAACCGCGACGGGGGCGCTATATGCGCCCCTCACGCGCAGAGTTGGTATTAGAAGCACATAGACAGCAGAATCCCCCAGCCCTGAAGGCAACTGTCGTGGGGAGTGCAAGATAATCAAGTGAGCCCAGACCCACTGGAGCCCACCGAGGCCATCCAGTGGTTTCGGCAGAAGGTGGTGGTGGCCCCGGACGTGTTCAAGACCCTCAGCGACAAGGCCCGGCGTCGGGCCTTTTCTGTCGCTGGGGTGATGCAGGCCGACCTGCTGGGCGAGGTGTTCACCAGCCTCGAGCGGGCCATCGCCGAGGGCACACCCTACGAGCAGTGGGCGGCGCAGATCGGGCCCAGGTTGCAGCAGGCCTGGGGTGGCCCCAGAGGGTTTCGCACCGAGCTGGTGTTTCGCCAAAATGTGCTGGGCAGCTATGCGGCGGGCCGCTACGCCCAGGCCACGGATCCGGAGGTTCTAACAGCACGACCCTACTGGATGTTCGATGCCGTGATGGATAGCAATACAACGGTAAGCTGCCGCGACCTCAACGGAGTGGTTTTGCGCCATGACCATCCTTTCTGGCGCAAAAACTACCCCCCGAGACACTTCGGATGCCGAAGTGGGGTGCGCAGTTTGACGACCCGTGTGGCCCAGGCTCGAGGAATTACCGAGCCCGCACCGTCGGCAGAAAGCGCCGCAGGGTTTGGCCAACTGCCGGATCTGGACGAGTGGGGCAACGATATGGCGGTGGGCGCGGCCAGCAGTGCTCGGAGCGGAACCTGGTCTCCTGCGGGCGAGTGGAAGAGTGCCAGCGACTACAACCGGCCCGCTAGCATGCCCATTGAGCCTATGCCCGTGGCGCTGCTTCCCACTATCAGCGAAGTAGGTCGGGAAGCCTTTGAGTTGGTTCTGATCAACGCATGGGGTGGGAAGTTCCTCGAATTGCAAGATCCCACCGGTGCAGGTGTGCAGGTCTCTGCAGACTACCTTCTCAAACACTCGAAAGACCAAGACAAGCGAGAACGGCTTTACAGCCTTATCCCTGACGTGGTTGAACGCCCGTTTGAGGTATGGCTACAGCCGCTACAAAGCGACACCACTAGGCGGGTGGTGTTCCGAAAAGCTTACCTAAAACTCTACGCCCAGGGCGAAAAAAAACGCCCCATGCTGATAGTTGTCGAACAACACCGAGGTGCAGTTTGGGAAGTATACACGATAGTGCTCACCAAAGAGCGACAACTCAACGAGCGGCGAAGAGGGTACCTACTGTGGGGGGCGGAATAAATAGGCATCCCACCGTGCTCGGCCACGAGGGAGTCGCGTGCGGTATTGGAGATCCGAGTCCACCGCAGTTGTCTGAAGACAAGTATAACACAAACCCAGAAAAAAATCCGGTATAATCGGACTAATCTAGGCTTTTATCATATGCAGTATGAACGAGGCAAAAGGGATACCCAGCCCGAT
>JBBIUP010000064.1:0-14946 GCA_037440185.1 Meiothermus sp. | reverse complement strand
CCGCCGTTGACATTCACCCTGTCGGGGTTCATCTGTAACTCCCCCATCACGGCCAATACCTGCGCGGCAAAGGCTTCGTTGAATTCGATCAATCGCAGGTCATCTATCCCGATACCTGCTTTGGCCAGGGCCTTGGGTACGGCCTTGATGGGCCCCACGCCCATGATATCGGGATCAACCCCCCCTGTAGCAAAGGTGATGAACTTGGCCAGGGGCTTGAGGCCCAGTTCTTTGGCTTTATCAGCGCTCATTAGAAGCAAAGCCGCAGCCCCATCCGAATAGGGCGAGGCATTGCCTGCAGTCACGGTGCCGCCCTCCTTGAAAGCAGGGCGCAGTTTGGCCAGGCGCTCGAGGTTGGTGTCGGCGCGGGGCAACTCGTCCTTGGCAAAGTGGACTTCCTCCCCAGAGCGCTTGCTGCCCTTCCAACTCACTTTCTTGATCGGGATGGGTAGGATCTGATCGTCGAAGACTCCGCTCTCTTGCGCCTTCAAGGCTTTCTGGTGGCTTTGATAGGCCCAGGCGTCCTGGTCGGCACGGCCCACCCCCCAACGCTCGGCCACCCGCTCGGCAGTGAAACCCATGCCGATATAGGCTTCGGTCAGTTCGGGGTGAAGCTGGGTATGAAAGCCCGACATCGGCACCTGGCTCATCATCTCTACCCCGCCTGCCAGCACCACCTCATTCATACCCGACAGGATGGCCTGTGCCGCATACGCTACGCTCTGGAGGCCCGAAGAGCAAAAGCGGTTGATGGTAGCCGCCGAGACCTCTACAGGAAATCCTGCCCGCAGCATCGAGAGCCGCGCCACATTCAGGCCCTGGCTGGCTTCGGGCATGGCGCAACCCCACTGGATGTCTTCGATCATGGCCGGGTTCACACCGGCCTTCTCGGCAGCCGCTTTCATCACCGCTGCTGACAAATCAATCGGATGAACCGAGGCCAAGGAACCATCGCTCTTGCCGCGCCCCACGGCGCTGCGAACTGCACTTACGATTACGGCTTCTTTCATGGCTGCTCCTAAAAGTTATACTGAGTCAAAGTTTATTGCAAGGCGGCCCCAGGATTCAAGTCGAAGGCCACAATCGGGCGGATGGTCGAAGATCGGAGGCAACATCCCTTATTTCGTCCACACAGGTTGACTGCTGGCATTGTGCTCAAACACCTTTATCTGGCTTTTCTGAGCGTTTTGCGTCTTTGCGGCTAATATAGAGGGTCTTCTCGAAGCTGGCGTGAACCACGCCGTCTTTATCCACCAGCTCGAGCGGGTACACCCGGTCTACCGAAGGGTTTTGTGCCACGAGTTCGCGTATGGTGCGAACCTCCTCCTCGCTTAACACAAAGCGGGCGTAGAGCGTACTCCTCCCAGGCTTGCGAAAGCGAACAGTGGCAGCTTTATCCCACACCACATATTCGGGGCCGAGGATTCGAATTAGCATCAGCATATAGATGGGGTCAATCGCGCCGTACAGGCTGCCCCCGAAGATGGTACCCACATAATTGCGCGTCCAGAGGGTAAGCGGCAAGGCCACGTGGATTTCGGAAAAGTCTGCCGCAACGTATATCAGGCGCCCCCCGGTTGCACGGTAGGCTGGAAAGAAGTTGAAGCCAATGCGCCACAGGCGCGAATAGCCCGACTCGGCTTTGGAGCGCGGGAAGACCTGGGTCATACTGGCATCTCCTGAACTTCAATACCGTGTGCCCGCAGCAGCGGGGCCACTGTCCTGGCAGTCTCGAGGTAGCCCAGCGCGTTGGGATGCACCCCGTCTTGGCTCCACAGTTCGGCACGGTGGTTCAGGCCGCTCTCCCAGAAGTCGAAGAAAATCGCCTCATAGCGCCCGGCCAGTTCGCGGATGATGCTATTGGCGGCTTCCAGGTTGCGCCCCAGCCGCTGGCGGAAGCCACCGGGCAAATCCAGGTGCAACGTGAAGTTGGGTAAGGTTGCCGTGAATATCCGCGCCCCAACGCTCTGAAATGCCCCCAATATCCGCTCGAGTTCTGCCCTCACCCGTTCAGCGCTGAAGGGGCCACGCAGGCAGTCGTTGGCTCCAGCCACAATGCTCACAAAGTCGGGTTGTAAGTTCAGGGCGCGTTGCATCTGCTGTGCGCGAACCTCGGCGACGCGGAGACCCCGCTCGGCCAGGTTGGTGTACTTCAGGCTGGGGTTGGCAGCCCGCATCCACAGAGCCAACCAGTGGTGGGCTGAGTACAAGGGAATTTCCGGGGTCTGTCGGGACAAACACCCGCTCGCCCCTGGAGTGTCACCCACGCCCTCGGTAAAGCTGTCGCCCAGGGCCACGAAGTATCGGATCATCAATTCCTCAACGGCTTCCCGGTCTTGAGGGTGTGCGCGATGCGCTCCTGGGTTTTCTTGGTGCCCAGCAGTTTGAGGAAACCCTCGCGCTCCAGGTCCAGGATGTCCTGCTCGGTCACTTCGCGGGCAGGCCCGTCGCCACCACACAGCACATAGGCCACCGCATTCCCTACCACCACATCATGCTCGCTGGCTTGCTTGGCCTCCTGGAACTGCCAAAGCGCATAGCGCAGGTTACCGATACCTTCGGCTCCCAACGCCCGAATCTTCATGGGGGGCTGCGGCACATAGTCCGGGGCCATGAACCCCACCCGCCGCTTGGCGTCGGCAATCAAGCGGTCGCGGTTCATCGAAATACCGTCGGAGGGGCCTAGGAAGCCCATATTGCGGGCCTCGAGGGCACTGGTGGAGGTCTGGGCCAGCATGATCATCTGAAAAGCCCGCTTGACCCCCTCGAACACGTCGGCCTCGGGGCCGTAGGCAGCAATCTCGTTGGTGAAGCGGAAGAGCATTTCTTTGGTGCCGCCACCCCCTGGCAACAAACCAACGCCGGCCTCCACCAGGCCCATATACAGCTCGGCATGGGCCTGGATGGCGCTGCTATGCAGGCTGAACTCAGCCCCGCCGCCCAAGGTCAGGCCGAAGGGGGCCGAGACCACCGGGAAGGGCGAGCGGCGCAGACGCATCGAGGTCTGCTGGAAGCGTCGGGTAGCCAGTTCCATATCGTCCCAGGCTCCCTCCTGGACAGCCATCAGCACCAGTGCGAGATTGGCGCCCGCCGAGTAGGTACGGGGGTCTTCGTGCGAGATCACCAGCCCTTCATAGCCGTTGGCCTCCACCCAGTCCAGGGCCTTGTGCAGCCCGGAGACAGGCCCCTCGCCCAGGGTACCCATCTTGGCGCGGTTCTCGAAGAGGGCCACGCCGTCGCCGAGGTCCAGGAGAGCGTACTCCTTGGACTCCAGGAGGGTTTTTCCCGCACTCTTGAGGTTGGAAAGCCGGATCACGCCCTCCTCGGTGGGAATGGGATGATACTGCCCATCGAAGCCAAGGTAGGTTCCATCTTTGTAGAAGCTGCCCTGGGCCTTCTTCAGCAGTTCGGGCTCGGTGAGGCCCATCTCGGCGAAACCTTTACGCAGCGTATCCAGTCCTACCGCGTCCATGTTCTTGAAGGGGCCTTGCTCCCAGGCGAAACCCCACTCGAGGGCCCGGTCCACCGACACAATGTCGTAGGCGATCTCCTGGGCTTTCTCCAGGGCATAATGGGCGTTGGTCAGGAACAGCTTGCGGGTGAAAGCGCCGTACTTGCCGGGCAGCTCGCCCACCTTTTGCAGACGGGTGTTGAGGGGTAAGTCTTTGATGGCCCCGATCTCGTCGGTGCGGAGCTTAGCCTGGGGCTTGTACTCGCCGGTCTGGTAGTCGTAGGTAAGGATGTCCTTACCGACTTTCTGGTAGAAGCCGCCGCCGGTCTTGTCGCCGAGCTTGTTCTGGGCAATGAGATTTTCCACCCAGTCGGGCATCTTGAAGTCCTCGCCGGTGGTGTGGGCTAGCTCGGTGGAGACCAGCTTGAGCACGTCCAGACCAGAGATATCGCCGGTGCGGAAGGTGGCGCTCTTGGGACGGCCCATCAGCGGGCCCGTGAGGGCATCTACCTCGTCAATGGTCAGACCCTCCGACATCATCAGGCCCATAGCCTGGGTCATACCGAACACCCCCAGGCGGTTGGCAATGAAGCCGGGCGCATCCTTGCAGATGACGGTGCCCTTGCCCAAAATGCGCTCGCCGAATTTGCGCATCGCCTCCAGCACCGCCGGATCGGTATCGGGGGTGGGGATGAGTTCTAAAAGGTGCAAGTAGCGCACCGGGGCGAAGAAATGGGTGCCCAGGAAGCGCCTGCGGAAAGCTTCGCCCCTTCCCTCCAACAGTGTCTTCATCGGGATGCCCGAGGTGTTGGACGAGATGATTGAGCGGGGTGCAACCTGTTCCAGCTTTGCGAACAATTCCTGCTTGGGCTCAACTTTCTCTATGATGACTTCGACAATCCAGTCGCAGTCTCGCAGTTTATCGAGTTGCTCGGTTGTACCCAACTCAATCAAGGAAGTCCGCCCTTTATCCATAAAGGAAGCTGGTTTTGCCTTGAGTTGTCGCTCGAGGCCCTTCTTAACCAGTTCCAGCGGCTCTTCCTTGCCAGGAACATCCAGCATCACCACCGGCACCCCCGCCGAAGCAGCCAGCGATGCAATTGCCCCCCCCATCGTGCCCGACCCCACCACACCCATCTTCTTGATTCGCATTGTTTCCTCCAGGCGAAAAAGGTTATAGCTTTGGGTTAGCTATTTTTATACCAAGTCAAAGTTTATAACAACTGGAAAGCCAAGTCTAGCAGATTTGGTTCTGTCTTCTTCAGATGATCTGTTCAGAAAATGGTTCCTATCATAAACTCTTGGTATGTCCGCAAGCCTGCGCGAACGAATCAAGTCTTTGTTGGAGCAAACTCTAAAAAATTGCGAGCTAGACGAATACGTGGTGCAAGTGGAGTACCCTTCACCCCTGGGCAGTGCTATTCGAGAAGCTGATAGAAGGATAGATATTGCTGTCCTGCGAAAGGAAAAGGGTGAGCTCAAACCCTACCTCTACATTGAATGTAAAGAACAAAAAACCAGTGGCTCAGCAGAAGACAAGTTGTTTCGGGCCCTTGAAGAAGCCAAACGAGACCGTTTGTTGGGTGTTCATTCCATCGTCGTGTTTTCCGGAGCCGGTTTTCGCCAATCTTACGAACGCTGGGCAATGGTTGAGGGATTCGTGCGTGAGGAATACGCCGAGCTATGGTTCAAGCGGTTTTTTTGTAGAGAATGAGGTGACCAATGGTAGCCGAACCACTTTTTAGGGTTGGTCTGCCTCCGCTGCTCAAGTGGGCTGGAGGGAAACGCTGGCTGGTGAAACATCTCGAGCCGTATTGGTCTAAACACCGTGACCGGCTTTTTGTCGAGCCCTTTGTTGGCGGAATGGGGGTTACTTTGGGCCTAAGACCCAAATCTGCTCTGCTAAACGATACCAATCCACATCTGATCAACTTTTATCAGTGGGTTCGTCGTGGGCTGCAAATTTCGATACCAATGGTTTACGAGCGAGAATTCTATCTGGGCTATCGCAAGCGTTTCAATCAACTCATCCATGAAAAGAGAGCCAATACTGCTGAAGCGGCAGCGCTGTTTTATTATCTCAACCGAACGGGCTACAATGGACTTTGCCGCTTCAATGCTTCTGGTGAGTTTAATGTGCCATTTGGAAAGTATAAGGCGGTCAACTACCAAACCAACTTTTTGGGCTATAAAGAAGTTTTCCGGGACTGGGAATTTCAAACCGGCGATTTCAGCGGTCTTGAAATCGATCCCGACGCTTTCGTGTATGCTGACCCACCTTATGATGTTGAATTCACGCAATACAGCCCAGGAGGATTTTCTTGGGCCGATCAGGTTCGATTGGTTGAATACTTGGAGCGTCATAACGGCCCTGTGGTTATTTCCAACCAATTCACCAATCGGATTTACGAGCTTTACACTAAGGCTGGCTATTCGATTAAAATCTTGTCGGCGCCACGTCGGATCAGTTGTGACGGTAACCGCCAAGATGCTCTCGAGGTTCTGGCTTTCAAAAACATCTAGCCCTGAGCCAATCTACCACCACCTTCGACCAGCCCTCGAGCCCTTCATACACCGCCCAGATTTCTTCGAGGCCAACCAGGCGCCCCTCCAGTTTATCCACCTCGACCACCCTGGGCTCGTCCTCGGAATCCACCTCAAACACAATTCCCGCATGTACCATGCTCACTGGGCTGTCGGCCATGATGATGAAACCCACCGGTCGCGCCGTGTATTGACGAACCGCCACTTCTTCTAGAAGCTCCCGCCGCAGGCCGTCCAGCACTGGGTTGTCGCCGACATCTTCAGGATTGATGTGTCCGCCCACGCCCAATGTATACAGGTCGTGCAGGCGAGCCTCTCCTCCGCCCCTGGTACGGCGCATCAGAAAATATCTCCCACCGTACCGCACCAGAGCATAGGGGATAACCTGGCGGTGGTTGGGGTCTTGCTCAGCATTGGCACGCAGCATAAAAAAACCTTCCCGCTCGAGTTGGTCTAGCAGCGGGCCATTCAGGGGAATGAGTTGGTCTTGGGCAGGTGGGAATACCAATGCAGGAAGGACGTACACTTGCTCCATGCGGCCCACCATACCATCTGGTCAGTCCAGGGCCACCTCATGCCCATCCAGCCAGACCTTTTCTACTTTGGCCTCGCCATGCAGGGTGAAGAGCGATCCCAGTAGCTGATCTACCGAGTCCAGATGACGGAAGTGAACTTCCAGGGTACTCCTGGCTTCGGGCTTGATCCACAGCACATCGGCGGCCTTGCCGATGTTGAAATTACCCACCACCTCGCCATACCCCACAATTTCAGCTCCGGCCTGGGTAGCCAGGTAGAGCAGATGGGTTGGGGTCAGGTTCACACCATCTTCGGCGTAGCGCTGGGCGATGTAGGCCGTCAGGCCCTCCTTGAGCAGGCAGAATCCGGTGCCACCCCCCACGTCCGAGCCTAGCCCAAAGCGAACGCCGTGCTTTAGGTGTCGGTTCATGGGAAAGATGCCGCTGCCAATAAAAGCGTTTGAGCTAGGGCAGTGGGCCACGGTAGCCCTGGCCTCGGCCAACCGCATCAGCTCAGGTTCAGTGGGGTGGACATTGTGTGCAAACACCGAGCGCTCAGTGACCAGGTTGAACTTGTCGTAGGTATGCAGGTAGTCCCGCGCCCAGGGAAACAGCCCCGCCACCGAACGGATCTCATCGGTGTTTTCGTTGATGTGGGTGGTGAAGTGCAGGTCGGGATGCTCTCGCAGCAGGGCCTGGCAGACTTCCAGGAGGGCCTCGGAAGCTGAGAGCGAAAAGCGCGGCGTGACCGCATAGCGCAGTTTGTCGCGCCGATGAAAGCGCTGGATCAGCATTTTTTGCTCGGCATAGCTGCGCTCGGGCGTGGTGTGCAGTTCGGGTAGCAATAGCCGATCCGAACAGATCTGCCCGGCAATGATGCGTAAACCCACATCCTCGGCGGCCCCAAACAGATTGGCAGTGGCCCCCTGGAAGTGCGAGCCAAACACCAGGGCGGTGGTAGTGCCGTTGCGCAAAAGGAGTTGGACAAACTCCCGGGCCAGTTCGCGGGCCAGCTTGTTGTCGGAAAGCTGAGCCTCGAGGGGTAGGGTACGCTTTTCCAGCCAGTCCAGAAGCGTGTAGCCCATGGCCCCAATCACACGGGTTTGCGGGTAGTGCACGTGGGTATCCACCAGACCCGGCAGCAGGAGACCCTCCCGGCAGTCCTGTACCGGTGCGTCGGGGTACTGCCCGACCACATCGGCAAAATTGCCAATTGCAGTAACCTTTCCCGCTTCCATTACCAGGCCACCATCGGAAAAAGCCTGCAGGGCCTGGGCTTCGCGAAAGGGGTTTTTGGGCGTGTGAACAACAAGTCCGCGCAGAATCAGGGTCATGGCAGCAGAACTATTGTACGAAACCGGCACTATTCAACTGCCAGCGGCACCAGCGCACCTTTGTGGACATCTACCAAACCAAAGTCGGTCAGGCGCAGATCGGGGATGACCGCCAGTCCCAAAAACGACAGCACCATGTAGGGGTCGGGAATGGTCACGCCCAAAGACTGGGCCGCATGTGCCAGGGCCTCGAGTTTTCGGTTCACCACCTCGAGTGGCTCGTCGGTAATCAGGCCCGCAATCGGGAGGGCCAGCTCGGCCAAAACCGCGCCATCGCACACCGCAATCATCCCACCACCCAGGGCCTCCAGCCGCTTGGCCGCTGTCACAATGTCGGCATCGGAGATGCCAATGGCCATCAGGTTGTGGTGGTCGTGACCCACCGTACAAGCCAGCGCCCCTTTTTGTAGGCCAAAGGCCGTCACCAGGCCTTTGCCAATTTGGCCGTTTTTGCCGTAACGCTCGAGACAAATCAGTTTCGCTAGGTCGCGGCTGGGGTCGGCCACAATCTCCCCATTTTGCACGGTAGGCCGGGTGTGCTCTTCGGTGGTCAGGACTTGATGTGGAATAGCCCGCACCACTCGAGCCTTGCCGGAGATGGCCGGAATTTGCAGGTCTGGGGGTTGCAGGTCGGGCAGTTTGACCGTATGGGCCACCACCGCCGAGACCCTGGTTTTGGGCAGCTCAACGCCCAGCCGGCCCTGTTCGGCCACCAGCCTGCCGCGCTGGTAGACCTGGGCTGCAGTGAAATTGAGTAGATCGTCCAAAACCACCAGATCGGCCTGGAACCCCGGCGCAACAGCTCCCCGGCGCCCAAGGCGGTAGTGGCGGGCCACATTCCAGCTTCCAGCACGTATGGCATAGATCGGGTCTACCCCATGTGCGATGGCCTTGCGCACCAGGAAATCCACCCCACCCTCCCGCAGTAAATCGGAGGGCAGACGGTCGTCGGTCACCAGGCCGATGCGGTCACAGTGCTGAGACTGGATCAGCGGAGCCAGGGCCCCCAGGTTGCGGGTCGTAGAGCCTTCGCGCACCATCAAGAAACAGCCAGCCTCGAGCTTGGCCCTTCCCTCCTCCAGGCTGGTGCTCTCGTGGTCGGAGGCAATGCCGGTGGCCAGGTAGCCCTGCAGGAGCCGCCCGGTCAGGGTCGGGGCGTGCCCTTCGGGCGATTTGCGGAAGCGCTCGGCCAGAATCACCTTCTCGAGCTCGCCTGCCTCGGCAGCCAGGATGGCCGGAAAGCTCATCAGCTCGGCCACGCCCACCACCCGCGGGTATCCCAACAGGTGTTTAATCTCTGCCAGACCCAGCGTTGCACCACTGGTCTCGAGCGGTGTGGAGGGAACTGAGGAAGGCACACAAATCCAGACTTCCAGCGGCAGCCCTTCGCTGGCCTCCATCAGCCACTCGATCCCCGGCACTCCTGCCACATTGCCGATTTCGTGGGGGTCGGTCACCACGCCGGTCACACCCCTGGGCACCACCCCCCGCGCATACTCGGCCGGCGAGACCAGCGAGGACTCGAGGTGCACATGCCCATCAATCAGTCCCGGTGCCACATGACAGCCCTGTAAATCCAGCACCTGTGCAGCCTCGGCACCGGCATACTCCGGGCCAACTGCCGCCACCAGCGGCCCGGCCAGCAGGATGTGGGTGGGCTGAATCTGGTGGCTAAACACATTAATTAGCCGCACGTTCTTCAGCAATAGGGTTCCAGGGCGGCGGCCCATCGCTACATCTACCGCATATTGAAGTTCGGATAGTTCTGGGCTCATACTTCACCTGTATTCCGAGCATGGTACTTCAGCGCAATTCAGTGTCGCAAGTCTTGGGTCGCAGGCCAGTCAAACCTGCGTTGACAAGAAAGCCGGTCAACCCTTCCCCTTTGCCGGGAGCTACTGGCTAAACAAGGCATTTCAACCGGATTCTTTACAGAGTGCTTGAATAATATACTATCTCTGCGCGTGAGTGACGCTAGACGCGTCCCTTGTCGCGCCGGTTAGGTTCCGGTTATACCGGAATCGCGTAAGCGACTATGCCGGTAGGTTCGGGCTTGGCCGGAATTGCGTAAGCAACTTTGCCTGGGGCGCGTTCGAGGGTCTCTTCTATTGCTTGTTGGGTCACCTAAACGCAGACTTGGTATTACAAATGGTGATGGGGTTTTTACGAATCGAATAACAAAAGACCCCCACATGACAGCCAAAAACCAGGGGCAAACCTCGAGGTTTGCCCCACGCTCGATGAAACCTCAAAACTCACTTCGGCTCGTCGGGCACCTGACCCACTACCCCCGGAGCCATCCACTGCATCTCGTTGAGTTCCTTGATGGTCATACGGCGGCCTGCCGGGACGCGTATCACCCCATTGCGATCACGGATGGGCCCGGTGAAAGGATCCCACTTGGGGTTGGCGCTCATGATGTCCTTGTTGAGTTCCATCACCCGGTCATACACGCTCATGCGCTTGCCGTTCACGGTCATGGTGGCCCGCTTCAAGGCAGCCTCAAATTTGGGATTGATAGGCATGCCGGTCTGGGCCCCTAGCATCACAGCTTTCTCGCGGGCCAACCACCAGTAGTCCACGTTCTGGAGGTTTTTGGTGGTGTAGGTGCCGTTTTGAATCTTACGCAGGAGGTCAATGTAGAGCACACCCCAGTCCACAATCTGGCCCGAAACCACGTAATCCGGGGCAAAGCGGTACATCGAGTTGTAGTGGCTGAAGCTGGGGATTTTACGACGGGCAGCAGTCTGAATTACGCTGGCGGTATCCTCGGTAAAGGCCAGGATGTCGTTACCTTCGGCCATCAGGGCTTCGGCAGCCTCACGGGCCTTGACCGGGTCAAACCAGGCATTGATCCACTTCACATTCACGGTAGCGCGCGGGTTCACCGCCCGCACCCCCAGGGCAAAAGCCGAGATATGCCGCTTAAGTTCGGGGATCGGGAAAGCCCCCACATAGCCTACCTTGCCGCTCCTGGTGAGTGCACCCGCCATGAGACCGTTGAGGTAGTAGATTTGGTAGAAGTCGGCCATGTAGGTCAGCATGTTAGGGGCACGCTTGAAGCCAGAGGCATGGGCGAAGATCACATCGGGGTATTTCTTGGCGGCTTCCAGGGTCTGATCCATGAAATCAAAGGAAGTGGTGAAGATCACGTTGCAGCCGCCCGAAACCAGACGATCTACTGTGGCCAGGGTGTCGGCGGGCTTGACCGATTCGACAAACTGCGTCTGGAGGCCCGGAATAGCCTTCTCGGCAGCCCGACGGGCTTCATCGTGGGCAAAAGTCCAGCCCACATCGCCTACCGGCCCCACATAGATAAAGCAGGCTTTGAGGTTGGTCTGTTGCGCCATACCAAAACTGAGGCCCAAGGCCGCTACGATACTTACCAACCAACTTTTTCCCATGCAACCCTCCAATTGCCCAATCCAAACATGCCCTTGTATGGATATACGGGCTAAAGCAAGTGCTCTAGCGTTCGCCCCGCTGATACGGTCTTCCCAGCGCTTCAGGAGCATTGCCCTGCTGCCTACGCAGCCCTGACAAAGCCAGCACAAGTATAACCAGAATGTAAGGCAGACTAGCAAACACTTCGGAAGGAATCCCGCCCTGGCCCTGGAGCCTGAACTGGAGGTAGTAGAGTAGGCCGAAAAACACTGCCCCGAAGACCGCCCGCAGCGGGCTCCAGCCAACAAAAACCACCAACGCTACCGCAATCCAGCCCAGCCCTCCGGTCATACCGTCCGTCCAGGAAGGGCGATAGACCAGCGAGAGGTAGGCCCCGGCCAGCCCGGCCAGCGACCCACCTGCTGCCACCGCAGCGTAGCGAACCAGCAGCACGTTGATGCCCAGCAGGTCGGCAGCAGCCGGGTTTTCGCCCACCGAGCGCAGCGAGAGGCCAATTTTGGTGGCGTAGAAAACAAAAGCCAGCAAGGCCGCCAGGCCAATTGCCCCCAGCGTGAAGGGCCATTCGGGGGGCTGGTTGAACAAGGGCTGCCCCTCAAAGCGTTTGCCCAACAAGCCGGCTACCCCCAAGCCCAGCATGGTGAGGGCCAGGCCCGAGACAAACTGGTTGGCCCGTAGGCTGATGGTAACAAACCCATGCAACAAAGCCGCCAGCGCCCCAGCCAGCATGGCTGCCAGCAGCGCAAGCCAGAGGTTGCCATCACCCAGCCCACTGCCAAAAGCCACCGCAAAACCGGCCAGCGCCCCCAGAGCCATCATGCCTTCTACCCCCAGGTTCACTACCCCCGCCCGCTCGTTGATGATGGCCCCCAGGCAGGCAATCAGCAAGGGTGTGCCGAAAGAAAAGGCTCTGGCGAGGGCGTTCAGGATTTCTTCCATAGCAGTGTCTGAGGTCACAGGTCTCGAGTCAAAGTTTACCGGGGTAGACTTGAGGGCTCATCGGCCCCAGCGAACACGGTTGCGCAAGAAAATCTCCGAACCAATCAAGCACATGAGCATCACCCCGCTAAACACATCCACCACCCGGAAGGGCATGTTTAGGCTGACCTTGAGCAGATCGCCCCCGGCCAGAATCAAGCCCATCAAAGGTGCGCTGAGCAGCACCAGCGCTGGGTTGCCTCGAGCTAGCCAGGCCACAATGATGGCAGTAAAGCCATAACCCGAGGAGAGTTGCATCGGCTCGATCAAACGGTGGTGGATGCCAGCAATTTCCCCCACCCCCGCCAGCCCCGCAGCCCCGCCGGTGATCAGGGCAATCCAGAGCAGCACCCTGGCCGAGGAGATGCCTGCATAACGCGCCGCACCGGGATTCTCCCCCACCACCCGCATCTGAAAACCAACGGTGGTGCGGTTGAGCACAAACTGCAAGGCCAGCGCCAGCAGCACCCCCAGCAACAAGGTAGGCCAGTGGACGTTGGTACCAGGGAAAACTGCGATCTGCTGGTACTCGGCAAAGCGGTCGGAGTAGATATAGCCCCTGGCGTCCTTACCCTTCCAGGGACCATTAATCAGAAAAATCACCAGCGACTGGGCTACGTAGTTGAGCATCAGGGTGGTGAGGATTTCGTTGACGCTCAAGCGGCTTTTGAGCCAGGCGGCGATCAAGCACCACAGCGCCCCGCCCAGGGCTCCAGCCAGCACCATACCAGGCAAACTGAGCACGGGCGGCAAGGGCCAAAACAAAGCCACTCCTGCGGCAAATACTGCTCCTACCAGCAGTTGGCCTTCGGCCCCAATGTTGAAGAACTGGGTGCGAAAAGCCAGGGTCAAGCCAACCCCAATCAAGAGCAGTGGGATGCTGCGGCGGAGGGTTTCCTGGATACCCTTGGGGTCGAAAAGTGTACCGGTCAGCATGGTACGGTAGGCCTCGAGGGGGTTTAAGCCATACGCCGCAAAAAGCCCTCCGGCAATTACAAAAGCCACGCCCACAGCCGCCAGGGTAACCCACAGCACGCGGTAGCGCGAAGGGTTGACCAGGGGCTCGAGCCTCATAGCGGCATCTCCGACGCTGGGCTTGGGGCTGGCCAGAACGAGCTATTGGGTTTGCGGCATACAGGATGGAACCCCAACCCAGTTATCTGCAGGTTCGCGATGGGCTCGAGCCTCGAGCCTCGACCACCGGCCATCACACCACCCCTCCCGTCATCAGCAGGCCGATCTCTTCGCGGGAGATATTTTCTACTGCAAAGGGGCCCTTGAGCGTACCGTGGTAGAGCACCGCAATCTGGTCAGAGAGGGAGAGCAGTTCTTCCAGGTCTTCCGAGACCAACAACACCGCAGCCCCCTGGTAGGTTTTCTCGAGCAACACCTGGTGCACCTGCTCGGTAGCACCGATGTCAAGCCCATAAGTGGGGTGTACGGCCAGAATCAGCTTAGCGTTGGCGGCAAGTTCACGGGCCAGAATTACCTTCTGAATATTGCCCCCCGAAAGCAGCCGAGAAGGCGTGTGAATGCTGGGAGTGGCCACCGCAAATTCCTTTACTTTAGCTTCGGCACGGGCAGTGTAGACGGCTGGATTTGACAAAAACCCTTTAGCCAATGGGGCCTTGTCAAACTCGCGCAGGGCCAGGTTTTCGGCCACACTCATGCCAGGTACGGTACCCATGTGGATGCGGTCTTCGGGGATGTGCGCTACCCCTTGCGCGAACAATTGCGCCGGGTTGGGGACGATGGGACGACCTGCTAGATGAACCTTCCCTCCCTCGAGTTTTCGCAAGCCCGCCAACACCTCTACCAGTTCACTCTGGCCGTTGCCTGCCACACCGGCAATCCCCAGAATCTCGCCCGCGCGCAGTTGGAAGTCCACCTCCCGCAAGACCGGGAGACCACGATTGGATTTCGCCTGTAAGCCTTCTATTTTCAGCAACACCTCGCCCAGCTTCGGAACGCCCCGCTTGCGCTCAAAGCTCACATTGCGCCCCACCATCATCTCAGCCAGCTTGGGTTTGTTTGCCTCGCTGGTCGGGATGCTACCGACCACCCTCCCCCGACGCAACACCGTGCAGCGGTCGGCGATGGACAAGACCTCCTCGAGTTTGTGCGAGATGAAGATCAGCGATTTACCCGCCGAGCGCAGTTCGCGCATCACCTTAAAGAGGGATTCGGCCTCTTGCGGGGTCAGCACGCTGGTCGGCTCGTCGAGAATCAGCACCTTGGCTCCCCGCAGCAAAGCCCGTACAATCTCGACCCGCTGCTTCTCGCCCGGCGAAAGCTGATATACATGGGCTTTGGGGTCAATTTGCAGCCCATAGCCTTGGGCAATTCGCTCGATCAGCGGCACGATCCGCTGGGCCGGGAACAGCGGATTTCCGATCCCCAGGGCCAGGTTTTCGGCCACCGTATGGCGACCCACCAGCATGGGGTGCTGTGGCACCAGACCGATGCCCAGCTTGAGTGCATGCACCGGCGAAGCGATGTGTACAGGGCGGTCTTCTAACTCAATCTGCCCCTCGTCCGGGCGGTAGAGACCGTAGAGGATCGAGATGAGGGTGGATTTGCCCGCACCATTCTCGCCCAGCAGCGCCAGCACCTCGCCGGGGTAGACCTCGAGGTTCACCGCATCGTTGGCCACCACCCCCGGAAAACGCTTGGTGATGTTTTTTAGCCTGAGCAAAGGCTGCATTGCTGCGAATCATACAAA
>JBBIUP010000063.1:11998-15242 GCA_037440185.1 Meiothermus sp. | reverse complement strand
GATCGGCGGCGATCAGGATATACGAGCCCGACTCCTGGTAGGGCACTTCGTCGCCGGTAGTCGTGAGCAAACGGAAGAACTGCTCGGTGGGGCGCTCCAGCTTGAGTCGCAAGGGGCGTGGCGAGGTGCTGAAATTCCACACCACCAGATGCGCCACCGCCTCGGGATGAACTTTGCGCACCTCAGCGGAAAGCAGCCCCAGGGCTTCCTGTCGCACTTCCTCGGCCTGAATCAGGGCCGCCCGCAGGCTTTCGACAGCTTCCTGGGGCACACTGTAGATGCCAGAGCCGGGCAAGATGTCGTGGAATTGGTGCGACAACAAGACCTTCCAGAAGCTCTCGAGGTCGCGGGTCGGATAGGTGGGTTCATCCAGCGTCAGGCGGGGATCGATTTTTTTGAGTGAAGCAAATGTCCAGGCCATTTCCGCCTCCAGCAGGGTTTGCTCCAGGCGCTGGTTAAGCTGCTTGAGGGCAGCCTGGGTGGTGTAGGTGGCACGGTGCAGCTCGAGGTAGAGTTCGCCGTTCCAGATGGGGAGGGGAGGCAGCGAACTGCCAGAATGGTTCGACTGGTTTTCGGTCTTTTCTCCCTCGACCCCTGCACTCCTGCTCTCCACACCCTGGTAGAACTCGTCCACACGCCCGATCTGCGCACTGGGCAGGCCGGGGAATTCGCGGTAGCGGCCATAGCGCTCGAGCATCTGTGCGCTGGGGCCACCGCCCCCATCGCCATAGCCAAAGGTGAGCAATGAGGTGTCGTGGTAGCGCTTGCCTTTGAAGTTCTTCCAGGTACCCGCCAGGTCGAGGGCTTCCAGCTTCCCGTTGTAGCTTTCGTTGGGGTTCCAGAAGGCGTGGGCCAGCACTCTCGAGCCATCCAGTCCTTCCCATTGCCACAGGTCGTAGGGAAAGGGGTTGGTCTCGTTCCAGTTTAGCTTGGTGGTGAAAAAATAAGGAAGGCCCGCCTGCTGGAAAAGCTGGGGCAGGTTGGCGGCAAAACCAAAGGTGTCGGGCAGCCAGGCCACGCGGGATCGCTGGCCGAATTTCTGCTGAAAGTAGCGCTGTCCATACAGCAATTGCCGCACCCAGGACTCCCCCGAGAGCAGGTTGCCATCCGGCTCGACCCACATCCCTCCCACCAACTCCCAGCGACCCTCCTGCACACGCTGTTTGACCTGGGCGAAGAGGGCCGGGTCGTCGGCCTCGAGCCAGGCATAGACCTGGGCACTGGACTGGTTGAAATAGAGGTCGGGGTAACGCTGCATCAAGTGCAAGACGGTGGCAAAGGTACGGCGAATCTTGCGCCGGGTCTCGGAGCTCGGCCACAGCCAGGCCAGGTCTATATGCGCATGGCCCGAGAGCAGCAGCTTGCCCGAGGCAGGGTAGCGCCGGCGGATGTGCTCCAGGGCTTGATGGAAGAAGTCTCGGGCCGTTTCCAGGCTGCGGCGGTGTTCCGTCCTGAGGGCGATACCCGGCCCATCCAATTTCCACTCTTCCCAAAGCTGTGTGGTCATCCTGGCCCAGTCGGAACGCTCGAGCTGGTTCAGGTATTCCCGCGCTGGGCTGCGTGGAAGCTCGATGCGGGCAAAGGTTTCGCTCAGCGCATCCAGCAGGAGTTGGGCCAGGTCGGGCTGAAGTTGTGGCAGCGCATCCAGGGCGCAGCCCAGGTCGGTACAGAGTTCGCGCACCTGGGTATCGGGAACCAAGAGGGTAGCTTCCTCGAGCCTGGGCTGCAGGGTGGGTGTCCCAAATAAACCCTTGGGCACGGCCTCAACCTCGAGCGGTATCCTTTCGCTCCCCTGCGCTTCTTCCAGCAAGGGGTACTCGGTGTGGTAGAGGTTAAGCCCCCCCAGGGGCTTGCCGCCGACACGCAACAACCCCTCTCCACCCGGCTTTAGCCGCACCCAAACGGGTTTCCCGGCCCAGGAGGAGGGCACAGCTACCTCGAAAAAGAGGTGTACCGGCAAACTTCGGTCAGGCCAGAGGTCGCCGGGCTGGATGGGCACCCGGGGGCCACCGGCAGCCTGAAATTCCCCCACAAAAGGCAGGGCCTCTAGATCCCTCCAAGCCGATAGCTCTTTCCAGCGAACCCACAGCCGTTGCAAATCCCGCATCACCCTTCCTCCCGCACCAACCGCAACCAAAACACCCCGGTAAACAAGCGAGGCCAGGCCAGTCTGGGGCGGCTCCACTCCAGTTTGACCCCGGGCAAGCTGGGAGCGAAAAACTGCTGCCAAAGCCCATACGCCAAAGGCGTAAGACGCTGATCAATGGCGAGTTCGGCCCCCCACTTAAGGTCGCCCAGATCGAAAGGGTTGGGCGGCTTGCCGATTTCTTCGGTCAGTTTGTCGCGCACTTCCGAGCGCACCCGGCTCTGGTAGAGCCAGTCGTCCACCAGTCGAGAAAAATTTGCTTCGGCCAGCGAAACCGGGTCGTCGCCATACAGGGCACACACCCCCGTTGCAATTGCGCTACCCAGGCTATTGCCAGCAGTATTCCAGGCCGCATAGCCGGCCAGTCCAGGCAGGTTGACCGACTGCAACAACAACTGTACCAAGCGGTTCTCTGCCCCGTTGGCATAGGCCACATCGGCCACCGCCACCATTCGCCCAGCGGCTTGATCGCTAACCAGCCGATCCACGAACTCAGGCAAATGGCGGGCTGCGGTGTCCACCGTTTCAAAGTCGGGCTGGTGGTGGGCTTGCCGGATCGCAGGTGCGTTAACTGCCAAAACCAGGTCGGCCTCCTCTGCAGTCTGCACCATCACCCCTCCCGCAGCCCGTATATGCGCCTTGACCAGCTCGCCCAACGGGCGATCTTCGTAGAGTAGCTCGGCCTCTTGGGCCCGCACCGAAGGATAGCGCACCAAGACCTTGGTCTTGCGCCCGGAGTAATTGACCAGTGCCCGTGCCAGCAAAACCGCAGCAACCTCGTCGGCTCCAGGGTAGATATCGGCCTCGCTCCACAGGCCAAGCTCGTCCAGGCGGGCCTCGAGCCTCCTTCGATCTCGAGCAGCCAGGCCATAAGGTGTGGTGTCGTCCAGGGTGAGACAGAGATGCTCCAGGACACCTTGGTTGAGCAAATCTATCGCCGCCATATGCAGGGCATGGTTGCGCTCGCGGGTCTCTAACCAGTCTTGCAAGACCTCTTTGGGTAGGTGCAAGCGGGCTCGATCCAGCTCCATCTGGGCATCGGCTACCCCTTGTTCCACGGCGATGCGGCGCTCGAGGCCGCCAGGTGCGAGCAGGTTC
>JBBIUP010000063.1:0-11898 GCA_037440185.1 Meiothermus sp. | reverse complement strand
GTACCCTCTTCTCGATATGTTCTGCCGTGTGGTGGCCTCGTCTTACGCTCGAGGCCGCCAGGCGCGAGCAGGTTCGTACCCTCTTCTCGATATGTTCTGCCGTGTGGTGGCCTCGTCTTACGCTCGAGGCGATCCATCCACTCCGAAACCTTGCGCAGCCCCGCACCCCATTCACCGTAGTAGGGCTTTTCTTCCAACGGGTCGTTGTCGTGGGCAACCCGCACCACCACCCCATGGGCCAGGATACGCAGGCTGGGGTTCTTGTGCTTGATTTCGTGCAGCACCTCGAGCCGCTGCAAGGTCTCTTCCAGGCTATCCGAAACCCGTCGGGCCGGAATCATCCCACCCAAGCAGAGGGTTTCCAGGGTTACGATGGCTACATCGGCCGCAGGCGCCTCGCGCCGTAGCCACTCTGCAATGGCCGCGGTATTGCCGGGTTCGTTCATCTGGTTCAAAATTTCCAGTGAGGGCGAGCGCATCTCCAATCCGGCCACCCTAGCCAGTTGGTGGGGCAGTTCCAAAGTAGGGGGGCGGGTGTCGCAGGGCAGGAGCAGAACGCGCTTCATAAGTCGGATGCAATTTGTTTCTCAATCTACCCGAAATGTAGCGCAAAGTAGAGCTACACCCAAATTTGGGCAGATGGCCGCCCGATAGATAGGAGATTATCTACCAGGACTGAAGGGGCGATCCCCTTCGGAACAGCGGTGTGTTTACCCACCTGACCCGACAGCCAACCCAGGTTTCGAAAGCCCACGCCTTTTGTATCCAAAACACCCCGGCACAAAGACATCCTACACCTGGATTCAAAGTAGCCATGGCCTTGGGGGTATGTGGCAGCCAACCAGGGTAATATAGGTCAAGATGGATTATAGGCTCACGTTTAGCCCGAAAGGAGCCCATGTTAAGCCTGTATTTAGCCACCAGTCTGATGATGGTAGACATCCCCGGCCCTACCCTGGATGCGGCCACCCGCGCCCACCTCGAGCGCTACCGCTTTGGGGGGGTATGTTTGTTTCGCAAAAACATCCAGAACCCCGCCCAGGTTCGCAAGTTGGTAGCCGAGATTCGAGCGGTTTTAGGGCCACAGGCCTGGATTGCGATTGACCAGGAAGGCGGGGCCGTGCAACGGGTACTGGAGCTCTCCCTGGCCCCCTCTCCCATGGCCCTGGGCGCGGTAGGGAATGCCCAAACCGCCGAAGCGGTAGGGGCGGCGGTAGGCCGTACCCTGATCTCGCTGGGCATCAACTGGAATTTTGCGCCCTCGGTAGACGTGAATACCAACCCCAAAAACCCGGTGATTGGCGACCGCAGCTTTGGTTCAGATCCCAAAAAAGTAGCCAGGCTGGCGCTGGCCTGGGCCAGGGGGCTCGAGAGTGCCGGGGTGATGGCGGCTGTCAAACATTTCCCTGGGCACGGCGATACTGCGCTGGACTCCCATCTAGATTTGCCGGTGGTGAATAAGACCCTGGAACAGCTCGAGCGCACCGAACTGTATCCCTTTCGCAAAGCTGTAGAAGCCAACATCAGCTCAATCATGAGCGCCCACATCCGCTTCCCAGCCTTAGACAAACAGTACCCTGCCACGCTCTCAGAAAAAATTCTGACTCGTTTCCTACGCAAAAAACTTGGCTTCAAGGGCATTATCGTCACCGATGCACTGGACATGAAAGCCATCACCAAAAACTACCCCATCGGCGAGGCTGCCGTAAAAAGCCTTCAGGCTGGGGCCGACATGATCTTGTCGCTGGGCAAGCCCGAAGTGCATATTGCCCAGGCCACCGCCATCCAACAAGCCTTGGAAAACGGCTCGCTCTCCGAAGAGCAGGCCAACCTGAGCCAACTGCGTTTGCTGGACGCAGCCGGGCGCTTTCCCGGACTGGTGCAACCCTACGCTGTGGCCCAGCAGAAACGCGACCAGGCCCTCATGGAGCAAGTAGCCTTGCGAAGCATCACTGCTTATCGCCAGCCGCTGCGTCCCAGGCGTTCAGATCGAATTTTAGTAGTCTCGGCAGGTAGCACCTTCGAAGCAGGCCCCTACGGTGAGACCATCGCGGTTAAGGATTTTGCCCGCCTGCTGAAAACCCGCTTCGTCAAGGTCAGCCAGTTTGTTTACGACCTGCAAAAAGCCGATACGTTTAGAAGCGAACTGGAAAATGCCGCCGCCAAAGCTGACTACCTGCTGGTCGTCTCGGTAGGTCGTGGCAGCCTGAGCCCCCAAGAAACCCAGCTACTCAAACATGCCTTCACGCTAGACAAACGGGCCACCCACATCGCTTTATGGAACCCCTACCACATCCTGAGCCTGCGCAAACCGGCCTTCGTGACCTATGGCTTCCGTACCCCCACCCTGAATGCCCTGGTGAAGGTGCTGGGCGGGGTGGGGGCCAGGGGCACCCTACCATTCAAACTGCGCTGAGTTGACACTCCCACAGCCAATCCCCTAACCGCCCACGAAAACACCTTCTCGAGTTTTCTATAGCCCTCTCGGCAAGGCCATAGGGCAGATGTCAAAATGTGGCCTCGGTCAGCAATCAGCTATCGGCTATCCGCAATAGGCTATAAGTATGAAAGCCATTCGCGTTCACCAAACCGGCGGCCCCGAGGCCATGCTACTAGAGGACATCCCTACCCCCACCCCTGGCGAAGGCCAGGCCTTGGTTCGGCTTCAGGCCAGTGGGGTCAACTTCATTGACACCTACAAGCGCTCAGGCTTGTATAACCTGCCCACCCCTTTCACGGTGGGCGAGGAAGGTGCTGGCACCGTCGAAGCCGTAGGGCCTGGGGTGGGCAGCGTGAAGCCCGGCGACGCGGTGGTGTACTCCAATGTGCAGGGAGGCTATGCCGAGTACGCGGTGGTGCCTGCCGAAAAACTGGTGCTCATACCTGCGGGGCTAGACCCCAAAATTGCAGTAGCCGGGATGCTCCAGGGCATGACCGCCCACTACCTGGCCCACAGCACCTATCCCCTCAAAGCTGGTGAAACCTGCATCATCCACGCAGGGGCGGGCGGAGTGGGGTTGCTCTTGATCCAGATGGCCAAAATGATTGGGGCCACCGTCATTACCACTGCCTCTTCGGAGGAGAAACGAGCCCTGGCAAGGGAAGCCGGGGCTGATCATGCGCTGCCCTACGAAGGGTTTGATCAAAAGGCCCGCGACATTACCAGTGGCAAGGGCGTGGATGTAGTCTACGACGGTGTAGGACAGTCCACCTGGGAAGGCAGTCTGAACAGCCTGCGGGTTCGCGGGATGCTGGCCCTATACGGTCAAAGCAGTGGGCCGGTTCCACCCTTCAACCCACAAATTCTCAACCAGAAGGGGGGTCTGTTCCTAACCCGACCCTCCCTCTGGCATTACACCCAGACCCGCCAGGAGTTGGAGTGGCGGGCTGGCGATGTGATGCGCTGGGCCTTGGAAAGCAAGCTCAAAATTCGAATCGGAGCCGAGATCCCCTTGGCCCAGGCTGCCCAGGCCCATCGGGCACTCCAAGGCCGTGAGACTACCGGGAAGGTGCTGCTGATCCCTTAGCCTCCCGGCACCCCCCGGAGGGAGGGCAACCAGTTGCTCAGACTGGGGAAGGCGATTACAATCGCCAGCACGATGAGCTGCACAAAGATAAAGGGTATCACCCCTTTGTACATATCGGTGGTCTTGACCACCGGCGGAGCTACCCCGCGCAGGTAGAACAGGGCAAAGCCAAATGGTGGGGTTAGGAAGCTGGTCTGCAGGTTCATGGCCAGGATGATGCCAAACCATAAAAGCTTCTGCTGTACAAAGGCTTCAGTAGAAAGATCGTAGTTGCCGGCCATCTGCAAGGCCTCAGCCTGGGCCGTCCAGATCGCAATAGCTGCCGGCAATACCAGCGGCACAATAATGAAGGCAATCTCGAAGAAGTCAATAAAAAAGCCCAGTACAAAGACCAGAATCATCACAAAGATGATAAACCCCATTTCGCCGCCGGGCAACGCCACCAGCACGTCCTTGACCAGCTTGTCGCCCTCGAGACCCCGGAAAATCAGGCTGAAAGCGGTAGCCCCGATCAGGATAAAGATCACCATGCTGGTAAAGCGGGCGGTCTCGACCACGGCATCGCGAAACACCTTCCAGCTCAACCGGCGATAGGAGGCCGCCATCAACAGCGCAGCGATAGAACCCACTGCTCCGGCCTCTGTGGGGGTTGCGATACCAATGAAGATGCTGCCCAGCACAAACAAAATCAGCAACACCGGGGGCACCAGGGCCACCAGGGCCCGCCGAGCAAGCTCCCAGCCTCGGTACGGGCGAGCCTCCGGCGGTAAGGCAGGGGCCATACGGGGCCTAAACAAAGCCACCAGGGCCACCAGCAAGACCAGGCTGCCGGAGAGTATCAGCCCCGGTATCAGAGCACCCAAAAATAGGTCACCTACGCTAATCCCCAACTGGTCACCAAGCACCACCAGCACAATGCTGGGCGGAATAATCTGGCCCAGGGTCCCTGAGGCCGCAATCACCCCGGTCGCCAGGGGCTTGCTGTAGCCGTACCTGAGCATTACCGGCAGCGAGATGAGCCCCATCGCTACCACCGTGGCAGCCACTACCCCAGTCGTAGCTGCTAGCAAAGTACCGACCAGCACCACCGCAATAGCCACCCCTCCCCGGAAAGGCCCGAAAAGCTGTCCAGCGGTGTCCAAAAGTTGCTCAGCCAGCTTGGATTTCTCCAGTACAAGCCCCAAAAAAATAAAGTATGGGATAGCCAACAGAGTGTAGTTGGACATAATACCAAAAATGCGCTGGGGCAGGCTACCCACAAAACGAATGTCGAACTCACCGATGCCAATACCAATGGCGCCGAAAATGAGGGCTACCCCACCCAACGCAAAAGCCACTGGATAGCCTGTAAAAATCAGCGCCAGGGCTGCGATAAACATCGCTCCGCCCAAAAGCTCCACCCCACCACCGGAAAACACCATCTAAGCCACCTCCCTATCGGTCTTGTAGGGGGGCTGGGGCAACGCTCCACGCAGATAGGCCAGGTTTTTGATGAACTCGGAAAAGCCTTGTAAAGCCAACAAGATGAAGGCTGGGAGGAGCACAAGCTTTAGGGGCCAGCGGGGCAAACCACCGGCATCGGAGGAGACTTCGCGCACCTGCACCGAGAACGCCACCAGCGGCAGGGTAACATAAAAGAGAATCAGGGCGAAGGGTACCAAAAACAAGATGGATCCCAGCATATTAACCCAGGCCCGGCCCTGGTCATTCAGGCGGGCATAGATCACATCTACCCGAATGTGGCCGTTGTGTTTAAGCACATAACCCACCATCAAAAGGAAAATGAGGGAAAAAAGGTACCATTGCAGCTCGAAATAGGTATTGGAGGCCAAGCGAGTTCCAATGCTTTTATCCAGGCTACGCCCAATGGCATTGTAGGCCCCAATAGCGATCATTGGCACCACCAGCCATAAGACCACGCGCCCCACCCATTCGTTGAGGCTATCAATCAGCTGGGCTATAAAAATCAGCGCCTTCAAACGCGGCCTCCCCTAAGTAAAACAATCCGTACGCACATTTCGCTAACTCCCTTTTTGGTCTTGCTTATGCTAACGAGCCAGCCGGGTTCCGTCAACTAAAAAAATCCCCTACAGGGTTGTAGGGGATGGGGTCAAATCAGCATCACCGCAAAGTGCGGACAAAATCATCGAAGCGGAACTCGTTGAGCGCAAACCAGCGGCGGGATTCGTCGCGGAACTTCTTCCAGTTTTCGTAGATGCCACGGTAGGTGGCATCTCTGGCAGCAATTTCGTCAAATAAGGCGGTGGATTCTTTGTTGGCTGCCTGAAGTACACTGGTGGGATAGGGCCGCAACTGGGTGCCTGCACGTTGCAGGCGGGCCAGGGCTGGCGTATTCTTGGCATCGTACTCAGCCATGGTTTTATCGTTGGCTTCGCTGCTGGCGCTGATAATGGCCTCCTGGTATGCCTTGGGCAAGCTGCGCCAACGTTCAAGGTTCACGATGGTCGAGACCGTAGAACCCGGTTCCCACCAACCAGGATAGTAGTAGAAGCGGGCTGCTTTGCTGAGGCCCAGTTTTTCATCGTCGTAGGGCCCGACAAACTCCGCGCCATCGATGGCACCCCGGTCGAGTGCCAGGAAAATTTCGCCAGCTGGCAAGGTTTGGACGGTGGCTCCCAGGCGGGTCATGACCTGACCGCCCAGTCCGGGAATGCGGAAACGCAAACCTTTGAGGTCCTCGGGGGCTTTGATTTCCTTGCGGAACCAGCCGCCCATCTGCACCCCGGTGTTGCCGGCAGGGAAGGTAATGGCGTTGAAGTCGGCAATTACCCGCTGCATGGCCTGCAAGCCACCACCGAAATACAGCCAGGCGTTTTGCTGGCGGGGGTTGAGACCAAAAGGTAGTCCGGTGTCGAAGGCCAGCGCAGGGCTTTTGCCTATGTAGTAGTAGTTGGCGGTGTGGCCAATCTCGACGTTGCCGGCCTGCACCACGTCCAGCACCTGCAAAGCCGGTGCAATTTCACCCGCCGGGAAGGCGGTAATCTCGAAACGGCCATCGGTCAGCTCGGAAACCCGCTTAGCCACAGTCTCTGACGCGCCAAACAAGGTATCCAGCGAGCGAGGCCAGCTCGTGGCCATGCGCCAGCGAATCCGCTGGGCAGTCTGTGCATAGACCGGACCAAACACCGTGCTAGCGGCAACGGCGCCAATCCCCGCTTTCTTCAAAAAGTCACGTCGCTTCATCTGCTTCCTCCTAACAAAAACAGCGATCTTTGTTTGCACTGATGGGTGCGAGGTGATTATATGTCAATTTGCCGTGAGCATCAATATTAATCGAGAATACACTTGGTCGGTTCTGGTTCTGACTTATCTACAAATGAGTGTGCATGTTTTATTGTTCCAAACCAGTAATTCATTGTGATCTTGCTCTGTTTACGAAGATATTGGTGTAACTATAGCGTTCATACCATAGATGCAATGTTAAGTACCACATTTTAAATAGCAGCTTTTGAAAGGAGTGATTATGGTCATGTTGCCAAGAAAACTAGGCGGGCAGGTCGCTCAGGTAGTTGGCGTTGAGAAATAAGTGGGTTCCAAAACGGGCTTCCAATTCGGTCTTATCCAGCGCCACATGGGGAATGCTACGCAAAAGTGCTTGCATCTTGAGTTGATCTACCTCGAGGTGGCGCAAGACCTCGCCCTCGAGCGATTTGTGATACAGCGCCCCCAGAGGTTCCAAGAAATTGCCTGAAGAAGCTACCACGGCCCGGATATCTGCCCTGGTATGCTCGAGCATAAACCGCCAAAAGTCCCTGCTCAGAAAGGGTTGATCACAGGCCGTCACTGCTATCCACTCCTGTGTGGCATGCGCCAGAGCTGAATGCAGCCCCGACATGGTATCCCCACCCCGCCTAAGGTCGTGATAGACCTGCCCCAACCCTGGGTAGGGGCGGTTCGCAACCACAAAACACTCCGATGCTTCGGCCAACGAGTCCATCACCCAGGCGATCAACGGCTTGCCCCTGTAAATATAGAGTGCCTTGTCTTGGCCAAACCGGCTGGAGAGCCCCCCTGCCAAAATTGCCCCACTCCACTGCATCGCTACCAGCATAGTTGGAAACAGGGCTAGACGGGTAGCACACAGGCCAAATCTCTCGTTCATCATCAGTTTTTTGCCATTCTCCTGACAATCCCCTGACATGAGGCTGACAAGCTGTTTGTCGGAAAGCAGCACTGGATTTGTGCTGCATCGCCCACTGCCAAGGAGGCTTTTGATGAGGAAACTTCTAATCGCAACAACCGCGCTGCTAGGGCTGGCTAGCTCTGGTCTGGCCCAGGTCAACCTGACCGGGGCCGGGGCAACCTTTCCTTTCCCAGTTTTGTCGAAGTATTTTGACGAATACCTGAGAGTCAGCAACAACCAGGTTCGTGTCAACTACCAGTCCATTGGCTCGGGGGGGGGACAGCGCCAGTTTATCGAACAGACCGTACACTTTGGCGTCTCCGACAACCCCTTTAACGACCAACAAATGGCCGATATCCGCCGGAATACCGGTTCACCTGCGCTGAATATTCCCTTTGTGTTGGGTGCGGTAGTGCCTACCTATAACCTGCCCGGCGTAACCCAGCGCCTGAACTTTAACGGTGAGGTACTGGCCGACATCTTCTTGGGCAACATCAAGACCTGGAACGACCCAGCCATTGCCGCTCTCAACTCTGGTGTGCGTCTACCAGCGCTACCCATCACCGTAGTACACCGTTCCGACGGTTCGGGCACAACCTTTGTCTGGACAGACTTCCTGTCCAAAGTTTCGCCCGAGTGGGCGCAGAAGGTGGGGCGGGGTAACAGCGTAAACTGGATTCCCGCCAACAAAGTAGGAGGGCGCGGCAACGAAGGGGTTGCAGGTGTGGTGCGTAACACGCCGGGCGCCATTGGTTACAACGAAGTAACCTACGCAATACAAAATCGCATCCAGTTTGGGGCCGTGCAAAACCGCGCGGGCCGCTTTATGGTGGCTGAACTACCCGCCATTACCGCTGCCGCCAACGTAGTGCTGCCGGGTGATGCCCGGGTTTCCCTAACCAATACCCAAGCTGTCGATGGGTATCCCGTTTCCAGCTTCGCCTACCTATTGGTCTACGAACAACTGGATAAAAACAAAGCCTTCAAGAGCGAGGCCGAAGCCAGGGCTTTTGTACAACTGCTCAAGTGGATGGTGACCGATGCGCAAAAGTTCAATGAGCCCCTCACCTACGCCCGTATTACCGACGCGGCAGAGGCCCGTGCACTGGCCATGATTTCGCGTATCACCTTCCAGGGTAAACCCATCGGTCGGGAGATTGTAGGCCGCTAAGCGTGTTGGAGGTGGGAGTCTCGCAGGCTCCCACCTCTTTTGTAAACTAAAGGCGTGCGCATGCAACAGGCCCCAGTGCAATCCTCCATTATCAAACAGCAGCCCTCGGCGATTTACCGCGTGTTGGGCGATCGTATTTTTCTAAGCGTGGTTTTGCTTCTGGCTCTTAGCATCGTCGCCCTGACCCTGGGGTTGGGTTACTACCTGTACTTGGGCGGGTCGCAAACCATCAACAAAGAAGGTTTTTTTGGTTTCTTGACCGGAACTACCTGGGATCCGGCACTGAAACTCGAGTTTGGCATCTGGCCATTCGTTTTAGGAACACTTATCACCAGCCTCGCAGCCTTGGTTGTATCGGTTCCCGTGGCTCTTGCGGCAGCCATTTTTACTGCCGAGTACGCTCCCCGCTGGTTGGCTGGCTTCATCAACTACCTGGTAGACCTGATGGCTGCTGTACCCAGTGTCGTGTATGGCATCTGGGGTATTTTTGTGCTGGCTCCCTTCCTGCGCGAGATTATCTATCTGCCTGCTTTCCTGTGGGCTGCCGAGAATGCTCCTGGGTTGTCACCTTTTTTGGGCAATCCCGCAGGCTACGGTATGTTTACCGGCATCGTGATCCTCTCCAGCATGATAATACCCTTCACAGCTGCGCTTTCGCGGGACGCGATTGCCCTGGTTCCAGCCGCCCAACGCGAGGGGGCCTACGCGCTGGGTGCAACCCGCTGGGAGGTGATGCAGACTGTCATTTTGCCCTATGCCAGGGGTGGTGTTTTCGCCGGGGCCATGCTGGCTCTGGGTCGTGCATTGGGCGAAACAATGGCGGTCGCGATGGTCATTGGCAATGGCAACATTTTGCCCTACACCCTCTTTGGCCCAGCCTCGACGATGCCCGCCGTAATCGCGCTCGAGATGAAGGAAGCCGTGGAAGATCTCCACTATTCGGCTATTATCGGGGTAGGCTTTTATCTGTTCCTGATTGCATTCATCGTCAATGCCGCCGCCAGCTATCTGCTCAACAAACTCAAAGTAGGGGATCAGCGGGCTTAGAGGAGAAACCATGCGCAATCTTCAAGCACGCTACACCCGCGACCGTCTGATCCTCATTGTGGTGATTGCCGGAACGATCCTGGCAGCCCTGCCGCTTACGCTGGTACTTGGCTATGCTTTGGTCAACGGCTTCTCTTCACTCAACTGGGACTTTTTCACCAAAGGCCCCAAACCCCCTGGCGAACTGGGAGGTGGCATGGCTCCAGCTATCGTCGGCACACTCATCATCACCGGGGTCGGCTTGCTGATGGCCACCCCTTTTGGCATCGCAGCCGGTATTTTGCTGGCTGAATATCCCGACAATAAACTCAATCCCACCCTGCGCCTGCTATCCGATACCCTCAACGGAATGCCCGCGATCCTGAAGGGATTGCTGGCCTATGTCCTGGTGGTCAAAGTACAGGGTTCCTTTTCAGGCTTTTCGGGGTCGCTGGCCATGGCCTTTATCATGATCCCCATCATTGCCAAAACTACCGAGAGCGTGCTCAAGCTGGTGCCCTGGAACATCCGTGAAGCTGGGCTGGCCCTGGGCTTGCCGCGTTGGCGGGTCATTTTGTCACTGGTTTTGCCAGCGGCTAGAGCAGGGGTGGTGACTGGGTTGTTATTGGCAACGGCTAGGGCCGCAGGAGAAGCTGCCCCGTTAATCTTTACCGCATTCGGGAACTCCTTGCTCACTTACAACCTATCGCAGCCCATGGACGCTTTGCCGTTGCGCCTGTATGCCTATGCAATTAGCCCCTACGAAGACTGGCACCGCCAGGCTTGGGCAGCAGCGGTGGTGCTGTTAGGTCTAGTTGTGTTAACCAGCCTGTTGGCCCGCTGGGTGACCCGCGGGCGCTAAGGGAGTCAATGATGAGCGAATTCAGACCCATGGCCAGTCCCGAGACCGGGCACACCGAGATCATGACCCTTGATCCCAGCCTCAAAACCCGCATCGAAACCCGGCATGTGACCGTAATGTACGGGCAGAAAGCAGGCGTGAAAGACGTAGACATGCCGATCTACGCTAACAAAGTGACTGCCCTGATTGGGCCTTCGGGTTGTGGTAAGACCACTTTTCTGCGTGCCCTAAACCGGATGCATGACCTGACCCCCAGCGCCCGTGTAACTGGAGAGGTCTTGTTAGATGGCATTAATGTCTATGCCGCTGGGGTAGACCCAGTGGAGGTGCGGCGCAAGATCGGAATGGTTTTCCAAAAACCCAATCCCTTTCCGACCCTCTCCATCTATGGCAACGTGGTGGCAGGCTTGCGGCTGGTAGGCATTCGCAAAAAATCTCTTTTGGACGATGCTGTAGAACGCGCGTTGAGTCAGGCTGTTTTGTGGAATGAAGTCAAAGACCGACTCAATGCGCCCAGCATGAGCCTTTCAGGGGGACAGCAACAACGCTTGTGCATCGCCAGGGCTCTAGCAGTTGAACCCGAAGTCTTGTTGATGGACGAACCTACCAGCGCACTAGACCCCATCTCTACTCAGTCCATTGAAGACCTGCTAACCGAACTCAAGAACCACGTTACCATTACCATCGTGACCCATAATATGCAGCAGGCCGGCCGGGTATCAGACTTCACCGGCTACTTTCTGAATGGTGACATGGTGGAATTTGGTCCCACCAACCTCTTATTCACCACCCCCAAAGACAAGCGCACCGAAGCCTATATCACTGGACGCTTCGGTTAGGCGTTTCCTCAAAGCAATCGCACAATGGTCGAGAAAAGTCGATACACACGTGTTTAAGAATCCAGATGAAGATGATCAACTGGCCTGTTCAGGCTCGATAGGGTTGAGCGGCGCCAGGTTAAGGCCGTTGTATTTCTTTTGACAGGCATCTATGCCCTCGGTGGCCCAGGTCTGTACTGCTTCGGCAGCCGTCTGGATCACCTTGTCCATCACCGATACAAGATCGGGGTGAAAACCCGTCAGTACCCAGCCCGCACCATCCTCGGGTCTAGGGGGTTTACCTATCCCGATACGCAAACGATGGAATTCTTTGGTTCCCAGGTGGGCTG
>JBBIUP010000062.1:0-15434 GCA_037440185.1 Meiothermus sp. | reverse complement strand
CGAGGTCAATCTTGCCGTGAAAAAGTGCGATGTCGCGGGGAGAAATACGCTGCAAGAGGGGCTCGAGCGCTTCGGGATAGCGCCAACCATGCGAGATTTCCACGATAACCCATCAAACCTCATGTACCTCACCGACTGCAAGGCGTTGTAGCCAGGGCTTACTTTGCGGCAGCTCTGCATTGGGAACCACCTGAACCGGCACTTTAGAGCCTGCCACAATACTCTGGGCTGCTGCTCCCAACACCTCCGAAGCCTGCCGGGGCATGTCATGGCAGCCAATAACGATCAGGTCGGCATGGGTCTGTTGGGCTGTATGGGCTACTACCTCGCCAATGCTCTGGCTTTGGGACTCCACCAGCAACACTGTGGGCTTTCGACGCGCCCCCTGGGCCATCCTGGCGAAGGTCTCGGAAACCGAACCATCGGCGTTCTCGAGCACATGCAGCAACGTCACCTTGCAGCCCAGCCAGCGGGAAAGATTGAGGGCGTGTTGGGCGGCGGCCAGGCTGCCCGCCCCCAGCCCCACGGGAACCAAGATGTGACGAAACACAAGCACCTCCTGTCGGTTCAATACCTACCTGCGTCCAAAATGCATCCAGGGCATTACCAGGGTGTTACCGCTGGTTGCAGGGCTGGGTGTTGAGGGTTATGGCAACCTTCTCTTCAAGGACGCTACAAGGGGGCAACCCCACAGCAGGAGACACTTGCCATACAAACCCTTTACGAACAAAATTTCAGCTCTTTTGATAACCTTCCAGACATTGTCTCAGACGCTTCTACTCCATTTGGCGGATGAAGCGGTAATGGATTTGTAACAGACTTAAGCCATGAAAAGGTGGCAGTCCCGTTCAGAACAGGCAGTGCCTGCGCTCCGGGTACGCACCCTGGGCCAGGTGGAGGTGCTGGTGGCGGGGCATCCCGCGCAGTGGCATGCCCAGACCGCCGAGGAACTCTTCTTCTATCTGCTCTCTTATCCCGAAGGCCGCAGCAAGGGGGAAATTCTCGAGACCTTGTGGGGTCTCGATCCCGACCCGGTGACCAACAACCGCTTTCGGGTAACCATTTTTCGCATTCGTGCTGCGCTGGGTAACCCCGAGGCCATCCTGGAAGATCATGGGCGCTACCGCTTGGTCGAAGCGGTTCTGCGCAGTACCGATCTGTTCAGTTTCTATCAGGCCCTTGCCGAGGGTCACCGCGCTACCTGCGATGCAGCTCGTCTGGAGAGCTACCATAAGGCCCTCTCGCTGTACCAGGGCGATTATCTGCCGGGTTTCGCGACCAACTGGGTTTCGCAAGCCCGCGAGGAGCACAAGACCGCCTATGTACAGGCCTTGCTGGAAGTCGCGCTGGCTCACTACGATCTGGAAGACTGGCGGGCTGCCAGCGATTATCTCGAGCGGGCCTTGAAGACCGACCCCTATATCGGCGAGAACTATCACCAGCGCCTGATGTGGTGCCGGGCCGTGATGGGAGATCGCTACGGGGCCATCGAGCATTACCGTCGCTTTGTGAAATTCCTGCACGAAGAACTGGGCGATACGCCCATGCCCGAGACCCACGAGCTGGCCGAATACATCAAGCAGGGCAACCCCACCACCCTCCATCACGAGGTTCGCGGACTGAGTGGAAAACAGCCCGCAGGCTTGAGGCATCAAGGTGCGTTGAACAGGCCTGGATCATTCAACTTTGATGGTTTCAGGCAATACACACCATCAAAGCTGGAGGGTACTCAACGTGGGCTAAAAACCAACCGGTAATGGATGGGTAATTGATATGGGGTTCAATCAGCTTGGGAGGGTACAAGCGATACTAAATAACGCCCAAGACAAAGCAAGGAGGTTGTCATGTTGACCCAGGAAGGCACTCGCTACATCCGCGAGTTTGTGGCTCCGAGGGTGGCTCCAGTATTGTCATTGTATCTGGACGTGAACCCGGCCAACCCCGACAATCGGGGCAAAGCCTATGTGCTAAGAACCAGGGCTGCGCTCGAGGCTCTACAAACTCCACCGGAGGTGAACAAGAAGGTGCTGGGGGCGCTCGAGCGTGACCTGCCCCAAGCCCGCAATCGGGTCATCTTTGCTGCTGCCGGCTGGATGGAAACCTACGACCTGCAAGTAGATCTGCCACTGGTACAGGGGGTAGAAGCCCGTTGGGGTGAACCTTACTTGACCCCAATTCTTTACCTGCTGGACGAGTACGAGCGGATTGGAGTGGTTTTCCTCGATAGCGAGAAGTGGCGCATGTTCGAGGTTTATCTGGGCGAGATTGAGGAATTACCAGGGGCTTTCCGCGCCGTACCCACCCAGGACTGGAGCCAGCTAACACAAGACAGCGCGGGACGACGCTACAGCCAGGGGGCCGTCCACCGGGCAGCCGCCAATACCGACCGCTTCGAGCGTCGCCTGGAAGCCTGGACGCATCGGTTCTACAAACGGATGGCCAGTCTGCTCGAGCAAACCCTCTCCAAGCGCGATATCCAGCGGCTGGTGCTGATCGGGCAGAAGGCCGAGGTATTGGTTTTCAAAGAACTGCTCCCGCGCCGGCTTCGTGAACGGGTGCTGGCTACGTTGCCTTCCTTACCCACCCCCCTCACCCAGGCGGGCGAGGTGTTGCGGCTGATACAGGGGGTGTTGGAACCCCTCGAGCGCGAGCGGGAAAACCGGCTTTTGGATGAGCTGGCCGAGCGGGGGGTGGCCGGGCTCGACCAGACCCTCGAGCTCTTGCAACAAGGAGGATTGCACCTCCTGGTAGCCCCCTGGAACCCCCAGGGCCAGGTCTACCGCGCCCCGGATGGCTGGGTGGGGGGCAGCATGGAGGGCGCGGTGGCCCACGGTGCAGGGCACATCGAGGATGTGGCGCTGAAACAGGTACTGCCGGAGCTGGCGGCTTCGTATGGAACCCGCCTCGAGTTTGTCCGGGGGCCTGCCGAGGAGCGCTTGCACAAGGTGTTTGGCGGTCTGGCCGGACTGCCGCGCTGGTAATGCTTTGGTAACAACCCTGGTCTAACTTCAGGATAAGGAGGAGTCTATGTTCGGCAAAATCCTGATCGCGGTGGATGAATCATCCTGTAGCGAACGGGCCGGACGGATAGGTCTGGCATTTGCCAAAAAGCTGAATGCCCAGGTCGTGGTGACCCACGTCTTGAAGGTTCCGCCGGCCTACTGGGGACTGGCGGCCCCAGCCGAAACCATGAAGCGTCGCGCCGAGGAAATATTAGAGCCTTGGGCGGTGCTGGGTCAGCAGATGCAGCTAAACCTGCGCACCGAACCCATGCACGCTGACGACATTGCCGAGGGTATCGTCTACCTCGCCAATCGCAGCAACTGCGACCTGATCATGATAGGTACGCACGGGCGCGAGGGGCTGGGGCGGATGCTTTTGGGTAGTGTGGCCGAGCGGGTAAGCCGGCTGGCTAAAATGCCGGTGATGCTGGTGCGGGGCAACGGCCAGGTGGAGGCCAGCACGGGCTTGTTTGAGCATATCCTGGCCCCTGTGGATGGCAGCGAGACAGGTCGCCCGGCCTTCGAGCTGGCCGACCAGTTGGCAGGACAGCTCGGGGCCGAGTTGCAGATTTTGCACGTGGTTCCCCCCCCTCCCACCCCGATGGTGGGCCCCTATGGGGGCGACATGACCGCCTTCAACTGGCAAGACACCCTCGAGGCTATGGAGGAACAGGGGGGAGCCATCGTGGAACATGCCCGCAAGCTGGCTACCACCCCACGGGTGAAGACTGCGATGCTCAAAGCCCAAACCCGGCGTGAAGCCGATGTGATTGTGGACTATGCGCGTGACAACCGCACCGACCTGATCGTGATGGGCACCCACGGGCGCACTGGCCTGGAACGCCTATTGCTGGGCAGCGTCGCCGAAGGGGTCGCGCACCGTGCCCCGGTGCCGTTGTTGCTGATACGCCCCATCCAGACCGCTCTCGAGTCGGATAAAGTCGAGCCCGAAAAAGCCCACGCCTGATCTAAAAACCTCGAGGGTTCCGGTTGAGGTGGCAAACCGTAACCCCAGAGGACAAACCCCAAGCCCCACCCGGCGTGTAGCCACCACACGCCATGCTTGAATGACAAGGAGGATGCTTTATGTTGGCCCGTTTCGATCCCTGGCGTGAAATGGACACCATGCGGAGGGAAATCGAGCGCTTGTTTGACGAAAGCCTGTTCCGTCGAGAGTTTCCTTTCCTCGATAAAGAGGTGGCTGCCATGCCACTCGACATCTACGAAGAGGGCAACCACATCCTGGTGAAAGCCTCGATTCCCGGCCTCAAACCCGAAGACATCAAGGTTGAGGTGCGTGGCGACGTACTGCGGATTCATGGCGAAGCCAAGAAGGAGGAAGAGAAGAAAGATCGCAACTACCACCTACGCGAACACCGCTACACCCGCTTTGAGCGCTCGGTGGTGCTGCCCAGTGAAGTGCAGACCGATAAGGCCGAGGCGGTGTTTGAAAACGGGCTGCTCACCCTGACGCTGCCCAAAACCGAGATTGCTAAAGCTAAGGCCATCCCGATCAAGACCACGGTCAAAGTGTAGGCATCGGAAAGTGAAGGACACCTGAGCAAGTGTCGAAGGAGGAATCTATGTCAGCTCGAGCAATTGACCTGTTCATGGGTCTGGTGTTTGTGCTACTCGGGGTGCTGGGGCTGTTCTTCGCCCCCAGCGGCCTGATTCTGGGCTTCATCCCCAGCACTACGGGTCTGGCGCTGGTCTATCTGATTACCGCCGTAGTGTTGCTCTACGGCTACTTCACCAATGACCAGATGGCTCACAAGGTAGCGGCCATCATCGGCCTGGTCTATGCTGCGCTGGCCATCATCGGGTTCTTCAATGCCAGCTTCTTGGGCCTGCCCACTGGCGGCTGGAACATCGTGGTGAACCTGATTGCCGCCGCGGTGCTGATCTACGACTGGCTGGGAACCCCCAGAACGGCTACTTGACCTGCAAACCCATTGTCCGAAACGGGGTGAGCTTGATTTCGCCCCGTTTCTACATGTTTTGTTGAATCGGTATCCACAAAGCCTATGGTTAGTTTAGTTCAGTATTGACTAAACATACAAAACCGACTAAACTCCAGGATATGTCCGACGCCTTGCACAATTTTGTCGAGGAGTTCGCCCTCGCCTACGAAGCCGTTGGGGTTCCCCGGGTAGCTGGGCGAATTTTGGGCTGGCTAATGGTCTGCGATCCGCCCGAACAGACCCCCTCCCAACTGGTCGCAACCCTAGGCGTGAGCAAGGCCTCCATCAGTACCATGACCCGGCTGCTGACACAAATGCACCTGATTGAAAAGGTTCCCAAACGTGGTGCCAGGAGTGATTTTTACCGCATCCGTCCCGGCATCTGGACGCAACGAGTCAGAAACGGACTGGCCAGTCTGGTTATCTACAAACAACTGGCCGAAAAGGGGCTCAAACTGATGGAAACTGCTCCGCCGGAAAGAAGTGAACGGCTCTTGGAGATGCACCAAATATATAGCTTTTTTGAGGAAGAGCTAAAGGGAATGTTCGAGCGGTTGGAAAAACGTCGCCATCATGGGGGAAAACCCAAACCAAAGCGAAGTCGCTCCTCGGCAGTTGAACCAAGGGGGTTCCAATGACACTCAAAAACGCGAGCGCCACTGCCCTGTCCCGGCTGGCCTGGCGCAACCTCTGGCGGCATCGGCGGCGCACCTTGCTGCTGGTACTGGTGGTGGCCTATGCCACCATCACCACGGTGTTGTTCTGGGGGGTACAGGATGGCTTTACCCAGTCGGTACAGATTGGCAATGCCCGCTTTTTGAGTGCACCAGCCCTCATCACCACCCCGCAATATTTCGAAGACCCCGACCCCGAACAAGGCTTGCCCAGCCTGGACTTTCTGGCCCAGGTACAAACGCAGCCCGGCGTGAATGCCGCTGCGCCCCGGCTCGAGTTTCCCACCCTGATCCGCTCGGCCTATACCGCCGACGCAGCCAGGGCCCGGGGGGTAGAGCCTCTGCTCGAGGCCAGGGTGAGCAACATCCCCACCGCCATTGCCCAGGGGCGCATGCTGGAAAAATCTGGTGAAGTGGTTCTGGGACGGCAACTGGCCGAGCGACTGGATGCGCGGCTGGGTGAACGGGTGGTACTGGATACCTCGGCGCTGGCAGGGCCGCAAGCCCTGGGGTTGCAGGTGGTGGGGCTGGTAGATTCGGGCATTGCCCCGGTAGACCGAGGGACGGTGCTGGTGCACCTCGAGGATGCCCGGGTGCTGACCGGCTTGCAAACCGCGACCGGGGTAGCGCTCGATGTGACCCGTGGTCAGGAAGCTCGGATTGCCGAGGCCCTGCAACCGGTGCTGCCGCAAAACCTGCGGGCCTACGACCTGACCCAGCTACTGGGCGGACTCTCCTCGGCGATTGGCACCAAGCAGAGTTCCACCTTCTTTATCGGGATGATTTTTTCCTTGTTCGCGGCGCTGGCTGTGACCAGCACGGTGCTGGTGAGTGTGCTTGAACGCACCCGCGAGTTTGGCATGATGGGGGCCATCGGCATGAACCCCCATCGTCTGGCGCAGATGATCACGCTCGAGACAGTGTTTGCCACCAGCATCGGCTGGGTGGTGGGGCTGATTTTGGGCTATGCACTCAACCTCTGGATGGCGACCCAGAACGTGCTGGGCCCGGTTTTTGCCAGCTATGGCGGCGCTTTTGAAATCCTGGGCACCGGCAGCGAAATCTACACCGCCCAAAGCCCGGTCTATGCCCTCTATGCTGCCCTTACCATCGTGCTGGCCGCGTTCTTCTCCATTCTGATCCCGGCCCGGCGGGTGCAACGGCTCAACCCGGCTGAGGCCATGCGAACAGAGTAGGCCACATACTTCGCACCATCACCCTCAACTTTTCGGGGAGGAACTCTATGAATGTACGACTCTGGTTGCTTTTGATCTTGGGCTTGTGCAGCCTGGGCAGTGCAGCCACCGACCCACAGGCGGTATTGAAAGCCATTGTGGACAACCAGCGCGGTGGGAGCGTGCGGGCCACCCTGACCCTGAGCGTAACCCGCCCCGATCGGCAAACCCAGTACGTGCTCGAGGTGGTCTCGGATGGCAACCAGCGGGCGCTCTCGAGGGTCAAAGCCCCAGCCCGCGAGGCCGGGCAAGCCTTCTTGCGGGTGGGGGACAACATCCAGATTTACAACCCCACCCTCAAACGGGTGTTGCGGCTGCCCCCCAGTGGGCGCAGCGATAGCTTCCTGGGTTCCGACCTCTCCTACAGCGACCTAGCGGGGCGTGACCTCGAGCAGGACTTCACCGCTCGGATCAGCGCCGAAACCGCCGATAACATCACCCTCGAGCTCACGCCCAGGCCCCAGGCCCCTACCCCTTATGGCAAGGTGGTCTTGCAGGCCCGCAAACCTGGTTTTGTGCCGCGTGAAGTGCTGTTCTTCGATCAGCGAGGCCAGGCCGTACGCAAAATTAGCTTTGCCCAGTACGTGGAGGTAAGCGGGCGCAGTTTCCCGGTGCAAACCACGGTGGAAGATTTGCTGCGTCCAGGCCACCGCACCAGTGTGATCTATAGCGACTACCAATTCGGCGTGAACATCCCCGAAAGCTGCTTTACGGTGCGGGCTCTCGAGGCCGGATGCTAGAGCGGTTTTCAGAAAGAATACCGCTACAAAGAGCAGAAACGAGGTCATGATGTTCAACCTGTTCAGCCTTTCTTGGCGTAATATCTGGCGGCACCGGGGGCGCAGCCTGATGACAGCGGGAGCGGTAGGCCTCGCGGTGTTCTTTACACTGGTCTACCTCAGCTTTCTAGGGGCGATGGAAAACGGTATCTACAACAACCTCACCGCCTCGGTAGGGCATCTGCAAGTGCGGGTATCCGATTACCGTGAAAAGCGCGAGTTCCGCGACCTGCTCATTCGGGGTGCGGCGCAGGTGGAGGCCCGGCTGGCAACCCAGACCCAGGCTCAGCGGGTGGTGGCCCTCGAGATTCCCGCCCTGGTTGCAGGCGAAACCCGTTCCAGGGGGGTCTTGCTGATTGGTGATGAACAACCCCCTGAACTGCGTGAACGCTTTGTAAAACAATACCTGGCCGAGGGGCAATTGCCGGAAACAGGCGATCTGCTCGGCATTGCCCTGGGCGCATCGCTGGCAAGAGCGCTCAAGGTGGAGCTGGGTGATCCGGTCTATGTCTATGCCCCTGGCACCTTAGGACGGGGCGCCGGGGCTTACAAGCTGGTAGGGCTGCTACGCTTTCCCGATGCCGCCACCGAAACCCGCAGTGCATTCATCTCGCTGGCTGCAGCACAGGAGCTGGCTGCACCGGGCAGCGCCACCCGCATCGAGTTGCATTTTCCCTTCACCCGCTTTAGCCAGGATGCCGGGCTGGTCACCCTCCAGCCCCAACTCGCCGCCAGCCTGGGGCCAGGCCTGAGCCTGGAAAGCTGGCGGCAGGCCAGTCCGGCCATCGCACAAATCTTCGACCTGCTCGAGCCGCTGGTGCTGATTTTTGCCGGGATTTTTTTCGGGCTGGCCGGGCTGCTGGTGGTCAACACCATTTACCTGAGCTTGCTGGAACGCACCCGCGAGTTTGGCGTGATCGTGGCGCTGGGTGCAGGCCCAGGCAAAGTAACCCGGATGGTGGTGCTGGAAAGCCTGCTCCTGTGTTTGAGCGGGGCTTTGGTAGGTGGGGTACTGGGGTTGCTCACCATTGGGGCCCTCTCGGGGGGGTTTTCGATCGAGACGCTATATGGCGATATTGGCGGTGAATTTGGCCTGCCCTCGATGGTCTATCTGAGCCTGCGGGCCTGGGACATCTCCATCACACTGGGCTTTGCCCTGGCCACTGGCCTGCTGGCCGCCTGGTGGCCCGCAAGGGTCGCGGCCAGCTTAGAACCGGTAGAAGCCATGCGTTTTACTGCGTAGAAAGGTAGCGAATGAAACCCGTTTTGCAGGTTAAGGATCTGACCAAGGTATACAAGGTGGATGCCATCGAAACCCCCGCGCTGCGCGGTGTGAGCCTGGAGGTTCATCCGGGTGAATTTACCGCGCTGGCTGGGCCATCGGGCAGTGGGAAAAGCACCCTCTTGCACCTGATGGGCGGTCTCGACAAGCCCAGTTCGGGCGAGGTCTGGTTGGGGGGTCGGCGCATTGATGGCCTTTCCAAAACCCAGCTGTCCGATCTGCGGCTGTGGAACGTGGGTTTTGTGTTTCAGGCCTACAACCTGATTCCAGTGCTGACTGCGCTGGAGAACGCGGCCTTTGTGCTCGAGCTGCGCGGCGAAGCCAGGGAAGCCCGCGAGGGGAAAGCCCTCCAGGCTCTCGAGACCCTGGGCATGCGGGAGTTGGCCAGCCGCCGTCCCAACCAACTTTCTGGTGGGCAGCAGCAGCGCGTGGCGGTGGCCCGCGCCCTGACCGCCCAGCCCAAAATCATCCTGGCCGACGAACCCACCGCCAACCTCGACTCCAAAACCGGCCTGGCCCTGATCGAGCACATGCGTCAACTCAACCACCAACAGGGGATCACATTCCTGTTCAGTACCCACGATCCCCGCTTGCTGGAACGGGTAGATCGCATCGTACGCCTCGAGGATGGACAGATTGCGGCCTGACCGCATCGAGGATCGAGTGTCCAGGGTCGGAGGCCAGGAAAGTCCAGTGCGCATAGCAAATCACTCATGGTTCATTGCGCTTGGGTTGTGGGTGGTTGCTTGTTGCTTTCAGCCTGCCAATGCCCAAAACCTGGAGACCAAACTCGAGCTCCGCTTCACCACCGCCTTCGCTATCAGCAACTGGCCGCTGAGCGCGAGTTGGAACCTTGGAGCCCACCTCGAGGCCCGCTACGACCTGAACCCGTTGCGCTTTCAATTGGTGCTCGATCCTGGGGTGAACTTTTCCCGCTCGGTCACCACCGATGCCGGCCTGACCGAGTTGTACGCACTCTACCGCGAGGGCCAACTGGACGTGAGTGCCGGGCTCGAGCGCTTGCCCCTCGAGGTCGCCCGCCTAAGCCTGCCCTACAGCCTCGAGCCCGTCAGCCCGCTGGGTAACCGCCAGGGCCGCTGGGGGGCCAGGGTCAGCTGGAACCCCGAGGCTACCCGGCTGCGCCTGGCGGTGCTGGAAGAGGCAGGCCGGGTACTGCCGGTGCTGAGCATGCGGCGGGAGTTCGGCGACTTCGAGCTTGAGGCCCATGCCCTCTACCCCACCCGCTGGGTGCTGGGCCTGGGCGGGAGTGGAACCCTGGCAGGCCTGGTGGTGTACGGGGAGGGCTGGCTTCTGCTCGAGCCCCTCGAGGCCCGCTATACCTTGGGCCTGAGCGGTAGCCTGGCAGACAGTCTCTGGACGCTCGAGGGGGGCTACGCCACCACCCTGCCACTACTGCCTGCAAGCCATTTTCTGGCAGGGCAGTGGATCATTCCACAGGGGGAAGCGGCCCGTTGGAGCCTGGGCACCTACCTGCTGCGGAGTCATCCGCTGCACGTCCAGCTCAGCGCCAGTTACCTCTACACGCTCTCCAATTACGAGCTGAGCAGCACCTTGGCGGCCCAGTTTGGCCCCCAACCCTGGGCCCTGGTTTTCCGCTTGACCATCCGTGGATTCATGTAGACGGAATGCCCCGGTATCGGCCCCCTGCGCCCCTCACCGCAGCCGCTCCAGATACCGCCACCCAAGCGCTACCAGACCCACCTGCCCCTGGTAGACCCGGCCCTCCACCACATCCCGCCACTGTCCTTCCGGCAGTCGCAGGGTGGCCGCCTCAAGGCCGTTGTTGAAGGCCGCCAGCGCCTCGCCGGGGCCAGCCTCGCCGCGCAGAAAAGCCATCAGCGGACCCTCGCCCAGGTAGGTGCGGAAAACCGGGCTCTTGAAGGCTGCCAGTTGCCCGCGCAGGCGGCCCAGCAGCTGGAAGTGACGTAGGGTGCCCCCGTCGCAGCGGTTCCACTGAATCGGGTAGCGGTACAACTCGTTGACCGGCCACTGCCCGCGCTCGCCCGTAAAACCACACTCGTCGCCCTGAAAGAACATCGAGGCCCCCGGCAGGGCGTATAGCACCGCCATGGCCAGCCGCAGCCGGGCCAGGGGCTCGGCGCTGGGCCGGTCGTGTAAGCCGCCGCCGCCCAGGTCGGTCAGGGTACGCTGGGTATCGTGCGAGTTAATCAGGTTGAAGCCCATCGCAGCCACGGCCTCGGGATAGGTGGCGTAGACACGGGCCAGTTCGCCCAACACGCGCCGCCCGTTCTGCAAGGGGCCGCCCCGCGCAAAGCCCAGCGCCCCCCCAAAAGCTGGCGGCGAGCCACCGCGCCCTGCGGTGTAGTTCATCAGCGAGTCGAACTGGTCGCCTTGCAAATACTGTGGGCGCAAATCCCAGACCTCGCCCACCAGATACACCTTGGGCTTTTGCGCCTTGAGTTCGGCCCGCCACTTCTGCACAAACTCGGAGGAGATTTCATTCGCCACATCCACCCGAATCCCATCGAAGCCAAAGTTGAGCCAGAACTTGGAGACTCGGATCAGGTAGTCCTGCACCTCGGGGTTGGCGGTGTTGAGCTTGGGCAGGCTGCCCAGGTCGGCCCAGCCCACATAGGCCCGGCCATCGCCGGAGGTGAAGGGCCACTGGCGGATGAAATACCAGTTCCAGTAGCGGGAGTCACGCCCCTTCTTCACCACATCCTGAAAGGCCCAGTGCCCCACACCGGTATGGTTGGGCACAAAGTCGAAGATGACCTTAATCCCCTGGCGCCTTAGCTCGGTCAGCACCCGCCGCAAGAGGGCATTGTCGCCAAACTTGGGCGAGACCTTCACATAATCGTGGGTGTCGTAGCCATGCGCCGAGCCCGAGTCGAAGAGGGGATTGAAATAAATCAGATTCACGCCCAGCGAGCGCAGGTGCGGCAGGCGTTGCAATACCCCGGCCAGGTCGCCACCGTAGTACTGCTGACAGCAGTGGTAGTCGCTGGGCGGATCTGTCCAGCGCGACAAGTAGGGCCGCCGCCCCTGCCAGGTCTGGTCGAAGACGGCCTGCGAGGTTTCCAGGGCTCGGCGGTCGTTGCGGGGGTCGCCGTTTGAGAAGCGGTCGGGAAAAATCTGGTAGCCCACCCGCCCCGCCACCCAGTCCACCGCCCGGAAGACATTGGCGGGCACCTCGAAGGGGCCGAAGGTCTGCTCCTGGTTCTCCTTATCCACCACCACAATGTGATACTGCCGTAGCGTGGGCGGCAGAGCCACCCGCCAGGTTTCTCCCTCGGGCGAGACCAGCTGCAAGGCAAAGGGATAGGCCCGGTCGGCCCGCAGAACCGCCGAGCGGATGCTATCTAGCGGCACCTGGAAGCGCACCGACAGGCGTCCCGCGGCCTGCGAAACGAATTGAGGCTTGTTGGGGTCGTGTTCGAAGGCCAGCCCGCCACTATCGGTGGGATTTTCTGCAGCGCGCCCAATTTCCCGCGCCGCATTCTGGCCCCCTTGACCATCGTCGGTGCAGCCCTCGGCCTCGGCGTCCACCTGCGGGGTGCCGAAGGTCTCGTCCTCGCACATGTTCTTGGGCCACTGCCCGTTGATGAAGAACTTGTACTGGATGGGGCCCGGCAGCAGCTCCAGCGTTACCTGCCAGACCCCTTCCTCGGTTTTCTGCAGGGGCAGCTCGGCCCAGTTGTTAAAATCGCCGCGCAGGCTCACCGAGCGCACCTCGAGGCCATAGGGGGGGTCGTAGGTGAAGGTGACAGCAATTTTTTGCTGGGCCCACGCGAAGCCCAGAAGTAGGAGCAGCATCCAGTACTTTAGTCCGCGCACCTTCTACCTCCAACCCGCTCCATTGAGCGCCATAAAGTCTTTCCAGCCTACAAGACCCCAGGAGGCTCAGGCATGCCTTCCGATACAATCCAGGACGCGAAGGCGAGTGTTTCCCATAGCCATGCCGAAGTGAACTTGCAGGCTAATGACCAGGCACTGCCCTGGTCTGGGGTCTCAGGACCATCCACACCACCCCCGCCAGCACCAGCCCCGCCCCCAGGTACCCCAGCAGGCTAAACCGCTCGCCCCACCACAGCCAGGCCGCAAAGGCCGCCACCACCGGCTCAATGGTCGCCACCACCGAGGCCCGGGTGGCCTCGAGCCGCCGCAACCCAGCAAAGTACAGCGTAACCGCGAAAAAGGTGGAAGCCACCGTCAGGAAGGCGATGGCCGTCCAGGCCTCAGCGTTTTTGGGCACAAAGTTCACAAACGGCAGCAGCCCCAGCGCCCCCACCGGCAGCGCATACAAAAACACCGTAGGGGTGCTGTACTTGTTCAGGTAGAGCTTGCCAAACAGGTAGTAGGTGGCATAGGTCAGGGCCGAGAGCAGGCCCCAAAAAACCGCTGCAGGCGTGACCTTGACCCCGCCCCCTTGCAAGCTGACCAGGGCCACGCCCAGCAGCGTCAGGCCCACCGCCCCTACCTTGTGGGCGTCCATGGGCTCACGCAAAAAAAACCAGGAGAGCAGGGCCACGATGGCCGGGGCGGTATAGAGCAGCACCGCAGCCAGGGCTGCCCCCCCGCTCCCGATGGCGAGCTGGTAGGCCCCGTAAAAAAGCGAGATGCCCACCAGCCCAAAACCCAGCACCGCCCATCCATCCGAGCGCTCGAGGCGTACTTTTTGTATCCAAACAGCCTGGGTACCAAACAATACCGCCCCCAGCGCAGCCCGCCAGAAGGCCACCTCGAGGGGGCTTACCCCCTGCTCGAAGGCCCACCGGGAGACCACCCCCAGCAGGCCCCACAGGCAAGCAGCGGCTAAAACATAGAGATAGCCTGCCAAAGCTTTACTCAGTGGCCCGGTTCTGGCGGCGGGCCATCATACTCCAGACCATTCCCAAGCCCAGGAACAGGCCCGAGCCAAACATCACCAGATAGGTGATCCAGAGGCGCGGGTTCACATTGTAAAATTCGCGGCTGCGCTGGGCCGTGAGGGCTACCAGGTAGTCGCGGATGATGATGAAATTCAACGTGGCCAGGATAATCGCAACGATCAGAAGGATAAGCCCTAGAATTAAGGAGATACGCCCCAAAACGCTCATGCCTACAGTCTACTGGATTTGAAGCCCTGTTTCATGTTGCTATACTTGAAGGGTGATCGAGACCCCCCAATCCCAACTGCGTGACGAACTGGTGTTCGACCTGATCCGCCAGGAGGAAGAGCGCCAGCGTAACGGCTTGGAACTCATCGCCTCGGAGAATTTCACCTCGACAGCCGTACGCGAGGCCGTGGGCAGTGTACTCACCAACAAATACGCCGAGGGCTATCCCGGCAAGCGCTGGTACGGCGGTTGCGAAATCGTAGACCAGGTTGAAATCCTGGCAATTGAACGGGCCAAACAACTCTTTGGGGCAGCCTGGGCCAACGTGCAACCCCACTCTGGCAGCAGCGCCAACATCGCGGTCTATGCGGCCCTGCTCAAGCCCGGCGACACCGTGCTGGGCATGGATCTGTCACACGGGGGGCACCTCACCCACGGCTCTCCGGTAAACTTCTCGGGTATCAACTACCAATTTTTCGGCTACAAGGTACGCCAAGACGACGAATTGCTGCACATGGAGGACGTGCGGGCCCTGTCCCTGGAGCACAAGCCCAAGATGATCATCTGCGGGGCCAGTGCCTATAGTCGCATCCTCGACTTCAAGGCTTTCCGCGAGATTGCCGACGAGGTGGGGGCCTACCTGATGGCCGACATCGCCCACATCGCGGGGCTGGTGGCGGCAGGCCTGCACCCCTCTCCCCTGCCCCATGCCCACGTAGTGACCTCCACCACCCACAAGACCCTGCGCGGCCCACGCTCCGGCCTGATTTTGTCAAACGACCTCGAGATCGCTGCCATCCTGGATCGCTCCATCTTTCCCGGAACCCAGGGGGGGCCCCTGGAGCACGTCATCGCTGGTAAAGCGGTGGCTTTTGGCGAAGCCTTGCGCCCCGAGTTCAAAACCTACTCGGCCCAGATCATCCAGAACGCCCAGGCCCTGGCTGCAGAGTTTCAGAAACGTGGCTACCGGGTCATTTCGGGCGGCACCGACAATCACTTGTTTGTGCTGGATCTACGTCCGCAGGGTCTTAACGGAACCAAGGCCACCCGGCTCTTGGACGCCGCCCACATCACCATCTCCAAGAGCACCCTGCCCTACGATACCGAGAAGATCATCCACGGCGGCGGCATCCGCATCGGCACCCCGGCCATCACCACCCGCGGCATGACCGAAGCGCACATGCCCAGGATCGCCGAGTTGATAGACCGTGCCCTGGGGGGTGAAGATGCCGAATCCCTTCGCGCAGAAGTACGGGCCTTTGCTTCGCAGTTTCCCTTGCCATAAGCGCCTGCGCTTCAGAGCCGTCCCCCCTGGGGGGGGGTGTGTCCCCAGTTCAACCCACTAGGCAGCGGAAGGAAACGCAGTAAGTACACCGTAAACAAAAAGATAATAGTATAAAGAATGCGAAAACGCCAGCAG
>JBBIUP010000061.1:12953-15528 GCA_037440185.1 Meiothermus sp. | reverse complement strand
GAGAGGGTGGGGTGGGCGTGGACGGTGAGTCCCACATCGGTCACGGTTGCGCCCATCTCTAGGGCCAGCCCCAACTCAGCGATCAAGTCCGAAGCGCTAGGCCCCACAATATGTGCTCCCAGCAGCAGGTCGGTTTCGGTATCGCCAATTAGCTTGATAAGCCCATCGGTGGCCTCGAGGGTCATGGCCCGGCCCGAGGCCGCGAGCGGAAACTTACCCACCTTGACCTTGTAGCCCGCCTTATTGGCCTCCTCTTCGGTCAGGCCCACGGCGGCCCACTCGGGGCTGGTGTAAACCACATTGGGCACCTGGTAGTCCATCACGGCGTTGCCCCCGGCGGCGTTTTCGGCAGCAATCAAGCCTTCCTTCATGGCCTTGTGGGCCAGCAGCGGCGGGCGGGTCACGTCCCCGATAGCGTAGATACCTGGTACGCCGGTCTCCATCTTCTCGTTGGTGGGCACATAACCGCGCTCGTCCACTTTCACCCCGATGGCTTCCAGCCCCAGCCCTCTGCCCCGCGGACGCCGCCCAGTCGCCACCAGAATCTTGTCCACCACGATGGTTTCCTGCTTGCTGGTTTTCACATCTTCCAGCGTGACGTGCAGACCATCTTTCTTTTTCTCTTGCTTCAGGCCTTTGGTGTTGGTCTTGATGGTGATGCCTTGCTTGGTGAGAATTTTAGCCAACAGGCCCGCGGTCTCGGGATCAGCAGATGGCAGAATTTGCCCCATGAACTCGATCACCGTAACCTCGGCCCCCATACGCTTGTAGACCTGAGCAAACTCCAATCCAATGGCTCCCCCGCCAATGCACAGTATCCGCTTGGGAAACTTGTCCTCTACCCGCAGCGCCCCGGTAGAGTCAATGATGTCCTTCTGGTCTACCTCGAAACCCGGCAGGGTGTTGGGCTCCGAGCCGGTAGCCACGATAAAGGTCTTGCCCTGGATGCGTTCGTCCCCCACCTCGATGGCATCTTTGGCCACAAATTTAGCAAACCCGGTTTTCAGTTCAACCTTGTTGCCCTTGAGGAGTTGCGAAACTCCTCCGGTGAGCTTCTTGACGATACCATCGCGCCAGCCTCCCAGCTTTTTGAGGTCGAGCCTGGCCTCTTTGACTTCCAGACCAAATGCGCTGCCATGTTTGGTGCCTTCCAACTCCTCGGCAGCGTGCAGCAGGGCCTTGGTGGGAATACAGCCTACATTCAAGCAGACCCCGCCCACATACTCGGCCTCAACTGCGAGCACTTTCTTGCCCAGTTGTGCTGCCCGGATGGCCGCATGATAGCCGCCAGGGCCGGTTCCGATCACGATTACGTCGTAGGTAGTTGACATAGCTATTCCATTCTAGTAAGCGTATAGATGAAAAACAAAATCTATCTGATGAAAAACTACAGGGCTTCCAGGAACAACCGCTCGGGCTTTTCCAGCAACCGGATTACTTCCTTGCAAAACCGGGCGGCCTCGGCGCCATCTACCAGCCGGTGGTCGAAGGAGAGCGAAAGGTACATCATTTGCCGTACCACGATCTGCTCGTTTTCGTCCACTACGGGGCGCTTCTGGATGGAGTGAATCCCCAGGATGGCGGCATCAGGCACATTGATGATGGGAAAGCTGAACAAGGCTCCAATGCTGCCGATATTGGTTACGCTGAAGGTGGAGCCCGCCATCTCCTCGGGTGTTAGCTTGCCAGTACGGGCCTTTTCGGCCAGATCGTTGACCTCGCGGGCCAAGCCCAGCACGCTCTTACGATCCACATCTTTTAGAACCGGCACGATTAACCCATTTTCCGCCGCTACCGCCATGCCGATGTTGAAATAGTTCTTCAGCACGATCTCCTGGGCAGCTTCGTCCATCGAGCTGTTGAGGGAGGGGTATTTTTTCAGCGCCCTGGCAATGGCTTTGAAGATGAAGGGTAGGTAGCTGAGCTTGACCCCCTGGCTCTCGGCATCGGTCTTGAGACGGCCCCGCAGCGCTACCAGTTCAGTCATGTCTACTTCGTCCACCGTGAGGGTGCGCACCGTGTAGAGATGCGAGGCCACCATCTGGTTGGAGATGGCCCGGCGTAGGCCGCGCAGGGGGACGCGGGTTTCCAGGGCTTCATAGCCCTTAGGGGTTTTGTATTGAACCGGGGCAGGCAGAGGCCCGAGGGTCGAGGGTCGAGGGCTGGGAGAGGGTTTTTGGCTCTCCACCCTCTGCTCTTTGCTCTGTGCATAAGCCTTCACATCCTCCACCCGCACCCGACCATTGGGGCCGGAGCCAGGGATTTGTGCAATATCCAAGCCCATGTCCCGCGCCAGCTTTCGGGCCGCCGGAACCGCGATGATGCGACCCTGGGGGTTGATCGGGATCACGGTGGTGCTCTGGGGTGAAGCCTGCAACGGCGCGGCGGTCTTTGCAAAGGGGTTTTTGACCTGTTCTTGCTTGGCATCAGGTTTGAACAGCGAGAGGTTGGCCCCGTCGTCCTCGACCACTTTGCCAGGTTCCACAATCGAGCGTTCCTCTTGCGCCTGCAAGCTGGTAGCAGGCTCTGGCTTCTCGTCGCTGATGGCCGAGGCGTGCTTCTTGTCGCTGATGGC
>JBBIUP010000061.1:0-12853 GCA_037440185.1 Meiothermus sp. | reverse complement strand
CAGGCTCTGGCTTCTCGTCGCTGATGGCCGAGGCGTGCTTCTTGTCGCTGATGGCTGAGGCGTGCTTCTTGTCGCTGATGGCCGCAGTCATCTCGCTGGGTTCAGCGATGATAGCGATGGGGGCGTGGACGGCCACCACATCTCCTTCTTTCACCAGCTTTTGTAACAAAACGCCTTCGTGGGGACTCGGTAATTCCACCGTCACCTTATCGGTCATCACCTCTACAAAAGGCTGGTCTTTCTTCAGTGTATCGCCTTCGCCTACCAACCATTTGAGAATTTCACCTTCAACAACGGACTCGGCAAGCTCGGGTAGCACTACTTCTTTAGGCATAGTTGGCTCCTAATAGTCAAGAACACGTTTGGCAGCGTTGAGGATACGGGTCACGGTGGGCATGTAAAGCTTGTCCTGGGCCAGCGGATAGGGCGTGTCGAAGCCGGTGACCCGCAGGGGCGGAGCCAGCAATTGGTCGAAGAGTTCCTCCGAAACCGTAGCAGTCACCTCGGAGGCGATGCTGGCCATACGCGGAGCCTCGGAGATCATCAGCAGGCGTCCGGTTTTGGCTACCGAACCCAGCACAGCTTCTTTGTCCCAGGGCATCACGGTACGAAGATCAATTACCTCTGGGTCAACACCTGCTCCCACCATCTCCCCGGCAGCTTTGAGGGTCTCGATCATCGGCCCACCGTACGAAACCAGCGTGATGTCGTTTCCCTCGCGGCGAATGGCTGCTTTGCCAATGGGAATCAGGAAATCGTCGCTGGGCACTTCTTCCTTCACGGCGCGGTAAAGGCGTTTGGGTTCCATGAAAACCACCGGATCATCGTTGCGGATGGCCGCCTTCAGGAGTCCTTTGGTGTCGTAGGGCGTAGAAACCACTACCACCTTCAGACCGCCGGTGTGGGCGAAATGGGCCTCGGGGCTTTGCGAGTGGTGGTGCCCGCCCTTTACGCCGCCGCCGGTGGGCATCCGTACTACCATGGGGGCTGTGAACTGCCCCCCAGAGCGATAACGTAGCTTGGCGGCTTGGGAGAAGAGTTGATCTATACCAGGGAACACATAGTCGGCAAATTGAATTTCGGCTACCGGGCGCATTCCATGCGCTGCCAGCCCAACCGCTGCTCCCAGAATGGCGGCCTCGGAAAGGGGTGAGTCCATTACCCGGTCGGGGCCGTATTTTTGCTGTAAGCCCTCGGTGGCAAGGAAGACCCCGCCACGCTTGCCGACATCCTCACCCAACAACATCACCCGCTCGTCACGGCTCATCTCTTCGTCCAGGGCGCTATTGATGGCCTGGATCATGGTCATGGTTGGCATATAACCTCCATCAAAGGTCATGGGTCACAGGTCGGTGAAGGCTTCTGGCCTCAGACCTGAGACTTGCAACTTGTGATATCAACGCAATTCCTCCGCCACCAACTGGCGCTGTTCTTCCAGGTGCCAGGGACGGGCCGCGAACACATCGTCGAACATCTCGAGGGGGTTGGGTTCTCCGGCTTGCAGGGCTTCTTGTAGGGCAGCCTCGAGCTCCTTGGATATCTCCAGCTTCAGCTCGTTGGCCCAGTTGGCATCCCACAAGCCTTGCTTTTCCAGGAAGCGCTGATAACGCACCAGGGGATCGTGCTGGCGCTCGGCAGTCAGTTCTTCGCGGGAGCGGTAGCGGCTGTCGTCGTCGGCAGAAGAGTGGGCGCCAAAACGATTGACCACCAGCTCCACCAGACAGGCACCGTGTCCGGCCCTGGCCCGCTCGATGGCCTCTTGCATCACGAAGTAGCTGGCCAGTACATCCAGGCCATCCACGTGGTAGCCGGGAATGCCATAGGCGTGGGCCTTGACGGCGATATTCTCCGAAGCGGTCTGCTTGGAGATGTTCACGCTAATGGCATAACGGTTGTTTTCACACACAAACACCGCTGGAGCCTCCTGCACAGCGGCGAAGTTGATGCCTGCGTGCCAGTCGCCCTCGCTGGTGGCTCCATCGCCAAAAGTGCAGACGGTGACCTGACCACTGCCGCGCAACTTCATGCTGATGGCGGCCCCCGCAGCAGGGGGAATATGCGAGGCAATAGCCGAACAGACCGTGAAAACATTCAGTTTTTTGGAGCCAGGATGCGAGGGCATCTGGCGGCCCTTGGCGGGGTCGGCAGCGTTGCCCAGGGTTTGGCCGAAAATTTCCACCAAAGGCAGTCCCATCGCCAGCATCAAGCCCATATCGCGGTAGTAGGGAAACAGCCAGTCGTGCCCCCGGCGCAGGGCCTGGGCAATGCCAATCTGGGCCCCCTCATGGCCCGCATGGGGAGCGATAAAGCTGGTCTTGCCAGTGCGAATCAGGATGACCAATTTCTCGTCCAGTATTCGCGCTGCCAGCATGTCGCGGTAGAAACGGCGTAATTGTTCGGGTGGCAACCCGTGTTCGAAGGATGCGATCCAGTGGCCCTGCTCGTCTACCAGCCGGATGGGTTCGCCGCTAAAGGGTTGGAACCGTATTTTCTCTTGAACCATGTTTCCTCCTGGCATGCTGGGATTACCAGCTTGCCTGACCTGCCAAGCCTTGGGTAAAGGCTCTCAAGTCCGAGCGACCCTGGATAAGGGCCGACACGGGGAACAGCAAGAACCCAGCAAAACCAAAAGACCTCCGCATATGGAGGTCTGCGTGTAGATTTTGGTATACCGGGCTCGAGGTTTTGGGATAGCCAATAATGATAGATAGCACCAGGCTTGGTCTCCCCATAACAACCTCTTGGTACGAAGATTATAGCGGGTTTGGCTGAGGGATTGGGGTGAGTTGGGGGGTGCAAGCGTAACAGCCAAAGGAAACTCAACCTACCAGCGTGTCAGAGGCGGGATGAAACTGCGAATTTGTATGATTGGAAAGCCAAAACTAGAGTTCGCCCGTGTGGGGCTGGAGGTGTATGCGGGGCGACTGCATAGGTACACCAAACTGGATCTGGTTCATCTAAAAGAGGGTACACAGGCCCAAGAGGGTCAGCGTCTGCTGGAAGCGTCCGAGGGCTACAAGCGGGTGGTGTTGGACGAGCGTGGCCAGAGGGTAGATACGCTGGGCTTCAAGACCCGGTTAGAAGCCTGGGAAATGGAGGCCGAAAAGGGCGTGGCTTTTTTGATTGGGGGCGCAGAAGGCCACGGCCAGCCCGTACGCGACCAAGCCGATTGGTTATTGGCTTTGTCCCAGCTAACCCTCCAGCACGAGCTGGCCCTGGTAGTTTTATTGGAGCAACTCTATCGCGTCGAAACCCTTAAGAAAGGCGAACCCTACCACCGATAGCCAAGTAGCTGTTCAGCAGGCTTTACTGGCAGGGTGGGAAGAGTTGAGCAGGGTGTAGCAGGGGCTGTGGCGCTACGTAGGGCTCGAGCCTAAGTTGCAATCCACTGCGGCCTACGTCGAGGAGGGCAATGTTACCCGATTCGGTGTACCAGGCGAACAGATCACCCGCATCGGTATTGCCATTGCCATTTACATCCTTCCAACCCTGAAGCCTATATTGGCGATCCGAGGGTAGGTTGCTGAAGTTGAACTGCGAGGAAAGGATGTTTTGTGTAATAGTGATTTCCTCAGCACACAGAATGGTATTGCCTGAAACGCCAAACAAGGTCAGGAGCGTTCCGTTGAGCGAAGCCGTGGGCGGGGGTGGGGTCTGGGGCTGGGTTACATTCAAGGTGATGCGGGTTTCTGCGGTGGCCCCGCTGCCGCTGCCGCCAATCACCAGCGTGTAGCTTCCGGGGCTTACCCCGCTGCCCACGTTCAGGCTGAGGGCACTGTTCGCACTGGTGGGATTGGGATTGAAAGAGCCCGTTACCTCACTGGGTTGCCCGCTGAGGGTCAGGGTTACGGGATCGCTGAAGTTGCTACGGTTTACTCCGATATTGATGGTGCCATTGCCCCCAGGGTTTAGGCTGAGGCTGGAGGGAGCAGCAGTCAGGCTGAGGGCAGGGGCTGGCGGGGCGCTCAAGCGATCCAGAGCGGCCTTCGCGTCAATTAAGCCCGCACCGCAATCGTTGCCGCTGCTGCGATTACACTGGCTGGCGCTGAGTGGACGTGCGGTTTGCTTGAGGATGGTCAGGGCTTCACCGGGAGTAAGGTCAGTTTTGCGGGTTTTCATCAGGGCCAGCACACCTGCCACATGGGGGGCCGCCATCGAGGTGCCTTGCTTGAAGCCATAGTTGTTGTTGTTGAGGGTGCTCAGGACTCCATTGGATTGGTTGTTGCGGGTGTCACCGCCTGGCGCCATGACATCAATACGGGTTCCGTAGTTGGAGTAAAAAGCCCTGTTTCCACTCCGGTCGGTAGCGCCCACGGTGATGACCCCACTGCAACCAGCCGGCGTAAAGGTGCTGGCATCGGCATTGGAGTTGCCTGCTGCCACCACCATGATTTTGCCCGCAGCCGCCACGTCGTTGATGGCAAGCTGCATGGTGGAAGACGGGGCACAGGTGACCTGCCCGCCCAGCGACATATTAATGATGTCGGCTGGATTGGCGTTACTGGGAACACCGGCCACACTCAGGCCCGCAGCCCAGCGCAGGGCATCGGCCACGTCTGCCAGGGTTCCACCCTCGCTGCTCAAAGCACGAATCGGAACCAGTCGGGCCCCCCAACTGACCCCGGCCACGCCGGTATTGTTGTTGGTAGCCGCGCCTACGGTTCCGGTCACGTGGGTTCCATGGAAATCGCTGTTGCTGCCGGTATCCTCGGGGTTGTTGTCGCGCCCAGTGCCATCGCCGGAGACACCGCTGTCGCTCACGAAGTCGTAGCCGGGTAGCAGCTTGCCTGCAAGGTCGGTGTGGGCCGAAAAAATCCCGCTATCTATAACCGCCACTCGAACCGAGTTGCTGCCGGTTTCGCTATCCCAGGCCTGGGGCAGGTTGATGGCAGTGTAGTGCCACTGTTCGCTAAAGCGGGGGTCGTTGGGGGTGAGGAAGGGCTCTAATATATAGTTGGGCTCGGCATATTCCACGTCACTTCTGAATAGCAGTGCATTTACAGCCGAAAGTGTGCCGCTGCTATCGAGGTTGGCTCGGTACAGATGGGTATTTTCTAGACTCAACGAACGCAGTCGCTGGAGGGCTACACCCCCCACCGAGAGGGTTTCGACCGATTGCAGGCTAACCCCGGATTTGAAACGCACAATGATTTCACCAGCCACAAAGCGAGCCGCCTGGGTGCTGGCAGGGGCGGCAATGCTAACCGTACCGCTAATGCTGCCGCTACCAGGGGGGGGTGGGGTGCTTACGCTAAAACTCACCGAAGCGCTTTTGCTACTATCGGCCTGGCTGGTGGCACTTACACTGGCATTGCCGATGCCCACGGCAGCCACCAAGCCCGTGTTGCTAACGGTAACAACAGCAGTGTTGCTGCTGCTCCAGATGACCGCAGTGTTGGAGCTGTTGCGAACCTGAGAACTCAGTTGAAGGCTTTGCCCGGTGAGCAAGCTGAAGGGGCCGGGCGGGTTGATGGTGACAGAAATTGGAGCAGGAGGATTGTTGCAGGCTGCAAGCAACGCGATGATCAATATCAATATCAAGTGGATTCTGGACATGGTGTTAGCATACCTTCCCTCTATTCTCTGGCTATGAGCGATGGGTAAAGATTTCTCAATTTGCTCCTGCAGCCCTTTTATCCATAGCCATTGGGGCATACGCGGCTACCGCCAGCACCAGCAACACTACCCAGATCAGCAGGGCCGCCGAATACCCAAAGGCCCCCAGCACAACACCCATACCCCACTGGAGCAAGAACACCCCCATAAAACCCATGAAATTGATGGCTGTGACGGCTCGCCCGGTGAGTTCGGTGGGGAAGGACAGGCGGGCCTGGGCCAAGCTCAAGATATTGAATGCGCCGCAAAAACCCATCAGAATGTAACCAAAGTAAACGCCCACAATAGGCATGTTGGGCCACAGAGCCAGTAGGGCTGGCCCCAGAGTGAAGCAGATGCCCGCCAATAGCAGCACCCTGGGCAGCCCGAAGCGGTCGGCCAGCGGGCCACAAAGTAGAAAACCTAGCACTGCTGCCAGCGAGAAAGCGAAGAGCACACTGCCTACCTCGAGGCTCCCCAACCCCCGCATCTTGAACAAAAAGTCCCCACCCCACAGCGTCTGCCAGGCCAAAAACCCGCCTCCCACCATAAAGTTGAGCCAGCCCATGCGCCAGAACTGAATGCTTCGCCAAATTAGGCTGGCGTTGCTGGCCCGGGTGCTCCGGGGTAGCGCTATGCCCTTGGGGGCGTTACGTACTCCCAAGGCCACTACCAGCGCCACCAGCACAATCACCAAGGCCCCCCACTCAAACACCCCCCGCCAGCCGATCTGCTCCTTGAGCCAGGCCAGGGGCCAGGAAGCGGCAATGGCCCCCGAAGCCCCAATTGCCACGTACAGACTGCTGATGCTGGCGTAGCGCTGGGCGGGAAACCACAGCGAAAACGCCTTCAAGGCGCCCATCAGTGCTGCTGCAAAGCCGATGCCCAGCAGTGCGCGCCCTACCGAAAGGGTGGTGAAGTCGTGGGCGGTTGCGAAGATCAGCGCACCCCCAGCCCCCAACAGCATCAGGGCCGGGTGCACGAAGCGCGGGCCGTAGCGATCCAGCAGCGAGCCCAATGGTAGCTGGGCCAGTGCAAAGCTGAGGTAGAACAGGCTGGTCATCAACCCCAGTTGAGCCGAGGAAAGCCCCAAATCCTCTCGCAGGTCGGGCGAGAGGACAGCGTTGACGGCACGAAAAAAGTAAGACAGAAAGTAGGCCAGGAGCAGCACAGCGAAGATGCGGACAGCAGCAGAAGGCATGGTTCCCCTATCCTATCCTGTATGAAAGCAATTCCTTCTTCAGCGCTTTGGCTCGAGCTGCTGGGCGGTATCCTGGTGGTGCTGGGGGTACTGCTGGCCTGGCTGGCTTTTACCCTCGCCAACCAGACCATTGACCCCAACCTGGACAAAAACCTGATGCGCATCCGGGTGGACTTCCCAGGACTCTTGGATGGAATGGCCCGTCACCTCTCGGTAGCGGGCGCGTGGATGGCAGGGGTAGGAGCCGTACTCGTTTTTGGGGCCGCTTATCTAGTACTGTTCTTCCGGGTGGTATTGGGTTTGGCGGTTTTGTTTGCCTTGGGTGTGTGGGTCTGGCTAGCGCTTTAGGCTCAGGAGTTCGGTAGTGCCGCCCTCAAACCGGCTCTTGACCAACCCCACCCCCTGGGCATACCAGGAAAAGGTCTTGAGGGTAGTGTTGAGCGGGATGTTGTTAGCCCCCACTTTCATGCTCCCACGGGTGGTCATGATGCTCTCGACCTTGAAGGCGGTGAAACGCCCTGCCGGTACGGTCACGCTTTCCTGCCCAAGCACCTTGTTGGTGGTACTGACCCTTTGTTCGACCTGCAGGGTCATATTTTGCTGTTTCATCTCTCCACTGACTTCGTAGCTGTAGCTCCAGGTAGCCCCAACCCGCATAACCTGTGGAATGACCACCCCGCTGGCTTTGCGGGTTTTGAGGTTGACCTGCACGCCCTGGTTATTGCGTGGCTGGATGTACTCGGGCTGGGTAAGGCCCTTGCTGTCACAACTCCAGCGGCTCTCGAAACCAGCGTTTTTGAAGGTCTGGCGCTGGGTAAAACCGCTGGCGCTGACGTTGGTGATGCTGACCGTATAGGTTGAGTTATCCACACTGGATCGGTAGCTCCACAGCCAGCCCTCACGCACCGGGAAAAAGGGATGGTCGCACTTAGCCCAGGCTGCACCACTCAATATCAACAATGCCAAAACCCCTAATACCGTACGCATGCTCAGCTCCTTTTCTTCAGAATAGACCAGTCGGTGTTATTTCGGCGTTATGTGCTGCAGTTTGTTGATATTGACATCAGGGGTGATTCTGGCAATTACCCTGCTCAGCCCAGATCCAACTGCATCTTCATCCACGGTGCAGAGTTATGAAAATTGGCAACAGCGCTACCGGGCGGTACCAGCGCATCGCAGGCGGCTCGGATATCCTCCGGGAGCTTCATGTCTAGTACGGGCAGCAGGTGCTCCAATTGTTCCACACTCTTCGGCCCGGTGATGGGCGCAGTGATACCAGGTTGGTCTTTGGCCCACAGGATCGCCAGCCGGGCGGGGTCGTGACCAGCATCCCGGGCCAGCTTCACGAAGCGGTTGCCCATCTGCACGGCTTTGGCTGAAACCCGCTCGGCATAAATCCCACCCCGCAGGCTGGCCCGTGAACCCTCCGGGCGAATGTCTTTGTCGGCATAGCGCCCGGCCAGCATTCCCATTGCCAGGGGTGACCAGGGCAGAATTGCCAGGTTATAAGACTGCGCCACTGGAATCAGCTCGTTCTCGATGCGCCTGTCCAGCAGGTTGTAGGGCGGTTGCTCCGACACAAAGCGCACGTAGCCTTTCAGCTCACTGGTCAGAATCCCCTCCAACACCTTCCAGGCAGGAGCGGTCGAACTGCCGATATAGCGAACCTTGCCCTGGCGCACCAGGTCGGTTAGGGCTGAAAGGGTCTCATCTATGGGGATATCAAAGACCGGGCGGTGAAGCTGGTAGAGGTCTATATGGTCGGTCTGCAGCCGCCGCAGCGAGCCCTCACAAGCCCGGATCAGGTGCAAGCGCGAGTTCCCCCGGTCGTTGGGGCCAGGGCCGGTAGGGTAATGGGCTTTGGTGGCGATGAAAGCCTCGTCGCGTCTGCCACTTTCCCTGAGTGCTGCTCCAATTACCCGCTCGGCTTCACCCTGGCGGTAGCTATTGGAGGTGTCAATTAGGTTGATGCCGGCATCGAGCGCCCGCAGGATCATTCGCCTGGACTCGTCTTCTGGGGTGGGGTTGAGGATGTTGTCGGTGCCCAGCGCCAGCGGCGCGACCTTTACACCGGTTCGGCCCAGATTGCGGTATTCCATGTGATGCTCCTTTTAGTCGGGCTAATCATTAACGATGAAGGAAAAAGGGCTAAAGAGAAAAGGTGGGGGCAAAGCGTTGTGTTATGACCTTTTTACCTCTCACTTTTTCAACTCTTGTCCTCGGTCAACCCTTAACAGGCAACACCACTACCTTGCCGCGAACCCTGCATCCACCAGCACCAGCGAGCCGGTCATGTAGCTGGCCTTGTCCGAGGCCAGAAAGAGCACCATATGGGCAATTTCAACGGGGTTGGCCAGGCGGCCCATCGGTACCGTATCGGCCAGGCGTTGTAGGAGTTCCAGCGTAACGGGCTCTTGGCGTTCGGACTGAAGCATCGGGGTATTGACTTCACCAGGGCATACCGCGTTGATACGGATGCCGTCCCTGGCGTGCTCGAGGGCCAGGGCGCGGGTGAGGTTGTGTACAGCGCCTTTGCTGGCGCAGTAGGCGGCCACGCCCGCCGCGCCTAGATCGCCCCAGATCGAGCCAAAGTTGACGATGGAGCCGCTACCCTGGGTTTTCATGGCCTTAATGGCAGCCCGGCACATGAAAAAAGTGCCACTTACGTTTATGCCCATGATGCGGTTCCACTGCTCGTCGCTGGTGTGTTCGCCGCTGGCCCGCACGATGATGCCGGCTGCATTGACCAGCACATCCAATCGCCCATATTGCTGTACGATCTCTTCCAGCACTGCACTGCAGAAGGCTGAATCGCTGACGTCCCCAATTCGAACTTCTGCGCCCATCTCGTTTGCGAGCTGATTTGCCAGGGCTTGGTTCCGGTCTACAATCACCACTTGGGCCCTGGCTTTGGCGAATTCCTGGGCGGTGGCCCCACCCATGCCCGAGGCACCCCCGGTGATGATGACAACTTTATCTTGGAAATCCATTGATTCTCCCTTTCCGAACACGATGATTGTATTGACTCGAGAGAATTGCGGTCAACGCTATGGCCACAGCGAGCACCATCGTTGGGCTGCTTACTTATGGCCCGTTGCAGAAAACCGGAACTGACCTTGCGATAAAACCGAGACCTGCCCCTGCCAAAAACCACAAACCTGGCCCAACTCCTCCTACCAGCAATAAATCGGGACGTTCCTCCACTTCCCGTCGCTGGTATACTTCCTGCGAAGTAGGTTTTACCAAACAAAAGGCACGTTTTTGAGGAGGTCTGATGGTTCAAATCGCAGTGCCCAAAGAAACCGCAGCGGATGAACGCCGGGTGGCGCTCACGCCAGAAGTGGTGGGTCGTTTGCTCAAAGAAGGTTGGGGTGTGAGGCTCGAGGCCGGTGCCGGGGCCGAAGCTTATTTCTCCGACGAGGCGTACCGAAATGTGGGGGCCGAGGTGGTCTCCAGAGACCAGTTGTTCAAGGGAGCACAGGCGGTTTTTACCGTGCAGCCCTTGGAGCGGCTGGATTTTGTGCAGCTCGAGCCTGGAACCATTGTGGTGGGGTTGATGGCGCCACACCGCAGTCCAGCCAGGGTGCAGGCGATGGCCGCTAGCAAACTCTCCGCCCTGGCCATGGAACTCGTACCCCGCATCACCCGGGCCCAGAGCATGGATGTTCTCTCTTCGCAAGCCACCGTCGCTGGGTATGTAGCAGCCCTGCTGGCGGCCCAGTCCAGCAGCCGGTTCTTTCCCATGCTCACCACCGCTGCCGGCACCATTCGCCCTGCCAAGGTAATGGTGATGGGGGTAGGGGTGGCGGGTTTGCAAGCCATTGCCACAGTTCGCCGCCTGGGTGCCAACGTCTGGGCCTATGACGTGCGCAAGGCGGCTGCCGAGCAAGCCCTGTCGCTGGGGGCCAAGGTCATCGAGTTGCCCATCAGCGCCGAGGGCGAGGGGGGCTATGCCCGCGAGCTTACCGAGGACGAGAAAAAACTTCAACAAGAAGCCCTGGCCAAGGAAGTGGGCAACATGGACGCGGTCATCACCACCGCCCAGATTCCGGGTCGCAACGCGCCCATCCTGATTACCAGGGCCATGGTCGAACGCATGGGGGCGGGGGCCGTGGTGGTGGACTTGGCGGCGGAGTCCGGTGGCAATTGTGAACTGACCCAACCCGGCAAGACCATCGAAGTGAATGGGGTCAAAATCGTGGGGCCACTCAACCTACCCAGTGCGCTTTCGGTGCACGCCAGCGAGATGTATGCCAAAAACCTATATAACCTATCCAAGCTGCTGATCAAAGACGGCCAGCTTGCGCCTGACTGGACCGATGAAATCCTGGCTGGCGCTATGCTCACCCATCAGGGTGAGATCACCCATGCGCCCACCAGGGCGCTGGTGGGAGGATAAATATGGATTCGACCTGGGCTGCGCTGTATATCTTTTTGCTGGCCGCCTTTACCGGTTACGAGGTGATTAGCCGGGTGCCGGTCATCTTGCACACCCCGTTGATGTCAGGTTCCAACTTCATCCACGGCATTGTGGTGGTGGGGGCCATGGTGGTGTTGGGTAAGGCCGACACCCCCCTCGAGCAAGCCATTGGCTTTTTTGGGGTGATTCTGGGGGCAGCTAATGCCGCCGGGGGCTACGTGGTGACCGAGCGAATGCTGGAAATGTTTGAGCGGAAGCCGAAGGCCGAGCTTCAAAAACCCAAGACCTGAAGATCTGTTGCCTCGAGCATACTTATGGAAAACTTCGTCCAACTCGTTTACTTCATCACGGCCTTTCTTTTTATCCTGGGCCTCAAGCGCATGTCCTCGCCGGCCACCGCCCGTAGTGGGGTGGTCTGGGCCGGGATTGCTATGGTGGTGGCAACCCTGGTGACCTTCCTGACCCCAGGGATGCACAACTTTGGCCTGATGGTTTTGGCACTGATTATAGGCACCCTGGTGGCCTGGATTGCGGCCAAGCGGGTGCAGATGACCGACATGCCCCAGATGGTGGCAATCTACAACGGCATGGGAGGGGGTGCAGCCGGTGCCATTGCCGCAGTGGAGCTGTTGCGCGGCGATTTCAACGAGGCCCTCGGCCTTAAGTTTCTGGCCATCCTGGGTGCGTTGATTGGCTCGATCTCCTTTACCGGCAGCCTGATTGCCTTTGCCAAGTTGCAGGGTTTAATGTCCAGCCGCCCCATCCAGTTTCCGGCCCAAAAATTGGTCAATGTGTTGGTGATTGCTGGAGCAGTGGTGCTGGCGGGACTGCTACTGCCCACCGATTCAATGCCACTGATTTTCTTGTTCTTTGCCCTGGCACTGGCTTTTGGGGTGCTCATGACCCTGCCCATCGGTGGGGGCGACATGCCAGTGGTGATCTCGCTGTTCAACGCCTTCACCGGCTTGGCGGTGGGTTTTGAGGGCTTTGCTATTGGCAATCCAGCCTTGATTGTGGCAGGTACGGTGGTGGGGGCTGCAGGTACACTCCTGACCCTGCTGATGGCCAAGGCCATGAACCGCAGCCTGTGGAGTGTGCTGGTCGGGGGATTTGGGGTTGAACAAGAAGCAGGTGAGGTCAAGGGTAGCCTCAAGCCGATTGACCTGGAGGATGCGGCGGTGATGCTGGGATATGCCTCGAGGGTCATTTTTGTGCCGGGCTATGGTATGGCGGTAGCCCAGGCCCAGCACAAGCTGCGCGAGGTAGCGGATGTGCTCGAGGCTAAAGGCATTCGCGTGGATTACGCCATCCATCCCGTAGCGGGTCGGATGCCTGGCCACATGAACGTGCTGCTGGCCGAGGCCGGGGTGGCCTACGATAAACTCTACGACCTGGAAGACATCAACCCCGAGTTCCCTCAAGCCGATGTAGCGGTGGTGATTGGAGCCAACGACGTGGTCAACCCTGCGGCCCACCGCAAAGGTTCGCCCCTGTACGGGATGCCTATTCTGGACGTGGACAAGGCCAAAAATGCCATTGTCATCAAGCGTGGACAGGGCAAGGGTTTTGCTGGGGTCGAAAACGAATTGTTCTTTGCCGACAACACCCGAATGCTCTATGGCGATGCCCAGGGCGTG
>JBBIUP010000060.1:2079-16189 GCA_037440185.1 Meiothermus sp. | reverse complement strand
TAAGGTCGAAGGTCGAAAGACGAAGGTCGGGCTGGTCGGTTTTTTTTTGGCCTTCGACCTCAGACCTCTCACGCTAGGTCGTCCAGCACCTCGCGGATGTCCTTCTTCGCGCAGGTGAACATCGGGGTGTCGCGCAGCGTGTACTGGCTGGCCTCGGTGAAGCGCAGCCGCTGCACCAAGTCCACGAACTCCTGGGGGTGGTTGGAGTCGAAGGCCACCACGAACTCCTGGTCGTCGATGCCGTAGGAGTAGGAGGTGTTGAGGGTCACGCCGGTGAAGGGGGCCGAGACGTAGATGTGCTCGTCCATCATCCCCTGCCGGGCCTGGGGCGAGAGGTCGTACCAGGGGCGGGTCTTCACGAAGGGGTAGACGAACAGGTAGGCCCCCTGGCCGGGGAGCAGGTGCACCCCCTCGCCCTCGGGGTTGAAGCGGTCCACGTAGACCGAGCGCTTCTGCATCGAGAGGAACGAGTAGGGCTGGCTCAGGTAGCCCGCCAGGGCGGTGCGGTTCAAGGCCTGCTGCATGGCCTGGAAGTCGCTCACCCCGAAGCCGATGCGCCACAGCATGAAGTCCACGTCCGAGCGCATCCCCACCAGGCTGTAGCTGCGCAGGATGAAGCCCTCGCCCCGGCCCGCCCACTCCTCGCACACCCCGGCGAACTCGGCCTTGGCGGCCTCGATGATCTCGCGCCCCAGCCGCCTGAACGTCGGGTCGAGCTTGAAGAAGGCATAGTTGAGAAACTGCCGCTTGGCCTGGTCGGGGGCCTTGCGCGAGATGAGGCCGGCGGGGTCTAGATCCACCATGCGGCGGGTCTGCTTTTCCTGGTATTCCCTGGTTTCACTTTTGGGCTCAGTCATGTTTGCTCCATTACGTAACCACCGGGCCGCGGCCCGGTCATGTTTGCTCCTGCCTATGCCGGTCGAACTGCCGTACCGTCTCGACGAGGTGGGCCACGTGCTCGGGTGGGGTGGTGCGGATCACCCCGTGCCCCAGGTTGAAGAGGTGGGGGCCGCCCAGGCCCGAGCGCAAGACCTGGTGGGCCTCGCGGGTAATCACCTCGGGCGAGGCCAGCAGCACCGCGGGGTCGAGGTTGCCTTGCAGGGCGCGGCCCGGGAAGTGCGGGCGAACCTGCTCCAGCCCCAGCCGCCAGTCCACGCTGAACACCTCGCAGGGCAGCTCGGCCAGCAGCGGGTAGAGGTGACTGGCCCCCACCGCCAGGTAGACGCGGGGCACGCCCAGACCCTCGAGGGCGCGGAACACGGCGCGGTTGTAGGGCAGGGCGAACTCGCGGTAGGCGGCCCGGTCGTGCAGCCCCGCCCAGGAGTCGAAGAGCTGGATGGCCTGGGCTCCGGCCCGCACCTGGGCCCTCAGGTAGCGGACGGAAAGCTCGGTGAGCTTCTCCAGCAGCCGGTGGGCGGCCATAGGCTGCTGGCGCAGGAAGGCGCGGAACTCCTCGTAGTCCTTGGAGCCCGCGCCCTGGATCAGGTAGGTGGCCAGCGTTAAGGGTGCGCCGCCGAAGCCGATCACCGCGGCTTGGCGCCCCTCTAGCTCACGCCGCACCAGCCGGATGGCCTCCGCCAGAAAGGGCGCGATCTCCTCGGCCTCCGGCAGGCGCAGGGCCTCGACCTGGGCCAGCGAGCGCAGCGGCTGGGCCACCACCGGGCCGGGGCTGAACTCGATCTCCACGCCCATGGCGGGCAGCGGGGTCATGATGTCGCTGAAGAGGATGGCCGCGTCCAGCGCGAAGCGCCGCAGCGGTTGCAGCGTGACCTCGGCGGCCAGCTCGGGGGTGCGCACCATCTCCCAGAAACTGGATCTGGCTTTGACGGCCAGGTACTCGGGCAGGTAGCGCCCGGCCTGTCGCATCAGCCAGATGGGGGCTCGAGGGGTGTCCTGACCCCAGGCTGCGCGGAGGAAGAGCGAGGTGGACTGGGTGGTTTGAGCAGCGTTCAATGGTTCTCCTTGGGGGACGCGGCAGGGTCGGCGGTTCTGGGCTCGGGCTGGGGGGTGAAGCGGTAGCCCACGCCCCAGACGGTATGAAAGTGGATCGGGTTTTGCGGGTCGGGCTCGAACAACCGGCGTAGCCGCACCACGAAGTTGTCAATGGTGCGGCTGCTGGGAAACACCTCCTGGCCCCACACCCGGTCGAGAATTTCGTCGCGGCTTACCACCTCGCCGGCCCGCTCGGCCAGCAGCCGGAAGATGGCCATCTCGCGCTCACCTAACACCTCGCTGCGATCCCCCCTGAGGTGTACCGTCCAGGAGCGGTAGTCTACCCGGTGCCCGGCGAAGCTATAGGCCGGGATGGCGCGGGTCTCCTCGCGGCGGCGCAGCAGGTTCTTCACCCGCAGCAGAAACTCCGGCAGGTGGAAAGGCTTGCCCAGGTAGTCGTCGCCCCCTACCCGCAGGCCCTCCACCCGGTCTTCGGGCTGGCCCCTGGCCGAGAGGAACAGCACCGGGGTGGTGAAGCCCTGGGCGCGCATCCGGCGGCAGACCTCGAGCCCGTCTAACCGCGGCAGCATTACGTCCAGCACCACTAGATGCGGGTTCAGCTCGCGCCAGTGGTGGGTGGCGCTGTCCCCGTCGGCGGCGACCTCGACGGTTAGCCCTTCGCCCTCGAGGTTGTCGGCCAGCACCTGGGCCATGGCCGGTTCGTCCTCCACGACCAGCACCCTGGGTCTCACGCTGGGCTCCTTTCGGACAGGAGGGCTGTGCTGTGCTGGGCTAGCGGGAAGCGCAGGATGAAGCGGGTGCCCTGGGGCAGGGGCTCGGCCCGCACGCTCCCGCCCATAGCCTCGGTGATGCCCCGCACCAGGTAGAGCCCCAGGCCCAGCCCGCGGGTGTCGCGGATCTGCTCGTCGCCCACCCGGTAGAAGGGCTCGAACACCTGGGCGGTCTCGGCGTGTTTGATCCCCACCCCGCGATCCTCCACCTCCAGAACCGCCTGGGCATCGCCTTGGCGCACCCGTACCCAGACCGGCTTCTCGGCCTGAGGGCTGTACTTCACCGCGTTGTCCAGCAGGTTGGAGAGCACCAGCCCAAAGGCCTCGGGGTCGAGGTCTATGGGTACTGGGGTTGGGCTGGGCTCAAAATGTAGCTGGGCTCCCCGGGCTTCCAGCACCTCCCGCTGGCGCTCGAGGCACTGCCGCACCAGCTCGCCGAAGTCCTGGCGGCTGGCCCGGATCTGGTTCAGGCCCTGGGCCAGCCTCGAGGTGGCCAAGAGTCGCTCGGAGAGGTCTTCCAGCCGATCAACTTCGTGGCCCATGTGGGTGAGGTAGGCTTGCTGTTTTTCCTGAGGTAATTCGCGCAGGAGCAGGGTCTGCACCAGCAGCCGCAGGGTGCTGATGGGGGTGCGGAACTCGTGCGAGGCGGCCAGCAGGAAGTTCTGCTGGCGGCGCTTGAACTCCTGCTCGCTCCGCAGGCTGTGAGCGATGATCCACAGCCCCCCCAGCATCACCAGCAGGAAAAAGGGGCCCTCATAGGCAAACATCCGCAGATAGCGCATCTGCTCGGCTCGGTAGGCGGCCAGTCTTTCAGGGTTTACAAATACGGTTTCGCCCTGTATCTCGAGGTGGGGGAAGGCCTGGCGCAATTCTTCCAGCAACCCCGTTCGTTTGCTGGGTTCGGTGGCGGCCCATAGTTGTTGCACCAGGGCGGCTTCCTGCAACCAGGCGGTCTCGGCGTATTCGATATTTTGCTGGATGTAGTGCCGCTGGAAAACCACCCACCAGACTACCTGGGCAATCAGAAACCCCACCACCAGCGCAAAGGCCAGCCAAACCCAACGCCGAGACGTTTTTAACCAATTAACCCAGCCCACCCACCACCTCCTCAAATCCACTGCTGCTCAAGCGCTTCCAGCGCGTGGTAGCTGACGATCAGGTCGGCCCCGGCGCGCTTGATGGCTATGAGGGTTTCGCGCACCGCCCTGGCCTCGTCCAGGGCGCCCGTTTTGGCCGCGGCCTTGAGCATGGCGTACTCCCCGCTCACGTTGTAGGCTACCAGCGGCAGATGAGTGGCGGGTCGCAGCCGGGCCAGAATATCCAGGTAGGCCAGGGCCGGTTTGACCATCAGCAGGTCGGCCCCCTCGGCCCCGTCGAGTGCGGTCTCGTGCAGGGCCTCGCGGGCGTTGCGGGGATCCATCTGATAGGTGGCCCGGTTGCCGAAGCTGGGCGCACTGTGGGCGGCCTCGCGGAAGGGGCCGTAGAAGGCGCTGGCGTACTTGACCGCGTAGGAGAGGATGCCCACCTCGGCGTGCCCCGCGCGATCCAGCGCCCGGCGCAGGTAGCCCACCCGCCCGTCCATCATGTCCGAGGGGGCCACGAAGTCGGCCCCGGCCTCGGCGTGGGCCAGGGCCATCGCGGCCAAGCGGGGCAGCGAGGCGTCGTTGTCGATGCGCACGCCCCTGGAGGTCTCCTGGAGCACCCCGCAGTGCCCGTGGGTGGTGTGGGCGCACAGGCAGACGTCAGTGTAAATCACCACCTCGTCGCCGAAGGCTGCCCGGGCTGCCCGGATCGCCGCCGGAACGGGGCCTTCGGAATCGGCGGCACTGTCCCCCAGGGGGTCTTTGCTGTGCTCGGGTAGCACCCCGAACAGCAGGGCCGAGCGAACTCCCAGCTTCAGGGCACGCTCGAGCTGCCCCAGCCACAAGTCCACGCTCCAGCACGAGACCCCCGGCAGCGCCCTGATCGGCTCCTCCACCCCTCGCCCCGGCACCAGGAAAAAGGGCGCGATGAAGTCGGCGGGCCGCAGGTGGGTCTCGGCCAGGCTGTCGCGCAGGGCGGCGCTGGCGCGTAGGCGGCGGGGGCGCCGGGTCAGTTCTGCCGGTTGGTCGGTGGGCGGGGTTTGGGGTTCTTTCAGCTCGAGCATAGTTCACCTAGGATTCGTTCGATGGCGGCAATGACGGCTTCCTCGCCGGGGTCGGGGAGGGTGGTGTGCGGCCAGCCCCGCTCACGCAGGCGCTGGGCGGTGGTGGGCCCCAGGGCCAAGCAGTGGGTGTTGACCCCGACCGCTTCCGGCAGGGCGTCCACGGCGGAAGGGCTGGCCAGCAGGGTGAGGTGGGGGGCTCCCAGGCCCTGGGGCCAGGGCAGCGGGAAGGTGTCGTACACGACCACCCTGTACACCTGATAACCAGCGTTGCTCAGACGACGGGCCAGGGTGGGCAGCGCCTGGTTGCCCTGCGGCAGCCCAACGCAGCCGTCCTCGCCGAGGGCGATGAAGGCTTCGGCCAAGGCAGCGGCGTTGGTCTCTGGGCCCAGCAGTTCCACCCGGCCTCCGGCCTGTTTCAGGGCTTCACGGGTCGCCTCGCCCACTGCCCCCAACCTGCGGCCCTCTACAGACCCACCCAACTCCAGCACCGCCCGCACCGCTGCCGCGCTGCTGAAGAGCCACCAGGGACAATCCAGTAACGCGGAAAGGTCGGCGCCGGGGTGGGTCTGGGTGCGGACGAGCGGGATTCGCCACACCTCGAGACCGCGCTGCCGCAACTGTGCCCGGAGCCCTTCCAGCCGCCCCTCGGACTGGGTGAGCGCCACCGTCATGCCCCCACCGCCTCGGGGTGCTCGAGCCGGATCTGCCGGAACACGGCCTCGGAGACCTCCTCGGGGGTCGCCCCTACTGCGCTGTTGAGCTTCCCGCCATACCAGGCCAAGAGCTTGATTTGCGAACCCATCAGGCGGGCCGAGGCCCCCAGCGCGAGCTGGCAGCCTCCAGCCAGGCGGCGCATCAGGCCCCGCTCGGCTTTGACGGTGGTCTGAGTGACCGGATCGTCAAGGGGTTGCAACAAGGCTTTCAGGGAGTTATGGTCTTGCCGACATTCCAAGGCCAGGGCGCCCTGTGCGGGTGCAGGCACCAGCTGGTGGGGTTCTAGTGGCAAGGTGTGGAACTGGCGTAAGTCTAGTGCCAATCGCTTGACCCCGGCGTAGGCCAGCAGGATGGCCTCATAGTTGCCGCGCTCCAGCTTCTCCACCCGGGTGGGTACGTTGCCGCGCAGCTCCGAAAGCTCGAGGTCGGGCCGCAGGTGGTGGAGTTGGGCCTGGCGGCGCACCGCGCTGCTGCCCACCCGCGCCCCCCGCCGCAGGGGCAGTTCGGGGGCCGAAGCGTCCACGGCTTCCGGGCGAATCAGCAACAGCTCTCGCGGGTCTTCGCGAACCGGGACAGCGGCGATCTCCAGCCCTTCCACGGCGGCGCTGGGCAAGTCTTTGTAGGAGTGCACGGCCAGGTCGGCCTGGCCTGCCAGCACTGCGTCCTGCACGGCCTTGGTGAAGAACCCCTGCCCCTCCATCTGGGCGAAAGGAGCCCGCTCGCGGTCGCCCTGGGTCTCGATGATGACCAACTCGACCTCCGCTCCTTGCCACTCCAAGCGTTCTTTCACCCATTCGGCCTGCCAAAGGGCCAGACGGCTGCCCCTGGTAGCGATGCGTACCTTCTCACCCATGCTGATCCCCCGAATCCGTAGGGTTACCTTCGGCGGGTTCCTTGACCCCTGCGTCCAACCCGGCTTCTTGTAAAAAAACCTGTGCTGCTTCAGAGCCATGTTTACGGGCCAGGCCGCGCAACCCTTTGGCAGGAAAGTGCGCGAAGCGGTGGGCCAGCCGTTGCACCAGTTCGGGTTCTACGAGTTCCCCTACGGTCTCTTGTAGGGTGCGGCGGTATGCTTCGCGCATCTGCGCAATGGCAGGCCCCATCTCGCGCTCGGCCCACTCCGAGAGGGCGGTCTCCAGTTCTTCGACCACAATCTGCTCTGCGCGGGCCAGGTCGGAGCGCAGGTGCTGGCGGCGAGCTTCGCCCAGGCGCTGCATCCACTCGAGGTCAATTAGTTCCACCGGCGTTCCGTGGGCAGCAGTGCGTTCGACATTGGGCGGCAGGCCCACATCCACAATGGCCCTAAGCTCAGGCTGATTTTGGACGAAGGATTTATTTATCAGGTGTTCAACCGAGGTCGCGGTAACCAGGCCTGTAATGGTGGGGGGGTGTGCCAGAAACTCATCCAGCGGCATGGCCTTTGCCCCCAATTCGTCGGCCAGTTCCTCGGCTTTGGCCACGGTGCGATTGACCAGCAACAGCTCGAGGTGTGGGCTATTTGCCAGGCTGCGGGCTGCCAGGCTGCCCATCTCACCCATGCCTAGCACGGCTACTCGAGCAGGCCGGGGCAACCGCGCTTCGAACTCGGGCCGGGCTAGGCTGAAAAGCGAAGTGTTGGCCGGGGCCAGTGGTACCTCACGCCGCACCCGCTTGGCAATGCGCAAGGCACTCTGGAAGGCGAAGCTGGTAATAGGACCCACTGTGCCCGCTTGTCGGGCTGCTTCAAATGCCTGCCGTACCTGCTGCATGATCTGGTATTCACCCGGGTTGAGTGAATCGAGCGAGGTTGCTACCCGGCAAAGGTGCTCGAGCGCAGCCTCCCCGGCAAAGGCATAGCCCCTGGGTAGATTGGGCGGCACCAGCGCATCGCGCACCTCTTCAAGCTGCAAATCATTGGCCAGGGCCAGCACCAGATCCGTGCGGTTGCAGGTTGCAATGGAGACTGCCTCGCTAATCAACCCTCGAGGCCAGCCAGGGTGCGCCTGCGCCCAAGCATTCCAGGCTTGGAGCACTGCCGTTCCCCCCCTCCGCTGTGATACCCCGATGAGTGCCAGACGCTTCATCTGCAATTGGTTATCAATAGCAGATAAGCGCCCAAGAGTGTCACAAAAGTGTCATCAGGGTATTGCTCAATCCCTCTAGTTTGCTGTCGTTGTGGGCATAAATGCAGTTGCTACCATAAGCGCCTTAAGATTCTGGAGGATTGCCGCCGTCTCAGGTGAATGCTAAGGTCGCGGGCATGGATGAACGTTCGAAAATTATGTATGAACGCGCCACACAGGTGATTCCGGGGGGCGTGAACTCGCCGGTTCGGGCTTTCAAAGCCGTGGGAGGCACACCGCGTTTTATCGCCAGGGCCAGCGGCCCTCGCTTGTGGGATGTGGATGGTAACGAACTCCTGGATTATGTGGGTTCCTGGGGGCCGATGATCTTAGGACACAACCACCCCGATGTCCACGAAGCCATTCGGGCGGTTTTGGTGGAGGGCCTTAGCTACGGGGCCCCCACCGAGCGCGAAGTCGTGCTGGCCGAGAAGATCTTGCAGGCTTATCCCGGCTGCGACCTGGTGCGTTTTGTGAGCAGTGGTACCGAGGCCACCATGAGCGCTTTGCGCCTGGCTCGTGGTTTCACGGGGCGCGACCTGATTGTCAAGTTCCGTGGCAATTACCACGGCCACGCCGACAGCCTGTTGGTGCAGGCCGGTTCGGGGTTGCTTACCGCTGGTGGGGGTAGTGCCCAAAGCGCCCCCTCGAGCGCCGGAGTTCCCCCAGCCTTCGCGGCCCTCACGCTGGTGGCCGACTACAACGACCCCGCAGGGCTCGAGGCTCTTTTCGCTGCGCGGGGCTACGAAATCGCAGCAGTGATCTTTGAGCCGGTGGTGGGAAACGCGGGTGTGTTGATCCCGACAACGGAATTCCTCGCTGCTCTACACAACTTAGCAAGGCAGTATGGAGCCTTGCTAATCGCCGATGAAGTCATGACCGGCTTCCGCCTGGCCAGAGGTGGGGCCGTGGAGCTTTTGGGGTTGAAACCCGACCTGGTCTGCTGGGGCAAGATTATTGGGGGTGGGCTGCCGGTGGGGGCTTATGGGGGCCGGGCCGAGATCATGCAGCAGGTGGCTCCCCTGGGTTCGGTGTACCAGGCCGGAACCCTGAGCGGGAACCCGGCAGCGATGGCAGCCGGGATCGCGACGCTGGAGCTGCTGGCCCAAGACCCCCCCTATGAACGCCTCGAGCGCTACGGTCGGGCTTTGCAAGAAGGGCTCGAGCAAATTTTCCGCCATGCGGGAATTCCTACTATCATTAACCGTGCAGGCTCCATGATTACGGTGTTCTTCCGCGATGGCCCAGTATCCACCTACGCCGATGCAATAGCGTCCGATACCGAGACCTTCAAACAGTTTTTTCACGGTTTGCTGCAACAGGGGGTGTATTGGCCGCCCAGCCAGTTTGAGGCTGCGTTTTTCTCGGCAGTTCACGATGAAGAGGAACTGAGACATACCCTCGAGGCCGTTCAGAAAGTGGCTCAAGCTATGCTGCAAAACAGGAAGTGAAGGGGTCTACTATTTACTCGCAGCCCTATTTTTTTGCCTCGCTCAAGGTTGCCATCACGCTGGCTTTCGTGGGAGCCGTTATTTCCGAGATTGCCGCCTCCCAAAAAGGCATTGGCTACATGATGACCTCGGCTAGCTCGCAGTTCAATGTGCCACTGGTTTTCGGGGGGTTGCTGGTGATTGCCGTAATGGGTATTGTCTCGTATGCGGTTTTTGCAGTTCTGGAACGCCGTTTGGTAGGCTGGGTCTATCGTAGCCCGCAGGCCTGACTGGCGCTGCAACTCCGAATAGGCTCCGAGGTCAACAGACCCAACACCCTAAACCATGACCCTATCACAGCTTAATCAGCTCTCCCTCGAGGCCTTTGTGGACGCGGTGGGCTGGGCGTTCGAACACTCGCCCTGGATTGCCGAGCAGGCCTGGGCATCGCGGCCCTGGCACAGCGTGTATGAACTACACCAGGCGATGGTGATGTGCGTCGAACGAGCCTCACGGGAAGATCAGCTCTCGTTGATTTGTGCCCACCCAGACCTGGGGGCCAGAGCCCGAATGGCCCAGGCATCGGTTTTGGAGCAGAAGGGTGCTGGGCTGGATAGCCTCAGCACAGAGGAATTCGCCAGGATTCAGCACCTCAACCGACAATACACCCAAAAATTTGGATTTCCCTTCATTCTGGCGGTCAAGGGCACAAGCAAACACGATGTTTTTGCTGCCATGGAAGCGCGGTTGCACCACAGCAGGGAGGTGGAATTACAAACGGCCCTGGCTGAAATCTACAAGATTGCTCGCTTTCGGCTTGCCGACACCGTAGCCGAGGGATAAACTTCTCCCCAAGGTTGGCCTTATGAATATTTTGAACCACGACCGCTTACGGGCGATCAAATGGCCCTGGGTTATTGCCATTCTGGCAATTTTTGCGGTGGGTCTGATTCTGACCCTGGCGGGTGGCTGGCAGGCCCACGCCAGGGAGTGGTTGAACCTGATGGTGCGCTGGTTGCACATTATCTATGGAATTGCCTGGATTGGGGCCAGTTTTTACTTTATCTTTCTGGAAAATGCCCTCGAGCGCCAGGGCGTTCGGGCCGAGCTTTCGGGGAATATCTGGACGATTCACGGAGGGGGTATCTACTACCTGGAAAAATACAAGACCGCACCCCAGCAACTGCCCAAATACCTCCACTGGTTCAAATGGGATGCCTACCTGACCTGGGTCACGGGGTTCTTGCTGCTCGTCATCGTCTATTACGCCGACCCCAGGACGATTCTGCTGGCACCCGGCAGCACCCTGCCTGGCTGGGCCGCCATTGCGATTGCCATTGGAAGCCTGGCGGCGGCCTGGCTGATCTACGTGGGGCTTTCCAGCACCCAGTTGCTCTACCGTCCAGCTTTATTCTTGCTGGTGGGGGGGGTTCTGGTGACTTTGGCGGCCTACCTGCTCGGGCAGGTCTTCAGTGGACGCGGTACCTTTATGCACATTGGGGCCATGCTGGGCACCATCATGGCGGCCAATGTCTTTTTTGTAATCATCCCCTCGCAGAAGAAACTGGTCAGAGCGGCACAAAACGGTGGAACCCTCGACCCCAATTTTGTGGCCTGGGTGCAGTTTCGTTCGCGCCACAACAACTACCTCACCCTGCCGGTGCTCTTCACGATGGTTGCCCACCACTTCCCCATGACCTACAGCGGCGGGGCCAATTGGCTCATCCTGATCATGTTGTTTGTGGCCGGGGTAGTTGTACGCCACTTTATCAATGTCACCGAGAAAGAACACCACAAAACCCTGGTGGAGGGTGGGCCCATGCCCTACCTGCTGGTACTGGCGGCAGCTGTGCTGCTGGGGGCTTTTTACCTGACAGCACCCCGCTCAAGCCCAGAAGCGCTGAGCCATCCCCCGGTGGCCTTTACCGAAGTGCAAGATATTATCGTGCAGCACTGCCAGATGTGCCATGCAGCCCGCCCCACCCAGCCTGGTTTTGCGTCGGCTCCGGGAGGGGTGATGCTTGATACGCCCGAGCAGATTGTGGGATATGCGCAGAAGATCAGACAGGTCTCGGTGGACACCCAGTACATGCCCCTGCTGGTGCCGGGGGTTCCGGCCATGACCCCCGAGCAACGGGCCCGGCTGGGAGCCTGGGTGGCCCAGGGCGCGCCGGGGCCTTAGGATAGGCATATGGCACGGCTTTCAACCCATGTTCTGGATACTGCCCATGGTCGCCCGGCGGCGGGACTTGACCTCGAGCTCTACCGCATCGGCCCTTCCGGCGAACGCAGCTTCCTCACCGCTACCAGCACCAACAGCGATGGGCGCACCGATCAGCCCTTGCTTTCTGGTGAAACCCTGCAAACCGGCATCTATGAACTGGTCTTTCATGTTGCGGCGTACTTCAAGGCCCAGGGGGTGCACCTGCCCGATCCCCCTTTTCTCGATGAGGTATTGATCCGTTTTGGCATCGCCGATGCTAAGGGCCACTACCACGTACCGTTGTTGCTCTCGCCTTTCGGCTATAGCACCTACCGGGGGAGTTAAGTTGCGCCTAGGTAAGATTTTTACACAGCGTTTTTGTGTGGTTATGTACTGGGCGCAATTCCTGAAGTGTTACCAATCGGCATATCACCCAAAACACAGGTGGGTCTGAGTTCGATTGTTGCAGACCAGACCGATGGCCTCCGAGAGCTTCCAAGCCTTGATATGAATCTACCCAACAGCCGTATCCACCAACTGGCCCAGGAAACCATTGGGCGCTGTATGGAGCTGGCCCGCTTCTCGGAGGAATCAGGCCGTCTGACCCGTACCTTCCTATCGCCACCGATGCGCGACGTTCATACAGCACTGGCAAACTGGATGGGTGAGCTGGGCATGGAGGTGCGAATAGATGGGGTAGGGAACGTGGTTGGACGCTACTCGGGCCAGACCCCTGATGCTCCACTATTTCTAATGGGATCACACGTGGATACGGTGCGCGACGCAGGCCCATACGATGGCCCTCTGGGGGTGATGTTGGCGCTGGCGCTGGTGAAGGGACTGGAGGGCCGTAGACTGCCTTTTGCGATCGAAGTAATTGCTTTTTCGGAAGAAGAAGGGGTGCGTTACGGGGTGCCTTTTTTGGGTAGTAAGGCAGTGGCGGGGCGTTTCGAAACGGTTTTTTTGAAGCTGGAAGATGCGCAGGGCCAGACCCTGGCGGAAGCTATTCGGGGTTTTGGCCTCGACCCAGCCTGGATTGCCCAGGCCGCCTACAACCCGGCCCAGGTGAAGGGGTATCTAGAGTTTCATATAGAACAGGGGCCAGTTTTGGAAGCCCTGGGGTATCCGCTAGGCATTGTGGAGGCCATCGTGGGGCAGACCCGGCTGGATGTGGCTTTTCGTGGTAAGGCAGGGCATGCGGGTACCTCGCCCATGCACCTGCGCCGTGATGCACTGGCCGGAGCTGCCGAGTGGATGACCCTGGTCGAACGCGAGGCCCGCGAAGAGCCCGGCCTGGTGGCTACAGTAGGCACGATTTCGGCGTTGCCAGGGGCCGCCAATGTGATTCCAGGGGAAGTGCGCATGAGCCTGGATGTGCGTCACCAATACGACGATGTGCGCAGCCTGGCGGTAGCCAACCTCATCACCCGTGCGCAACAAGTGGCCCAGCGCCGGGGGCTCGAGCTGGGCTACCTGACCAAGTACGAACAACCGGCAGTTCCCTGTGACCAGCATCTGAACAACCTCCTGGCCCTGGCGGTTGAATCGCAGGGTTACCCGGTACACCATCTGGTTTCGGGGGCCGGCCACGATGCGATGATTCTGTCTTCGTTGTGCCCAGCTACCATGCTTTTTATGCGAAGCCCGGAAGGTCTTTCGCACCATCCCGACGAATCGGTCTGGCCCCAGGATGTGGAAGCAGCGTTGCAGGTCGGGCTGGATTTTCTGAACAGGATAGCCGAAAGCTCGAATAATGCCGATAGCCAGAGAACCATATAGCCCTCGACCAACGGAGTTTTTATGCTCGACCTGATTGTGCGCGGTGGAAACCTGGTGACCCCAGAAGGGGTGCAGCGGGCCGACCTGGGTGTTTTGGATGGGCAGCTTGCCCAGATAGCCCCGGAAATTGCCGAGCCTGCCCGGCAGGAGATACCTGCCGAGGGCTGGCATGTCTTTCCTGGATTGGTAGATGTGCACGTGCACTTTAACGAACCTGGACAGGCTCACTGGGAGGGTATCGAGACTGGAAGCGCGGCTTTTGCAGCGGGCGGCGGCACGGTGTTCTTCGACATGCCGCTCAACTCGCTGCCCTGCACCCTCGACGCCCCATCCTTCGACCAGAAGCTGGTCGCCATGCGGGCTTCTTCCCACACCGACTTTGCTTTGTGGGGCGGTCTGACCCCACAGAACCTCGAGCATCTGCCCGAGCTGGCCGTGCGGGGGGTGATCGGGTTCAAGGCTTTTATGTCGAACTCGGGCCTGCCCGAGTTTTCCCACTGCGACGACGGCACCTTGTACGAAGGAATGCGCGTCGCTGCAGGGCTGGGGCTACCGGTGGCCGTCCATGCCGAGTCGGATGCTCTAACTGCCCATTTCACCAGACAGAAGCGCCAGAATGATCAGACTACCTGGCGTGACTATTTGGTTTCGCGCCCGGTCTTGGCCGAGTTGGAGGCGATCCAGCGGGCCATTTTGCTGGCCGGGGAAACAGGTTGCAAGCTCCACATTGTCCACATCAGCTCGGGCGCAGGGGTAGCGCTGGCAGCCGAGGCCAAAACCAAGGGGGTAGACGTGAGCCTCGAGACCTGCCCCCACTACCTGGCCTTTACCGATGCCGACCTCGAGCGCCTGGGTGCAGTCGGTAAGTGCGCTCCACCCCTTCGCTCCAGTTCCCAACAAAACCATTTATGGGATCAGGTGTTGCAAGGGTTGGTAGACATCATTGGCTCCGACCATTCCCCTAGCCCACCTGAGATGAAGCAAGGCGACGATTTTTTTGCTCTGTGGGGCGG
>JBBIUP010000060.1:0-1979 GCA_037440185.1 Meiothermus sp. | reverse complement strand
TTTTACCCGTACCCGTGTGACCCCCGACCATGCCCTGCTGACGCCCGATACCTTTGTGCGTTCGGCCTTGCCCGGATGGAGCAATACTGCGTGTATCGTGCATATCTCGCCCGAGATGGGTTCTCGTTTCAAGATGTATACCGTAGAGATGCAGCCTGGGAGCACCGGGGAGATGACCCTACTGGATATCCAGCGGTTTGGCTACATACTCGAGGGTGAGCTCGTGCTGGAGGTGGGGGGGGCTAGACATGCCCTTCGGGCCGACAGCTATGCCTTTTTGCCAGCCAATACCCCCCATCGCTTTTACGCGCAATCACCGAGTCGAATGGTGGTTTTTGACAAACCCTATCAGGCCTTGGTGGGAGCCGATGTGCCGGGTGTGGTTTGGGGGCACGAGCCAGATATTCCCAGCAGTCCACTTATGGGGGATGACGCGCTGCAGGTGCGGTTGTTGCTGCCCGATCATTCGTCGTTTGACATGGCAGTCAATACCATGAGCTATCAGCCAGGGGCGCACTTGGCCCTGGTCGAAACCCATGTGATGGAGCATGGTCTGCTCTTCCTCCAGGGGGGTGGGGTATATCGCCTGGCCGACCACTGGTATACGGTACAGGCTGGAGACGTGATCTGGATGGCTTCATACTGCCCACAGTGGTTTGGGGCCTTGGGCAAAACGCTTAGCAAGTATCTAATCTATAAAGATGTGAACCGCCACTCGCTCGAGATATTATCCTGACAGGCCCTCCATACCACAACTTGTTTGTTGTGGAGGCCATTTTCGGTAAGTGCGGTAAACTTTTCATGCCAGAGACGTCACCGTCTGAGCCTGAGCGTACACTACTAACGGTATGTCCAACCATTTTTTCTGGAGCCACCGATGATTGCAAGACCACTGGTAGATCAAGAACGAATTGTCCGCGAACTCGAGGAGCTGGCGGAGTTCTCCGATACCCCCAAACCTGCCATTACCCGCATTATTTATACCAGGCCCGACCTGGAGGCCCGGGCCTACCTCAAAAGCTTGTGTGAAGAAGCTGGCCTGAGCCTGCGGGAAGATGGGCTGGGCAATATCTTTGCTCGTTGGGAAGGTTCTGAGCCGGATTGGTCTGCGGTGGGCACGGGGTCGCATTTCGATGCGATTCCTTATGCGGGTATGTACGACGGCACGGTGGGCGTTTTGGGAGGTCTGGAGGCCATTCGGGCCTTGCAGCGGAGCGGCTTCCAACCCCGCCGCTCGATAGAACTGCTGATTTTTACCGCAGAAGAGCCCACCCGTTTTGGGATTGGCTGCCTGGGCAGTCGCGCCCTGGCTGGAACCTTGAATCCCGACTCGCTGCGCCTTCTTAGGGATCAGGAGGGACGTACCCTCGAGGAAATTCGCTGGGAAGCAGGTTACATGGGCCGGTTGGAGGATGTACAGCTTCCCGAGGGCTACTACTCGGCTTTTGTCGAGCTGCACATCGAGCAGGGGCCGCTGCTGGAACAAGAACACGTACCGCTGGGCATCGTGACCGCGATTGCGGCCCCGGCTTCGCTGCGGGTGGGGTTGGAGGGCGTGGGCGGCCATGCCGGGGCGATGTTGATGCCTGATCGCCACGATGCGCTGTGTGCTGCCGCCGAGATCATCTTGGGCGTCGAAGCCTTTGCTAAGAACAGTGGCAGCATCAATACAGTCGCCACCACCGGCTTTTGTGAGGTCTATCCCAACGCGGTTAATAGCGTACCCAGCCGGGTCAAGCTCGAGATTGATGTGCGCGATGTCGAACAATCCCGCCGCGACCAGGTGATTCGCAACGTGATTCAGGGGGTGGAACAGGTCTGCACAAGGCGCGAAATCAAGTACAGCGTCGAGATCATCAACATTGACCCGCCTGCCAAGTCGGGTTCGGAAGTGTTAAGAGCTTTGGTGGCTTCCTGTAGCGATGCCGGGGTCAAGTTCAAGCTGATGGTCAGCCGGGCCTACCACGACTCCTTGTTCA
>JBBIUP010000059.1:0-16759 GCA_037440185.1 Meiothermus sp. | reverse complement strand
TTTTTTACAGGATGTTGCCACTTTTGTGCGGTTTTGTATCACTGCAAGTTTTGAGTTACGCAATCCTGGTGCAGAGCACTAGGTGCAGAGCACTAGCCAAGCCGGAACCTTTGTGGCGCGGCAAGCGAATGACGCCAGATACGTCATTCACGCATAGAGTTTGGCAAAAGGCGATCTGGAGAGACCATGGACACCCCTCGTCAACTGATGGAGTACCTCAAACAGCACGGCCCCAGCACCATCAAGGAATTGATGGTGCACCTGAACTTGAGCGAAACCGCCATCCGGCACCAACTGAACAGCCTAGAGAAAAGCGGCTGGCTGGCGCAGGAACAGCGCCGCCTGGGTAAGGGTCGTCCAGCCACTGTCTACAGCTTGACCAAGGCTTCGGAGGGCCTCTTCCCCAAACGCTATCCCGAGTTGCTGGATGCGGTGCTCTCCCAGGCCGAGGCAGAGGGGATTATCGGGCAGCTTCTGGAGGGCGTGGCCGAAAGCATGGCCAAGGAATTGCGGCGAAAGCTCGAGGGCCTCGAAGGGCAGGCCAAGCTGGGGGCGCTGCTGGAGTATATGGATTATGGCGACATGCTGGGCACCCTGGAAGAAACCCCTGCTGGCTGGGAACTCAAAGCCCACAATTGCTTGTATTACGCGACTGGACAGCGCTTCGAGCAGGTGTGCGACCTGCCCCCCAAGGTGATCTCCAAGGCCACTGGACTGCCTGCCGAGCGTCCTTTCTGCCAGCGCGATGGGGAGCGGGCCTGCCACTTTCTAATTGCCAAAACTTAGCGGAATGTATCGCAGCGGTTGGGATCGCCAGTCTGGAGACCCCGGTTGAACCAGCCCACCCGCTGCTCCGACGAACCGTGGGTAAAGGCTTCGGGCACCACATAGCCTTGCGAGCGGCGCTGGAGGTTATCATCGCCGATGGCACTGGCTGCGGCGATGGCCCCCTCCACATCGCCAAACTCGAGCAAACCCCGCCGCTGGGCGTAATGGCCCCAGACCCCGGCCAGGCAGTCGGCCTGCAATTCCAGGCGTACCGAAAGCTGGTTGGCAACAGCCTGGCTGCTGCGGGCTTGCTGGGCCCGCACCTTGTCGGAAATGCCTAGCAGGTTTTGGATGTGGTGGCCCACCTCATGGGCAATCACATACGCCTTGGCAAAGTCGCTGGTCTGCCCCCGGGCCAGGCGTTCCATCTGATGGAAGAAGCTGGTATCGAGATACACCTTGGCATCGCGGGGGCAATAAAACGGCCCCACCGCCGCATCGGCAAAACCACAAGCCGACTCCACCTGTCCATCGAACAACACCAGTTGCGGGGGCCGATAGCCCTGGATCATCTGCCCCCAGGTGTCTTCCAGATCACCCACGATGGAGCGCACAAACTGGCTATCACGGTCGTTGGCGGGCGCGTTTTGGGGTGCAGGGGCTGTGGTAACGGTTCCCCCCTGGAGTTGCGAGAGGATATCGGCAGGATTGACCCCAAACAGCAGCCCCCCCAGCAGGGCCAGGATCACCGCACCAATACCGATGCTGGTAGGGCCGCCCATGCGGGGGCCACGTCCCCGCCGATCTTCCACATTCTGGCTCCTGCGCAAATCTTCCCATTTCATGCTTCACCCCTTCAATCGTTCTTGAATTTGCCGCAGGTGGTGTCGCTCGTGGTAGACCAGGGTTTGCAGCCATCCCAGGGCGGTCAGGTCGCCGAAAAAGGGGTGCCCATAGGTAGGTGGGTGCGGCAAGCGTTCGCCGCTCTCGGCCACCTCGGCCAGTACCCGCATACGCACAGCTTGCAGGCGCTCCTGCAACTCCGTGCGGGACCATTCCCCTTTGGGGTTCATCAGAGGCGGGGCCAGGGGGCGGCCATCGGGGCGGGTTTGCCCAGCCGGCGAGGGTGGAAAGGGGTCGGCCTCGCCCAGCGCCACCTTGCGCAATCGGCGGATGATTTTCCCTGCCGACTCTTCCACCAGCGAGATATGCTCCAACACCTCTGCCGGACTCCAGACCTCTGCACCAGGCCGATGAAATAACTGCTCGTCGGACAGGCTCTCCACAAAATGCAGTAATTCACGCCTCGAGCGCTCCAAATGCTTGAGACAATTCTCCGTGTCGCCAAAGCGACCCAACATCTCCTGAGCTGCTGACATGCAGGTATTGTACAGAGCAGGAGAGGCTAGATGCCAAAAGCTCTATGCCCTCATGGCACGGTGCTATACAGTTCCTCGCAATACCCCAAAAGCGACCCCGCAGGGTCGCCAAAAAACCATCTAGCATCAAATCGGTACTACACCTTATCGAAAGCCTCACGTAGCTTGCTGTTGAGGGGGAGGGAGATCAGGCCCTTGAGGTAGAGTTCATGTACGGCATCTATCCCGGCAATCTGCTGCAATTGCTCGAGGGTCACTTGCACATCGTTGCCTGGCAAGCGCACCTTGACCTGGTTCATGGTGCCTGGAACCCACTCGCACTGGATGCCCCCCACCGTTACCACCCCCTGTTGAAGCGTCTGCATATCTGCCTCCCTTGCTGCCGAAAGAGACCCGTACTTTGTAGGATGTTTATAGCCTAACGAGCGTTAACTGGAATAGTGAGAAATATCCCACTATTGGTAATAACCTGAACAGCTTGTTGTAGACGCTATTCTATTGGGTTTTTATGAGGATTGGTTCAGAGGTTCGAAAGGAGCCTGAGCAACACTTTGCTAGAAGAAAGTTGGAATTATTTCCAATTATTCTACCCAGGCATTGCCAAGCCTCGAGGGGGTACGGGTAAGATACGGAGGTTATGGTCTCTATTGACTTATCCGGCAAAAAGGCCCTGGTCATGGGTGTGACCAACGAGCATAGCCTGGGCTGGGCCATCGCCGAGAAATTGTATGCCGCCGGCGCGGAAGTGGCTTTCAGCTATCAAGGGGAGCGGCTGCGGGAGAAGCTAGAAAAAATGACCGCTGGGCGTCCCCATCAACGCCTCTACGAAGTGGATGTGACCAACGAGACCGCCCTGAAAGCCATGTTTGCCGATCTGAGAAATGCTTGGGGAGGGCTGGACTACCTGGTTCACTCCATCGCTTTTGCCCCACGCCCAGCCATGGAAGGGCGGTTTGTGGATACTACTGCTGCCGATTGGAACACTGCCCTGCAAATCTCGTCCTATTCGCTGGTGGCGGTGGCCCGCGAGGCCGAGTCGCTGCTGCACGAAGGGGGCAGCCTGATCACTCTGACCTACTACGCTTCGGAGAAAGTGGTACCCAAATACAACGTGATGGGCGTTGCCAAGGCCGCCCTGGAAGCCAGTGTGCGCTACCTGGCCTACGAGTTGGGGAAGAAGAACATCCGGGTCAATGCAGTCAGTGCCGGGGCCATCCGCACCGTAGCTGCCATGAGTATTCCTGGCTTTCGCAAGATGGTCGCCAGATACAACGCCACAGCCCCCCTGGGCCGCATGATTACCCATGAGGAAGTGGGCAACCTGGGCCTGTATTTGCTCTCTCCCCTGTCCAGCGGAACCACCGGCCAGACGGTGTATGTGGATGCGGGCTACAACATCATGGGCATGAGCTGGGATGATAGCCAGATTTAGGTTCGCAGGTCGGTATAACCGTTTGCCCAGCGAATGATTTTGTCTACGTAGCTATTATTGCGGCTGCCTCGCTGATATGCCCCTGGCCCAACCTGGTAGGCATGAAGCGCAGCACACCAGCTCCAAAATCGGTTTTGCTGTGTGGAGTGTCCGTGTTCCCTGCCCCCTGTCAGCACCTCGAACAGCCCCTTGGGGGTCTGCCCCCTGGGAAAGAAGTGGTGGGCTTCGTCTACCACCAGCAGCACATCTTGTAGTTGCATGACGGCTTGACCCAGGTTATCCAGGAACGGTCGGGAGTCGTATCCGGTCACCTGGAAGATTACTCGACGGTGTTTTTTTAGCGCGGGCCAGGGGTTGCCATCTTCGCCTACGGTGTAGCGGCCCTGGGCCAGCTCGGCAAACTCGCGTTTGCGGTTGATGATGATCAGGTGCCGGTACCGGCCTTGCATCAGCCGGATAATAGAGCGGGCCAGGGTGCTTTTACCCGAGCCCGATTTGCCGACGATTAGCATGCGGAAGGTTTGTCTACCGGCCACGCATCCCTCCAAGGAATTGCTTTACGGGGGTTACTCGCAGACCTTTTATCTTGAGTTCCAGGAGATCGGCTTTGTCCCAAGTCACTAGGACGTCAGCTTTTCCTTCTAAGGCTATGGCAAGAATAAGGTTGTCGTCTGGGTCGGGAGAAAGCCTTGGAGTAATACGCAGACGTACCATAATGGCTGCTTTTCGGAGACGGGAAAGCAATCTGGCTCGATTCAAGGAAGGAACTTCTTTGTGGAACTTTGTTTTCAACACTCGCCGGATTTCAGCTAACTGTGCCTCAGATGTCAGAATGTCGAAACGTCTGGCAAACCACAAATCTAATACTTTTGCGGCGGCCCCTCTGGTAAGAAGGCCTGCCACAAAAACATTGGTGTCCAACACAACTTTCATTTGAGCCGTTTGTAAACTTCCTTTTCAGTAAGTTTGTTTCGAGTCCGAATATCTATTACCAAGGCTTGAAGTTCTGCGAGGGTCTGATCGCGCTTCAGATCCTGGCGTATAAGCCGGATCAGTCTTTGTGGCCATCTAGGGCCATACTCTTTCTTGAAGCGCTCTATTTCTTTTTCTACATACGATGGTAGGGCCATGATTTTATTTTACTACCCGCCATAACTCCCACCCAGCCCACGCAGCCAGGCCAAGGGCTACAACTGCTTGCGTGGTTTCGCATTTGGGGCAGCCCTGGCCGTCTCGCGGGTTTTTCAGGCGGCCCAGGCCCAGGTACAGCCCACCGGCCAGCACGGCCCAGGTTTGCATTTCTTCCCTCCCAGCGGCGAGGCCAGACCATACGGCCAGCCTGGGCCTGGCGCTGCAAGAACGCCCAGGGGTCTACATAAGGACATTCAGAATCCTTCTTACAAGCCATGCAAGAAAGATACAAAAAGAAGCGGGGTTAACCCCGCTTCCAACACAGCTTTTGCTATTACTGGGTACTGGATGCAATCTCCGAGTGATGGCCGATCAACTCAGCAGCTAAAACATATACGGGAAACATTTAGCGGCGCTTGCGCCCACCCTTTCCACCACCAGGCTTTTTGCTGCCACCGCCACCACCGCCACCAAAACCACCTGAGCCACGCAAAAAGCTTTTGAGTTTGTTCTCAAACTCGGGGGCCTGGCGGGGCAAGCGCTTGGGCCGGGGGGGTTCGACGGGGGCCGGGGTAAGTTCTTTGATGGAGAGGTCGAGGCGTCCTTTATCGTCGCGGCCCAGCACCAGCACCGAGACCACATCCCCTTCATTCAGATGATCGCGAATATTCTTGACAAACTCGTGGGCCACCTGCGAGATGTGCACCAGACCCGATTCTCCGGTGGGAAACTCGATAAAAGCCCCAAACTCCATGATTCGCGTGACGCGACCTTCTACGATTGCACCGGCTTCAAGCTCCATTCAGGCGTTCCTCCAAAACGACACGAAATCCCATAAACAAGTGTACTCGAGCTGTTGGGGATTCACGATGCTTCACTATATCATCTGCCCCTCATTTCACCGCAAAAAAGCGTCGCTGGCCTTGGGCGGTTCCTGAAGGGGCTGGTTTTTTTTGTAACGTATTTCCAACACCAACTAAAAAAAGTGATATATTAAAGACCACGGAGGAGTTTCAAATGATCGCCGACCGCCCCAAGGATTTGTGGTTTGAGCTGGATAGTGAGGAGCGTCAGATTATCGGCGCTTTGCGGGATTTTTTGCAGGCCGAGGTGGTTCCCACCGCAGCAGAGCGCGACGAGACGGGGGCGTTTCCGTTTGAAATTGTGAAGAAGCTGGGCCAGATGGGCGTGATGGGGGCTCAGGTGCCCGAGCAGTATGGTGGGGCCGGGCTCTCTACCCGTATTTTTGCCCGAATTATTGAAGAAATCGCAGCAGTGGATGGTTCGCTGGCCCTTACGGTGGCCTCGCACAATAGCCTTTGTACTGGCCATATTCTGATCGCCGGCAACGAACAGCAGAAGCGACAATTCCTACCCCGGCTGGCCTCCGCCGAGGCGCTGGGGGCCTGGGGTCTGACCGAACCGGGCAGCGGCTCGGATGCTGCTGCCATGCGTACCAGGGCCGACGAAACCCCTTCAGGCTGGCTGCTGAGTGGCTCCAAGCAGTTCATCACCCAGGGGTCGGTGGGCGGGGTCTATGTGGTCAATGCCCGCACCGATGCTGCGCCCAGCGAGGAAAAGAAACATCTGGGGCTTTCGGCAGTGGTGTTCGAGGCTCCGATTCAGGGGCTGCGGATTGGACGCAAGGAAAAGAAGCTGGGGCTGAACGCCTCCGACACCGCGCAGATCCTCTTCGAGGACATTGCCTTGCCCAAAGAAGCCCTGCTGGGCGAGCGGGGTAAGGGCTTCTACGATGTGATGAAGGTGCTGGAAGGCGGGCGCATCGGTATCGCCGCCATGGCAGTAGGGCTAGGGCGGGCCGCCATGGAGTTTGCCGCCAAATATGCCCTCGAGCGCGAACAATTTGGCAAACCCATTGCCGAGTTCCAGGCGATCTCACACAAGCTAGCCGATATGGCTACACAGTTGGAAGCCGCCCGGCTGTTGTACCTGAAAGCCGCCGATCTGCGCGATGCAGGTAAACCCTTCGGCCAGGCCGCAGCCCAGGCCAAGCTCTTTGCTTCGGAGGTAGGCGTACACGCCTGCGACGAGGCCATCCAGATTCTGGGGGGCTATGGTTACATCAAGGAATACCCGGTGGAGCGCTACTGGCGCGACGCCCGGCTGACCCGCATCGGAGAAGGGGCCAGTGAAGTTTTGAAGGTTATCATCGCTAAGAATCTGTTGTCGCAGTATCGGTGACGAGAGAGGGAGCATCCCCCGCGGGTTGGAGAGAGGGCGAGAAAAATTGATGGGAGCCTCTCCTCGCTTTCCTCGGCGCAAAGCGCTTCTTTGTAGATAAACCTTCTCCCCCCTTTCCCTTGCTCCTTGTCTGCTCTCACAGCACAAAGCGTTTCCCTGCTATTCTTTCCCCGTGTACGAACGATTCAAACCCTGGCTGTTTCGACAAGACCCCGAGACCATCCACGAGCAGGTGATGCATGGTTTGGCCTGGCTGGGGCAACGGGGGCCGGGTTTGGAGCTGGTGCGCGGTCTCTGCACGGTACAGGACAAGCGCCTCGAGGTCACTGCCTTTGGCCTGCGGTTTCCCAATCCCATCGGGCTGGCAGCGGGCTTCGACAAAAACGCCATCGCGGTGCGGGCCTGGCCGGCGTTGGGGTTTGGACATGTGGAGATCGGCTCAGTGACCGCGCTGGCCCAGCCGGGAAACGACCGACCTCGGTTGTTTCGCCTGCCCCAAGACCAGGCGCTGATTAACCGCATGGGCTTCAACAACGAGGGGGCCGAGACCGTGGCGGCCAGGTTGGATCGCTTGCAGCAAACTTTTGGTAAACCCTCGGTTCCCCTGGGCATCAACCTGGGAAAGTCAAAGATGGCGCCCTTGGAAGAAGCCCCCCGGGATTATCTGCAAAGCCTGTCCAGGCTCTGGCCTTATGGCGACTATTTTGTAATCAATGTCAGCTCGCCCAACACGCCAGGGCTGCGGGCCTTGCAGGACAAGAACAAGTTGGAAGAACTTTTATCGGCAGTGACAGGCTTTGTAGCGCAGCGCAAACCGCTGTTGCTCAAGATCGCACCGGACTTGAGCTGGGGGCAGATAGACGAGATTCTGGCCCTGGTCGAGCAATACCGGCTTTCGGGATTGATTGCTACCAACACCACCACCCACCGCACGGGTCTGAAAACTGCAATTGACGAGACCGGCGGGCTCTCGGGAAAACCCCTGGGGAAGCGTTCGCTGGAAGTGTTGAAGTATCTGCACCAACAGCTTGGGGGCCGCCTGCCCATTGTCTCGGTAGGAGGCATCTTCAGCGCAGAGGACGTATGGGAGCGGCTGACGAATGGAGCCACCCTGGTGCAGGTATACACCGGCTTCGTCTACGAGGGGCCGTTTATGTTGAAAAAGCTGTGCAGGGGGCTGCTGGAAAGAATACAGCGCGAGGGTGGAAAAACCGGCTATTCGGTGAACTCAAACTCGAAATCGTAGTGGTGTTCGCCATCCACCCTGACCAACATGCGGCCCCGCAGACCGCGCAGTTCGCCGGTGGCGGAGTCGGGCACCACGTGGATGGACTGCTGGGGCACGCCCCGGTTTAGGGTGCTGCTGTGCTGAAGCACGAAGCCACCCGAGCGCCCATGCAGGGTTCCGTTCACTTTCTCAATGGCCACATAACCCGCCGAGCCCTGCACCGCCGTCACTACGCTCATCATCTGACCTTTGCTGTTACCCACCAGGTCGCCCTGGAACTCCTTGTCAATGGTCAGCCTCGCCATCGCACCTTCCAAATATTCATCGCCGGGTTGTGGCGTTAGTTTTACCGTGAATGTCCCGCTGGCTTTATGGGTCATGTGGTTATGTTATCTGCGTAATGAATGGGTTGCAACTCAAGAGGTCTCTACAGCCAGCAGTTCGCGGATTTCCTCGAGCTTCTCTTCGGTAGCAAGCTCGCCGTCGCGGATGGCCTGGCCCAGTTGCTGGAAGCTAAAAAGCCCAATACCCTCGAGCTTGGGCCGCAAGACCAGGTCGGGGCGCGATACCGCCAGCTTGACTTCGGCCAGTCGAATCTGCATGATTTCGATGGCCCGGTACACATTCTGGATGGGGTTCACGTCAATACCCCGGCGAAAAATCTGTTCCCACCAGTTTTTCTTGTGCGGTTGCTGACGCAATACCTCCAACGGGGTCACGTCTACCGCAATCACCCGCTCCGACCCCAGAAAGCGCACCAGATCTACTGGAATCTGGTTCAGGATACCCCCATCCGCCAGAAGTTGATGGCCCATCCAGATTGGGTTGATGGCCCCCGGATAGGCAATGGAGGCCCGAATGGCCTGGAATACGTCGCCCTGGCGAAAATAGACCTCGGTTCCGGTGATCAGGTCGGTGGCAGTGATGCCAAAAGGAACCGGAAAATCCTCGAGGCGATGGGGAATATAAGGCTCCAACAGCTTGATCAGCTCGCCAAAGTTGAGTATATCGCTGAAGGGGTTGAGATCCAAGAAGCGCCAGATGGAAGTCTGGGACAAAAACTCCTCCACATCATCTGCCGAGTGCCCAGCAGCAAAAACCGCCCCCATCAGGCTGCCCATGCTGGTTCCGGCAATGGCACTGGGCTTAAAACCCTCCCGCTCCAATACCCGCATCACCCCAAGATGGGCATACCCCCTGGCTCCTCCACCCCCCAGCGCCAGCCCAAAGCGTTTGAAATCAGACATGCTTTAGCCTAAACCCAAACCAGCAAGCGTCACATTTAGAGCGGTTTTCAGAAAGAATACCGCAATCCCCAAAAGGAGAAGTGCTGTTCCAGGCTTATTTTTTGCCGCTGGGAAACTCGAAAACATGCGTCTGGGCGCAGACGCAACGCAGACAAGCGTGCCTCACCTCGGTGAGGCACGTCTGCTTGTCTCTTCTCGTTTTCGAAACTCGAAAACATGCGTCTGGGCCCAGACGCATTCTCGTTTTCGATAGCGGCAAAAATAGCGAAAACCGCGATAATGGTAGGCAATTGGGCTACAAGGCTGAACACCCAAAAATAGTCCATCGTCAACAATGCTCCAAGAGAGCAGTGAAGTTGTTGCCTTGAAGCCTATCGCTGGTGGCTTACTGCTTACAACCAAGTATGTGAAAACACGCTCTGGACTGGGTATCTATGGGTGCTGAATTGGGTTATGCTGTGTTGGACAAACCCAAGAACCTATGCTATAACTAACAGGTATGTCTCAGCTTAGGGTCTAGTATCCTGATGAGACAACCCGTCGCGCAGACCATCCCACAGCAAGCCCAGAGCAATCTGGGTCGGGATTTTGGCGCGGCAGAAGGCAAAGGCAGAGAGGAACCAGGCGAATGGAAGACCAAGCTACCCAGACTCCAGTGGAAACTGGAAATCAGCCCCAAGTTTTTAGCATGGAGCAAGCCCTGCAAGACGCAGAGGCTCGGCTCGAGAAGACCGTGCAGCGCGGTCAGGTCATCACTGGTACGGTGGTGCTCATCACCAACGATGGCGTGATGGTGGACATTGGCGCGCGCACCGAAGCCATCATTCCCTTCAACCAACTCACCGAGGAGCCACTCTCCGAGGAAGAGTTGAAGAACCTGCTCAAGCCAGGCGATGCGGTGAGCGCCTATGTGGTGCGGGCCGACCTCGAGAACGGCCAGGTGGTGCTTTCCAAGAAGCGGGCCGAGGCCGACCAGAGCTGGGTGAAGGTACAAACCCTGTTTGAACAGGGCGAGCCGGTGATGGTACAGGTGAAGGAAAAGGTCAAGGGGGGTCTGGTGGCTACCATCGAAGGTATTCGTGCCTTCCTGCCAGCCAGCCAAGTAGATCTCAAGCGCACCCCGGAACTCGACGAATATCTGGGTCAGAGCTTCCTGGTCAAAATTATCGAACTTAACCGCAAAAAGGGCCGGGTCATTCTGTCGCGCCGCACGGTGCTGGAAACCGAGCAAAAGGCCGCCCGTTCCAGTGTCCTCTCAGCCCTCAACGAAGGCGATATTGTCGAGGGTCAGGTGGTCGAAGTCACCGAGTTTGGCGTGTTTGTGGCCCTGGGTGGGGTGGATGGCCTGGTACACCGCAGCGAGATTACCTGGGGCCGTTTCAACCACCCCAAGGATGTGGTGCATAAGGGCCAAGGTGTCAAGGCCAAAGTTCTGTCGGTGGACAGCGAGCGCGAGCGGGTCAACCTCTCGATGAAGGCCCTCAGCGCCGACCCCTGGCTGACCGTTTCAGAAAAGCACCCCATTGGCTCGAAGCTGAATGGCAAGGTGGTGGGCCTGACCCAGTTCGGGGCCTTTGTGGAAGTGGAGCCAGGGCTGGAAGGTCTGATCCACATCTCCGAGTTGTCTTGGACGAAGCGCCCCAAGCACCCCAGCGAAATTTTGAAGGAAGGCCAGGAAGTCGAGGCCCAGGTTCTGCGCATTGACCCCGCCGAGCGCCGCCTCTCGCTGGGTTTGAAGCAAACCACCCCCGACCCCTGGAAGAGCCTCCCCGACCGCTTCCCTCCAGGTACGCCGGTCAAGGGTAAGGTCACTGGCCTGACCGACTTCGGCGTGTTTGTGGAGATTGAGCCGGGTATCGAAGGGCTGATTCACGTCTCCGAGCTGGCCTATGAGCGCGTCGAGAAGCCTTCGGAAATGTTCAAGAAGGGGGATGAAGTCGAGGCAGCCATCCTCCAGATTGATCCCGTAGAACAGCGCATCAGCCTCTCGCGCAAGCGCCTCCTGACCCCGCCACCACAAACCGTTAGCATCCCCAGCGACGAAGAGGGCGATGGCCGCAAGGGCCGCCGCGAGGGCAAGGGGGGCGAGCGTCCCAAGCGTCCCAAGGGTAAAGGGGGTTCACGTGAAGGGCGTGGTCGCGAGCGTGATTTCGACTACGGGGGTTCCAGTGGTGCAGCCGCCTACACCAACTACGACCCCAACGTGGCTGCTGCTTCCAACACCAATGTCAAGCTGGGTGACGTATTTGGCGACCTTTTGAGCCAACTTACCCTGGAAGAAGATAAAGACAAAGAAAAGGCTTAAGGCCCAAGGCTGAAAGCAAGAACCACCCGCTGGCGGGTGGTTTTTCTACTTGCATCATCAGAGGCAACTTAAGAATCCCAGTTTGACGCGGTATATAGCGGTTCCCACGAATACCCAGTACAACGGTTTTTTGTTGTACTGGGTCAATTACGCTGCATGGCGTGCAGCGTGATGGGGGAACCGCGAAAAGCAACATTAAATGCAACACGTAACGCCTAAATTGAACGATTATCTCGAGCAATTTGGCCTATACTGGTCTTTCGCATATGCACATGCACGTGAAATTCACCACTTCTGCGCTATGATGTAGAAAGCATGAGCGAAGTCAAAATCACACCGCTGGCCCGTCGTCTGGCGGAAGAAAACGGTATAGATTGGCGACAAATTCAGGGCACCGGCCCCGATGGAACGGTGGTCGAACGGGATATTTTGGCCTTCCTGGCGAGGGTAATGGCAGGTGAAGTAAACCTACCCCCGGCCCCAGAAGAAATAGCCCCTCCACCGGGCGCAATCCCCAATATGGCCCAGGCCCAGGCGGCCTTGCAGAAAGAGGGGGTACAGCTAGGAGATCTGGTGCCACCCCCACCTGCATCCAAGGCCGCCTCAGCCGTACCATCACCGTCTCCCCTGTCGGCTGCGCCCACCATGGACGATATCGAGTTTGACCTCGATCTCGACCTGGACACCCCAACCTCACCTGTACCACCCGCAGCCGCAGCCTTCGAGGAAGTGCCCACGCTGGCCCCTGAGCCGCCGATTGTCCCGGATTTCGACGAGCCGGAGCCGTTGGTGGCTGCCGAGCCCCTACCCACGCTGCAATGGGAGGAGCCGGAGGCCGTTTCCAGCCCCCTATCGGCGGTTGCGCCCTTGCCGGACATTAATCCCGAACTGGCGGCCCTGCCCTCCTTGCCCACCGAGACCGACCTCGAGCCCCTCCCCAGCACCCCCAAGTTGATCTGGGAAACCCAGGAGGTCGTAAACGCTCCTGAGGTTCCAACCCCACCCCCCAGCCCTCTGCAACCGGGCATGAACTTCACCAACACCCCCGAACCCCCCTTGGCTGAACCGGAGGTTCCACCTGCACCCGAATACCAGGCCCCGATAGAGACTCTGTCCGTTCCATCCCCCACTCCACCCGTAGAGCAGTTGACGCCTCCCGAACCCGAACCCGTAGTGGCCCCCGTACCCATACCCCCCGCTACCACCGAACCAAGCGCATCCCCTCTCGCGGAAACCGCACCCAGCGCCCAAATGCTGCGGGTTCAGGCCTGGCAGCGCCTGGTCGAAATTGGCCCGGTGCAAGACGCCGCCCAGACCCTGAGCGAAGCCTGGCGGATGGAGGTGGGACTGTACCCCTTGCTATACCGTGCAGTCGACAAAGCCCTGTCGGACACCCAGACCCCTTTGCGCCCCACCAAGGGCAGCCTCGAGGGTGACCAACTCCAAAGTTTGCGGGTCGCCCCGGCCCAGTCGTTGCGCGGTGCGCTGGACTCGCTGAATATGGCTTCCGACCCCGCTGAGGGCCTGACGGTGCTTTCGCTGTTGGATAGCCATTTCGATCAGGTGATTTTCCCTGGTATCCCCACCCTCACCCTGGGCCGGACCAGCGGCGGCCATGCTTTGCTCTCGCTTTCGGGCGATATGCAAGCCGACCAGGCCGGAAAGCTCTTGGAGCGCATCGCTTATTATCTCGAGCGTCCCATCCTGTTGGCCTGATGGGCTCAACGTTATCTCGAGCGTCCCATCCTGCTGGCCTGAACCGTTCTATCTCTTTCAAGGTCGGCCCTTGGCCGACCTTTCGCCTTGAGCTTTTCTGAATCCAGGAAGACCTACCTCAGCCGTCTGGGTAACATGGGGTTGATGAATCGCTTCCTGAGTCTCCTGGTCATCCTGAGCATCTTCACCCTTACCCCGGCACTGGCCCAGTTTGGCAGCTTTGTCAGCATTCGCGCTGTGAGTGGGCTGGGCCTGGCCGCTGGCTACGGAACCATTGGGGCCGAGCTCGAGTGGCTCGACCCTTTCACGGTGGTCTATCCGCGTGGCAGCGTGGCCTATATGGTGGGGGGCGGCGTATGGTTGGGCGGTAGCGTAACGGGCGGCAGCTTGCAGGCAGGAGCTGCGCTGTACGCTGGCCCTGACCGCGATGGGTTTTTTGGGGCCGCGCGCGGCGGCGGGGCCATCGTAGCCGACAACGCCACCAGGGTGGGCACCTTGTTTGGTACCCTCTCACTGACTGGGGGCTACCGCTTTGTCACCGGGCCATTGGAACTCGGCCTCGAGGGCGGCCTCTTCTTCGCCAGCACCGACATCAATGCCAATCAGAGCCTGCTCTACATCACCCCCACACTGGCTTTAAGCGCGGGTTTCCGTTTTTGAGCAAGAAAATACCAGGGCAGCCTTGCTTAACTTCGCTTAAGACACAATAAAACCCCTATGCCCTATCCGAGCCCTGTAGTATGCTCGAGGCATGAGAAGAATTACCTTGCTAACCCTGCTTGGAAGCCTCGTCTTGGTTCTTTCTAGCTGCATTATCGTTGGCACCATCCCCGTTTCCAGTTTCCGTTTTGACAGCAACTGGCAGCGCAACACCGATCTTCGGTACGTTTTCTGTTCCAACAAAACCACCCAGATGCGTTACAAATTCCGTGCACCAGACTCTTCGGTGATCTCCACTATTTCGGAGCGGTATGAAGGTTTTGCATCTGGAAATACCATCAACCTCAACCGTCCAATTGCCGACCTCAGTCGTGATGGAAGCGACCTGGTTTTCGTCGACACCGTGACTTTTGGTCAAGGTGGAGTACCGCAGAGCCTGCCCGCAGGCGTAAGCCAACAATCCATCATCATCACCCCCATCACGCCTCCCCCTTCCATCACCGGTAGAACTACGGTCACGGTCACGGTTACGACCATCAGTGGTAGCCAGTACTCCGGCTCCTATGTCTACGACGTCTACTCCAACTGCCCCTAGAAAGGACTTTTGAATCCTATGCTTCGCCCTCTCTTGCTTCTTTTGTTGGCTTTTGCCCTTTCATCGTGCATTTTGCTGGTGGAAGACGAACCTCAGCGCCCCGTCCAGCCGGTGCAACCGGTAACCCCGGTCACCCCTGTGCAGCCCAGCATCGTCACCCCCAACGCTGGCAGCTACACCTACCGCTGCAGCGGGGGTACGCTGGTGGTGAACTACCTGGACAACAACAATCTGCGGCTGTTCTACGATGGGGCCTTCCAGAACCTGGGCGTGGTGCGTCGCAGCCCCACTTTGTTGTTTAGCGGCGGGGTCTACACCTGGGAGTGGACGGGCAGCCGTGGCACCCTTTCGGTGGGTGGCCGGGTCGTGCTTAGCAATTGCGCTCTGTAAAAAATCACACGAGCGGAGGCGGTATGAAAAAAATCATCGGCATATTGGGCCTGGCTTTGCTCTCTTCGGCCTTGGCACAGCCTTTGCGTCCCCAAAGCATTATTGTGAACCCCACCCCCCCGCAAGACCTTCAGGTGCGGGTCTGGGTGGATAAAGACCCCAACAAAACCGGCAATCCGGTCTATCAGTTTGGCGAGAACATCCAGATCTCGGTGCAGGTCACGCAGCAAGCCTATGTGTATCTCTTTAGCGTGAGGGCTACCGGCGAGATTAGCGGCATTCTCCCCAACGCTTTTGAGCAGCAAACCCTGCTAAGGGCAGGCGAGGTACGTACCTTCCCCGGCCCCGGAGCCCGCTATACCTTTACCGTTGATGCCCCAGCAGGTCAGGATCGGGTACTGGCAGTCGCCAGCCGCCGCCCCTTGAATGTCTCGGAAATCGTCAACATCCAAACCGGCGAAGCCCTCATCCGGGGCGAGAGCAACCTGGCCAGGGCCCTCTCGATTGTGGTCACCCCTATCCCCACCAACGACTGGGTAGCCGACGAAGCTTATTACATAGCCGGACAGCTCTTACCACCGCCACCCACCACCGGCACCCTTTCCGTCAGCAGCATCCCCAGCGGGGCCCAAGCGCTGATCAATGGGAGCGTGGTTGGGAATACACCCCTGTCCATCGAGCTGCAGCCGGGCAACTACAACCTCGAGCTGCGCCGCAGCGGCTACAATACCCTGCGTACACCCTTCACCATCCAAGCCGGCCAGGTTACGCAGCTCAACCTTCCGCTGATTGCCACGCCACCGCCCACCGGTGTTCTGGCGGTAGACAGCAACCCCAGGGGCGCGCAGGTGCTGATCAATGGCCGGGTGGTGGGCAATACCCCACTTAACATCACCCTCAACCCCGGCATCTATACGGTGGAGTTGCGTCGGAGTGGCTTCAGTCCCTTCCGCACCAACGTCACCATTCAGGCAGGCCGTACCTCTCGAGTTTCGGTCAATCTGGTCAGCATCGCTCCACCCCCACAACCTGTCCAACCAGTACAGCCTGTGCAACCTGTCCAACCGGTTCAACCGGTGCGCCCACCCTCTGGCTCCTTCACCTATACCTGCCAGGGCGGCACGCTGGTGGTGAATTATATTGGCAACAACCAGGTGCGCCTGTTCTACGATGGCGCTTTCCAAACCTTGCCCCTGGTTCGCACCAGCCCCGAGTTGGTTTACTCCAACAACACCTACACCTGGGAAATCGGGCAGCTTGGTCGTTTGATCGTACAGGGTCAGGTGGCTTTGTTCAACTGTAGAATCTGACGCCGCTACACCCAACCCCTTCCCAGTAATTCCCATTCTGGGAGCGATTCCCACAAGAGCTTGCTCCAAATACCCAGTACAACGGTTTTTGTTGTACTGGATAATTATGCCGCACGCTATGCGGCGTAATTGGGGGAACTTCACTATCCGTCCTACACCGTCAATGCCTTGACCGCCGTATCCCCGACCTTAACACCCTCAAAGCCGAGACCCAGGCTTGGGGTATCCAACGCAACCAGCAGAAAGTTGCCATCCAATGGCGCTTCACCACCGCCGACGCTCGCATCAAACTCGCCCGGCTTTACCCCAAACGCAGTGGCGATAATTAACTTACCAGGGCACTAGCGCCTTGCAGGAGTCACTCTTAATCCTGAGGGCGATACGGCATCCTCTACC
>JBBIUP010000058.1:13317-16792 GCA_037440185.1 Meiothermus sp. | reverse complement strand
ACGCTCATTCAATATGCCGACTGGGGTTTGGAGACGGGCCTGATTACCCTCACCAAAGGTGAGGCGGGACGAACCCTGGGTTTATGTGCGCCCGAGGGGCTGGGGGATTTTCGTGCACAGGAGTTGAGGCGGGCTGTGGACATTCTCAAGGTGGGCCATTTCGAACTGCATGATTTCCCAAACGGGCTGCCCAATAGCCCGGTGGAGGGAGAGGCTCGAGGGCACGGCTTTGTTACCCCCAATGGGGTGGCCGACCATCCTGAAATCGTGGATCTGCTGTTGTGGCGCATGGAGGTGCTGCGCCCCAGGGCCATCATCACTTTTGCACCCAATGGTTCCAACCGCCACCCCGACCATGTAGCCACCCACCAGTTTGTGGTGAAGGCGGCCGAGAAGTCGGGGCAAAAAATCAAGGTGTTTTACTATGCGGCTCCCCAACCCCAACCAGAGTATCTGGAAGGCTGGCTGCCGCCCAACCATATGCGGCACTTGCCGATGGATGTCTTATTGCAAAAACTGCGTGCCATGGCCCAGCACCGTACCCAAGCACTTTCGGTGCTCAATTTTATGGATCGTTTTGGCCATAGACTCGCCAGCGAGACCTTTCACCTAGCAGGCTACGAGGGGCCCCTTCAGCACGAACTGCTCTGGTATGCCAGGCGCTAGGTGTGTGGCGCGTTGTTGAGGGTCAGAAAGGGGTTAAGCTGCGCCATAGTAAGCCTGTCAACCCCACAGGCCCATCTGCCAACTGCACCGTGATGGGCGCAGTACCCCAAAGTGTGCCAGGCTGAATTCGGTGACAAACATGTCTTGGAAGCGGTTAGGTTTTGGCAGGGTACCTCGAATATTGGGGTTTGCCAGGGGGTGGATACCCGTTCTAGACGGATTCTCTGCATACGCTTGACGCATAGTGCATAGCATGGTACTTTAGTTTTTATAAGCGGCAAGGAAGCCGCCTTTTTTATTTCCCGAAACCAGACCGTTTTTCTTTCAACAGCAGCCCCTCATGAGATCGGGCTACTGTTTAGGTATGCGCCGCTGTGTCGCGCTGCTCGCGCTGGTTGGGTTCGGGATGGCCCAGAGCCTGGGGATTCAGATTGCGCTGGGCTTTACAGCCAATGCGCCCACCGATTTGCAGGTGGTACAACAAGGCTTTCCCGATGCGGTGGTGGAAGGTACTCGGTTTGAGGGGCGTGACCTGGAAGGCTTTCCCTACTACACGGTACGGTTGTGGTATGGCGACCCAAACGGGCTAAGGTATGAACTCGAGCTGATCCACCAGAAGCTCTACTTTGCCGGGGCCGGGCGCAATAGGCAGATACTCAACCAGTTCAACGTAACCGATGGCTTCAACTATATACTCTTTAACCTGGCCTATGCGCTGGAAGCGGGGCCAGTCCGGGTAGTACCGAGGGTAGGGCTAGGGGTGATTGTGCCGCACCCCGAGACCATCGTGCGCGGCCTTGCCTGGGGTATTGACGGCGACCCGCGCTGGTATCACTTCGGCGGTTTTGGCGGGCAATTGGCGCTGGGGTTGGAGGTGCCCTGGTGGGTCACGCCGAACCTCGAGGGCAAGCTCACGCTGGGTTTCAGTCGCATCAACATTGCGCAGGGCTATGCGGAAGGCTGGTTTCGCAGTCTGCATGGTACCTTCGGGCTGGGCTGGCCCTGAAAAAGCTCGCTGTTCATTGGGAGGCTATCCACCGAAACTTGGTGCGAGCACCTGCTGTAGTTCGTTTAGATCAGCCACGATGTAGTCGGGTCGGGGAGGGGTTTGGGGGCGAACCTTACCCACAAAGCCGTGTTCCTCCAACTCGCTTTGCACCATCGCCTCGATGACCGAGGCCAGGCCCGAATGTCGGGTTCGTTCGGTCACTGGGGTTGCTCGCCAGTCGTCGGGCATGGTTCGCCAGATCCAGACTGCCGTGAAGCCCGCACTGTTGGCTCCCCAGATGTCCTGACTGAGCAAATCGCCCACGTGCACGATGGTTTCGGTTGCTTCGCTACGAACTGGGTTCCAGAAAGCAGGGTCTGGCTTGAGCGCCTGGGAGATGTCGGGGGCCAGCATCAGGTCGTAGGCGATCTCCAACTTGTCCACCAGAATTTGCTGGTACTTTGCCAGCCCGTTGGTTGCCACCGCAATATGGTAACCCTGGGCGCGGAAAGCAGCCAGACCGGCGGGTACATCGCTGTAGACCATCCCATTCTCGAGCACCGCTTCAAAGAGCAGCTTGGAGATGTTGGGAAAGACGGATCCGAGCCCTAATTTTTCCCGCACTGCTCGGTGGATGTCGCCCCAGTCGTAGACCTGTGTTGGATCGCCCAGGATCAGGCGCCGTCGGTACTCCTCGTGCAGGGCCTGACGGATGCTGGGTTGGGCTAGCAAAGCTTGCATATGGGGCCGCATGAGGTGACGAAAGGGCCAGTCGGCCAGGGTGCCATCGAGGTCAAAGGTAAGCCAGCGCATCGGTTCTAGCGTATCGGGTTTGCAGGGCAGCGTACAGGACTGAAGGGGGATGTGCAGTTTGCCGATGGCTTGCATTCTGGAGCCATAGGGCGCAGACTAGGGGTCAAATGGTACGTATCGCACAAGTCAAGGGTTGGTGGTGGCCTGGTTAGCCCTGGGACGGTAGCGGTCGGTACCCCTGGGGCAGTTCAGCCTGGGGGCTTTTTTTTGGTGCGGTGGCAGGGGGAAACGGTATAGATGAAAAGGTAAAAAGGTTAAAAGCAAAAGCGGTTAACTTTTAAAAGGAGAACCCATGATTGCTACGGAGATAATCCCACCCACTGTGCCGATTAGAAAGACCTTGCTGGCCGATCTCGAGACCCCTGTATCGGCCTACCTCAAGCTTTCTGAGAAGACCAGCCCCAGTTTTTTGCTGGAGTCGGTGGAGGGGGGCAAGGCCTGGGCCAGGTGGAGCTTTGTGGGGGTGGGGGCACGCAACGTCTGGCGGGTCAAGGAGGGTGTTTTTACCCTGAATGGCCGGACCGTCGAAGCCACCGACCCCCTCCGCACACTCTATGAAGCCATCCACCGCCCCATCCAGCCCGACCCCGACCTGCCCATTTTTTGGGGTGGCGCAGTGGGCTATGCGGCCTACGACCTGATTCGTGCCTACGAGAAGCTGCCCGTCCTCAAACCGGACTTGCTCAACATCCCCGATCTGCTGTTTGTCGAGCCAGAGGTGGTAGTGGTCTTCGACCAGTTTAAGCAACAGCTCCACATCGTGGCCCCCGCCGAGGAGGGCGGCAAGGCTGAGGCTTTGGAACGAATTGCCTGGGCCGAGAGGAAGCTCAACGGGCCGTTGCCGGGCGTGCCGGGGGAGCGGGCCGGGCGGCGGATGGAGTTCAGCCAGAACGTCTCGCAGGCCGAGTACGAGGGGATGGTGGAGAAAGCGCTCGAGTACATCCGGGCCGGCGACATCTTCCAGGTGGTGCCCTCGCTGCGAATGTCCGCCCCGCAGGGCGTCCACCC
>JBBIUP010000058.1:0-13217 GCA_037440185.1 Meiothermus sp. | reverse complement strand
ACATCTTCCAGGTGGTGCCCTCGCTGCGAATGTCCGCCCCGCAGGGCGTCCACCCTTTCGCGATCTACCGCGCCCTGCGTTCGGTGAACCCCAGCCCATATATGGGCTTTCTGGACCTGGGTGAGGTAACACTGGTCTCGAGCAGCCCCGAGAGCCTGCTGCGCTCGGATGGGCGAAAGGTAAGCACCCGTCCCATTGCTGGCACCCGCAAACGTGGGCGCGATACCGCCGAGGACCAGGCCCTGGCCGCTGAATTGCTCTCCGACGAGAAAGAGCGGGCCGAGCATGTGATGCTGGTAGATCTTTCGCGCAACGATCTGGGCCGGGTGTGCCGCTACGGCAGCGTACGCCCCACCCAGCTCATGACGGTGGAGAACTACTCCCACGTGATGCACATTGTTTCCACAGTGGAAGGTGAACTGCGCGAGGACAAAACCCCGCTCGACGCGCTGGCTTCGGTGTTGCCGATGGGCACCGTCTCGGGTGCACCCAAGATTCGAGCGATGGAAATTATTGAAGAACTCGAGCCCAGCCGCCGTGGCGCCTACGGCGGCTCCTTCGGCTACGTGGCCTACGACGGACATATGGACGTGGCCCTGACCCTGCGCACCATCGTGGTGGCGAACGAGCAGATTCACATCCAGGCCGGGGCGGGTGTCGTCTACGACTCCAACCCCACAGCGGAGTACCAGGAATGTTTGAACAAGGCCCAGGCTATGGTGAAGGCGGTTCGGCTGGCGGAGGAGGGGCTGTGAGCATTGAAAGGATGGGTTTTGAGGCAGCGAGGGGTATGCCCTTACAGCAACGACGCGAGCATGTCCAGAAAGGGTTGAGATGAGCAGCCTCGAGGATATTCGCCTGCAAGTCAATGCCATTGACGCCCGGATCGTGGTGTTGCTGGCGCAACGGGCACGGTTGGCCAGGGAAGCGGCCCGGCTCAAGCAAAGCCCGGTACAGATTGAGACCAGAGACCGGCAGGAACAGATCATCCAGCACGTGCGCTATCTGGCCGAGCACCAGGGCCTATCACCCAATATGGCCGAACGAATCTACCGCACCATCCTGGCCGAGATGGTGGCGCTGGAAAAGCGGGAGGCAGGGTTATGAAGCGCATCCTGATGATTGACAACTACGACTCCTTCACCTACAACCTGGTGCAATACCTGGGCGAACTGGGGGCCGACCTCACGGTGTGGCGCAACGACCAGTTTGCCTTGAAGGACGTGGAGGACTTTGACCCCGACGGCATCGTAGTGAGCCCTGGGCCCTGTACGCCCAGGGAGGCCGGGCTGTCGGTTCCCCTGATCCAGCGCTATGCGCCCAGATACCCAATTTTAGGGGTCTGCCTGGGGCACCAGAGTATTGGTGAAGCCTTCGGGGCTACGGTGCTGCGGCACAAGGTGATCGTCCATGGCAAGACCAGCCCCATCTCGCACGATGGCACCGGGGTCTTTGTGGGGGTTCCCGTGCCGTTCACCGCTACCCGCTATCACTCGCTGGTGGTGGAAGACTTGCCAGAGGAACTGGAAGCCAATGCCTGGTACGACGAAGCCGGGGGCCGCACGGTGATGGGCCTGCGCCATCGGCGCTACCCCACCCACGGGGTGCAATTCCACCCAGAATCGGTCTTGTCCGAGGGGGGCAAGCAAATGCTGGGGAATTTCCTGGCGCTGGCTTGAGTTTATAGTATTTATAAATATACTATTTACATGCCGCAGGTTCAGACCTATCTAAAAGAAGCGACCTACCAAATCCTCGAGCAGAGGGCCAAGGCCAGAGGCATAAAGGTCTCTGAGCTGTTGCGCGAAATGATCGAGTCCCAAGTTGCGCCGCAGCGCTCGGCGGCCTTCATGGCCCTGGCGGGAAGCTGGGAAGGCGATCTCGAGCGACCCCCACAGGGGCAGTTTGAAGAACGGGAAGGGCTGTAATGTACCTGCTAGACACCAATGTCTGGATCGGCTACCTGAAGGGGGTTCCTGCTTTGGTCGAGCGCATACAGGCCGAGCCCCAGATTTTCATCAGCAGCATCAGCCTGGGTGAGTTGTACTACGGGGCCCGAAAGAGCCAGCGGGTTGAGGCCAACCTTGGGCGGGTGGAGATCATCCGCAACGAAATCCCCTTTTTTGAAGTGGATTCGGCGGTGGCAGGTGTTTACGGGGTGATTCGGACGGATCTCGAGCGACAAGGTACACCGATTGGCCCCAACGACCTATGGATCGCGGCCACCGCCAAAGCCCACGACCTGGTGCTGGTGTCACGCAACCAGCGTGAGTTTGCCCGCATCGCCGGCTTACGGCTGGACGACTGGGAGCGGCCATGATATCGGTGATTGTGCCCACCCACAACCGCCGCGAATTGCTGGAGAAGAAGCTGCGCGGCTTGGAAACACAAAAAGGCGAGTTTGAGGTAATCGTGGTAGCCGATGGCTGCACCGACGATACCGTAGCATTTCTGCAAACCTACCGCCCAACCTACCCGCTCGAGGTGATCCAGACCACCGGGCTGGGTTCGGCAGGCGCCCGCAACCGGGGGGCCGAAGCCGCCAAAGGGGAAACGCTGCTTTTTTCCGACGATGATGTGATGTTGGAAGCAGGTTGTATTGCCGCCCATGCTGAAGCCCATCGCAACAGCAAACAAGCCACGGTGTTTGTGGGCAAGTTGATGCTTCCGCCCCAGCTCAGGGGCACGGGGGCTACCGATATGTTGGGGCCCCGGGCTTTCTGGTGGAACCTGACTGGCAACAATACCAGCTTGCCCAAAGCACTCTACAGGGCCCACGGCGGTTATGACGAAAGCTACCAGCTCTACCAAAAAATCCAAACCGCCGAGGATCTGGATCTGGGCTATCGCCTGATGAAAGCGGGTGTGCGCTTTGTCTTTTTGCCTCAGGCCCAGGCCATTCACGAAGCCTGGTCGTATCTGCAGGGTAGCTGGATCGAGCGAGCACGCGTCCACGGCGAGTCGCACGTAGTGTTGTGCAAAAGACACGGCGATATGCGTATTGCTTGGGCTTTGGGGGTACACCCTACGGTGCTGACCATCAAGATGGCCCTGCTGCCCTCTTTCAAGGGGCTACTGGGTCGCCGGGGCGATTATGAGCTGGCCCATGCCTGGGGTGCGTCGGAAGCCTGGGAACGCAAAACCTGAGGTTATGGGCATCAGCGTGGTCATCCCCACCCACAACCGGGCTGAATTGGTAGCCCGCACCGTGGGGGCGTTTTTGGCACAAGAAGGGGTGCGCCTCGAGGTCATCGTGGTGGATGATGGCTCTACCGACAGAACCCCAGCACGGTTAGCCCAGATCGAAGATGTACGCTTGCGGGTTGTGCGGCAAGAAAACCAGGGTCTGGCTGTGGCACGGAATGTGGGTTTTGCGCTGACCCAGGGCCAGTATGTCTTGTTCAACGACGACGACATCATTCCCGAAGCAGGGTTTTTGCAGGCCCATCTCGCTTTGCACCACCGTTATCCCGGCGCTGCTGTGGTGAGCCGAACCCACATTCCCGACGGAGTGGGCCAAGACCCCTTTATTCGCTTCTGGCGCGAACGGGCCGAGGGTGGGGTTCGGGGAAAGACCGACGGGGCTGTGCTGGGCCAGGGTGGGTTTTGGTTCGCCAGCCTCTCGCTGCCCAGGGTGCTGCTGCACGCGGAACCCTTCACCCACTTCAAGGGTTACGGTTGGGAGGAGCACGAGCTGGGGCTGCGGCTGTGGAAGCAGGGCGTCCGGCCACGGCTGGCGCTGTCTGCCAGGGCTGCCCATGAGGATCGGGTCAGCCTCGAGGGGATGCTGACCAAATTCCGCAGCATGGGGCGCATGGCCTGGCAGTTTTACAAGATGCACCCAAGCCTTCGGGTGGCGCTCTGGGCGGGCACCAACCCCTTTTCGCTGCGCTTCAAGCGTTGGGCCTATCCCTGGCCGATGGCGGAGAAAATGTTGCAGGATCGCAGTTGGGAGCAAGGCCAAAGGGTCGAATCAGTATATCGGTTTTTGCTCGAGGCAGCCTACACCCAGGGGCTATTGGAGGGCAAAGGTGGCTGAGCCTTTGGTCTACATCCTGATCCTCAACTACCGGGCCTGGCGCGATACGGTGGTTTGCTTGGAGGCACTGGAGAAACTCGAGTATGCCAACTACCGGGTACTGGTGCTGGACAATGCTTCGGACAACGATTCCATAATCCAGCTTCGGACGGCCTTACCAACCGTGGAACTGGTGCAGCTCGAGCGCAACCTGGGCTTTGCCGGCGGCAACAATGTGGGCATCCGGCGGGCTCTGGCCGAAGGGGCTGCCTATGTCTGGTTGCTCAACCCCGATACCCTGCCCGATGCCAGAGCACTCACCGCGATGGTTGAGCGGGCCGAGCAAGATGCCCAAATCGGGGCGGTAGGCTCGGTACTCTACGAAATGGATAGGCCCGAGCAAGTGCAAGCCTGGGGCGGGGGCGAGGTGGTGTTGCCCTGGGGTTTGATTCGCCTGCTGACCCATTGGCGCCAGGCCAGGCGTCTGAACTATATCAGCGGGGCCAGCCTGTTGCTGCGGCGGGCGGCCCTCGAGCGGGTGGGCCTGTTGGACGAGGGGTTCTTCATGTATGGCGAGGATGCCGATATGGGGTTGCGGCTTTTGAAAACAGGGTTCAAGCTGGCGGTGGCTTCGGAATCGCGGGTGCTGCACAAGGGAGGTACTTCCTGGCAGGGGTCTAGTCTGAACTCCGACGAACAATTCGCTGCCCATAACACCCGACTTTTTCGTAAACACGCTCCCTGGCCCTGGCTAGCAGTGGCCGGGTATGTCGGGTTTTGGCTGGCAGAGTATGGTCTGCGTCGTCGCTGGGACAAGATGAGGGCCCTTTGGCACGGGGCCAGGCGGGGCTGGAGAATGCCGATATGAGCAACGCCCAAAGGTTTGCTAGACCGAGTCGCACACCCGTAACATTGGAGGCATTGTGGACGAGTTGAGAAAAGCCCTCTTGGCCGAACCCCTATCGCAAGCCGAGGCCCATGCGCTGATGAACCGAATCATGGCCGGTGAGCTAACCCCCACCCAGACGGCTGGGGTGCTGATGACCCTGCGCACCAGAGGTGAAACCACCGAGGAAATCGCCGGATTTGCAGCCGGGATGCGCGAAGCTGCCGTGCGGGTCGAGCCCCGCCGCAAGCCGCTGTTGGATATCGTCGGAACGGGCGGGGTCGCACCCGATGCCTTCAATATCTCCACTACCGCCTGTTTTGTGGTAGCTGCGGGGGGCGTACCCGTTGCCAAACACGGCAACCGGGCGGCTTCTTCCAAGTCGGGCTCCTTTGATCTGATCGAAGCCCTGGGTATTGGAATTGACATTCCCATCCCCAAAGTAGCCGAGGCCATCGAAACCCTGGGGCTGGGGTTTTTGTTTGCCCGCAGCCATCACCCGGCCATGCGCCATGTGGCTCCAGTGCGGGCCGAGCTGGGTGTGCGTACGGTGTTTAACCTGCTGGGGCCACTAACCAACCCGGCTTTCGCCACGCTCAATTTAGTAGGGGTGAGCAGTCCGGCTTTGCTAGAGCCTTTTGCCCAGGTGCTGCATAGCCTGGGTTCCGAACGAGCCCTGGTCGTGCACGGCGAGGGGGTGGATGAGCTGGTCTTGGGGCAGAACCGCTTGGCCGAGTTGCGCGATGGCCAGGTCAAAACCTACACCCTGCGCCCCGAGGAGGTCGGGCTTTCCTCTGCACCCTACAAGACCATCCAGGGCGGAACCCCCCAAGAGAACGCCCAGACCGCCCGGGCCATTTTAGGTGGACAGGACAGAACTCCCAAACGCGATGCGGTAGCGTTGAATGCGGGTGCGGCATTTTATCTTGCTGGCAAAGCCGAGGGCATTGCCCAGGGTGTTGCGTTGGCAAAAACGGTGCTGGACTCAGGGGCGGCCTACGAGCTACTGGAACAGTTGGTGCGCTTTACCCAGACATGAGGCTACTTATCGTCTCCAACGGCCACGGCGAGGATATCATCGGTGCTGCATTGGCTGAGGAACTGCGCCATCTGGGGTACGAGGTGCAAGCCGTGCCGCTGGTTGGGCGGGGTCTAGTCTACGAACGAGTTGGTTTTCCGGTGTTGGGGCCCCGGCAGGAGATGCCCTCCGGAGGCTTCACCATCCGAAGTCTAGCGGTTTTCTGGGCCGACCTAAAGGCAGGTTGGGTCTCCATGAGTCTGGCCCACTACCGAGCCGTGCGACAGGCTGCTCAGGGGGTAAGCGCTACCCTGGTGGTGGGGGACATCTACGGGTTGCTGGTGGGGAGCGTGTTTAGCAAGCGCCCGCTGTTCCAGATACAGTGCTTGAGTTCGGTGCGGGCCTGGGATGGTCGTCATGGACGGCCCTATAGCGTTTTGGAGCGGCTCTTGATGCGGTGGGTGGTGCGGGTCTACCCCCGTGAGGAGGAAGCTGCAGCATGGTTGCGGGCTCACGGGATTGCCAATGTGGCCTACCTGGGTAATCCCATGCTGGATGCCCTCGAATTCCCTCGGGGCCAGGAGGGCGATGGTCTGGCCCTCCCGCCTCCTTATCTGCTGCTGCTGCCGGGCTCGCGCAGCGATGCCTACGAGAGCCTACCCAAGATGCTCGAGGCTACCCGTTACCTCCGTGCCAGCGGCCTTACCCCGGTGGTGGTCTGGGCGGGGCGGCCCCTCGACCCGCAAACCCTGGGTGAAGGGTGGCGGATGGAAGTGAATGAGCCTGGAGTACCTATCCGGCTTCTGCACCTCGATGGCACCACGGTTTACCTGGCCCTGAATGCCTTCAAAGCTGCAGTGCTGGGGGCCAGCGTAGCCATCTCTACCAGTGGCACCGCCGCTGAACAGGCGGCAGGCTACGGGGTGCCGCTGGTCGGCTTCCCCACCTCGGGGCCGCAGTATACCCCGGCCTTTGCCCGGCGACAGCAGCGGCTTTTGGGAGAGGCCCTGCTGCTGGTGGAAGCCCACCCACAGGCCATTGCCGAGGGGGTGCAACGCTGGCTGGCTGATTCCAGTCTGCGTCAGGCTGTCCAGGTCGCCGGAAAAGCTGCCATGGGCGAACCCGGCGCAGCGCAGCGCATTGCGCTGGACATACACCAACAGCTACAGGCTAAGAGGGGGCCACTCTAGCGATGCCGGTTTCGATGAAGCGCCACCACAGCAGCAAGCCCACGAAACTGGCCCAGAAAAAATAAGGCCCGACCCGCTCAGGCGCTTTCTCCAGGCTTTTGCGAAACCAGCCCTCTGGCCCCAGGCCGCTCACAAACCACAAGATACTGGCAGCCAGCAGGCCATAGATGGCATGTAGCCAGGTTACACCCCCCATGAATAGGGTGCGAACCAGCAGTTCCACCACGATGGCGGCTACTGCAAACCCGGCTGTGAACTTGAAAAAGCGCAACTGCGTGGGCGCGGGTTCCCGCACCAACAAGGGCAGGTTCAGCAGCAACGTCATTCCAATCAGGAACAACACAACGACATTTAGCAGGCCGCGCAGCCCGATGAGGTAGACCGGAAGGGGGATATCCATGCCAGGCAAAGTTTACCGAAGGACGGGGGGCTGGTGGATGTTCAGCCGCTGCGAAACCGCCTGGGCCAGGCCGATAAGCATGGCGTCCTGCAGGGCTTTGCCCACCAGCGAGGCCCCTACTGGCTCGCCGCTCTCGCGGTAGCCCGCCGGAAAATTGACCACCGGAAAGCCCGAGGTGGAGGTGAGCGAACTCAGGCTATTGCTCACCGTGAGCAATAGCTCTACGCGGTGTTCGTGCATCAACTGGAGCAGCAGATCACTTCCCTGCTGGCGGTTTTTGGCTACCAGGGCCTCGTATTCGGCATCGGACAGGGGGTGGGAAAGCGAGGCCTCGAGCAAATCCTGCCCGTAGAGGGCAGCCTCGGGGTGCTGGCGGTTGTATTCGATCACGTCCTGTAAGCCCGCAATAGCGGCCCTGGTGGTTTGCAGATAAAGGGCCAGGTCTTGTCGCATACCCGCATGCAGTGCCGGCATCATCTCAACAGAACTGTCTGGGAAGGGCACATTAACTACTTCCGCCCCCAGGTCGCGCAGGGCCTGGACGGCCTGTTCCAGTGCTTCCTGGTCGCCACTGCGCTGGGTGTGTTGCACCCAGCCCACCCGAAACGTAGCGGGAGGGGATGGGGGTATGGCGGGGAAGGTGAAATCCTGAGCAATCTGGGTCTGGGCATCGCCGGGGTCATGGCCGGTGATGACCGACATCAGCACCGCCAGGTCGGTGGCATTTTTGGTCATCGGGCCAGCGGTGTCCTGAGCAGCGGTAATGGGAATGATGCGGTCGCGGCTGACGAGACCCAGGGTGGGTTTGAGGGCATAGACGCTGTTCTGGGCGGCGGGGTAAATCAGCGAACCCGAGGTCTCGGAACCGATGCCCGCTACGGTCAGATTGGCCGCTACTGCCGAGGCGGTGCCGCTGCTGCTACCTCCCACATCGAAAGGGCCGTAGGGGTTGCGGGTATGGCCGCCCAGCGTGCTGTAGCCGTTGACGGATTGGCTGGTCATAAAATTGGCCCACTCCGAAAGGTTGTTCTTGCCCAGAATTACCGCACCTGCGGCCCGCAACTTCTCGACAATAAAGGCATTTTGGTCGGCAGTGTGGTTGGCCAGCACCACAGCGCCAGCGGTGGTGTGCATGGGGCCAGTGGTGGAGATATTGTCTTTAAGGCTCATCGGGATTCCGTGCAGCGAACCGCGTACCTTCCCTTGCTGGCGTTCCTGGTCGCGGGCTCGAGCTTCCCCGAGCGCGGCAGGGTTCAGCTCCAGATAAGCCCGTAGCGCTTCGTTGTAACGCCGGATGCGCCACAAATAAAAAAGTGTGAGTTGCTCGGAAGTGAGCCGTCCAGCCTGCATCTCAGCCTGAAGCTGCGCGATGGTGGAGGTCTGGGTGAGGCTTTGCAGGCGACCCAGTGTAGCAGCATCAAGCTGATCCAGCACAACCTCGAAGGGAGTGAAGTCTAGTTCTCGCCTTAACGGATAGGCCCGCTCGGCAGTTTGTTCGGCCACCTGGCGGGCCACAAAGCTTTCCCAGTCGCGTTTGTTCGGGTTCAGACGTTTTTCGGCAGCCTGGCTCATCACCCACCACACTACCAGCCCTCCGGCCAGCAGAACCAGCGTTGAGATCAAGCGTAGCCAGGAAATCATGGTGTTTAGGCTGTGCTTTGCCAAGCCCGTGTGGCCTACCTGCCAAAGTACAGGGTCACAGGCGCGGTATCCAAAGGTATACCAAGCGTGACCCAACCCGAAATATGCTTCGGCAACACTCGGCATTCCAGCGGATTCCTGTACGGTGGGCAACCGTAGGCGGGTCGCCGAAAGCGTATATCCAAAGTTGGTTGTGTGCCCTATTTCGCGGTGTAATCAAGGCCAAAGGTCTGTACCCCCAATTGGGGGTACTGGATCTATGAATGCCGTTCTGTAAAAGATAAGTTAACCTGCATAAGCAATGCATTTTCGACGTAACGTTTGGCCTGCTTAAATATCACAGGGGGCTCATGAGAACCTCGCTACCCTTGTGCTTGGGGGACAACGCCTTTTTAGATTCCTATGCAAGAACTCTTTACCAACGCCCCAGAGCACTGGCCCAAGGTTCGAGTCGAGGGTCTGATTGCCAGCAGTGCGCCTGAAGTCAAGGCGGCCAATCGCTTGATGTTTGCTACCACGGTTGAAACAGTTTTTCGTACGTCGGGCATCCAGGTGCTGGAAGCCGATGTGTTGCGCCTGACCCGTGAAGGAGTGCTGGAAATTCCCTTGCGGGTGCGGGCCGAAGATGGCGAGTACGATCTATTTTTCTATCCCATTGCCGACGAAAAAGCAGCTGCGCATTATGTGGCGGTATACGAGCTGGCCCAGAAGTGGGGGCGCATCCGCCCCATCTTCTACAGTACCAACGATTTGTTGGCGATTTATCCCGAAACCGTGGAGCCGGTGACCTACCGCGATCGGCTGTACATCCAGGCTGCGCTGAGCGCGCCCAAGGGACAGTATGCAATGTGGTGGGCTCTTCAGATGGGCGAGCAGTTTCACTACAGTTCCACCTACGATCTCTTCGACCGCATCTACCGTGAGATCAATGGCCTCGAGATGCGGGCTTTTGCCCTGGTGTTGCGCGAGCTGGGTATGATCGAAGAGGAGTATGAGTTCACCGCATCAACCTTTACCGATAGCACTGTGGAAATCCCCGTAGAAGGCCCCGAGGGGGTTCCCATCATTATCTCGTTTTCGCAACACCGGGGGGTACGCTTCCACTTTCACATGGATCGCGCCAGTGCCGAATACCGCGATCTGTTCTTGAACCTGTTTTTGACTCGAGTCAGGCTCTGGCGGCGGGATGCCGACCTCGAGCAGGTCAAGCGCCTGGATAGCCCCTCTTATATCTGGTGGCGTGAGTTGGGCAAGCGCCTGCGCCTGAATACGAGCTCGAGCGAGCTTGCCATCAGTGCAGTCGGTTCGGTCAAGCGTTAGCTTCAAGGGGCATAGCAGTTTGCCACATCCACATTGGGCAGCTTAAGGGCTCCTGGGCGTTCGTTGTTGCTGCCAATGGCTTGCAACTCAATGTCCATCGGGTAGATTTGACGGGGGTTGGGTTGGGGTATTGCGAGGGCTGTAGGCGTGGGGTTGAGGGTGTTGAGGTCAATAAAAAGCTTTGCCTCGCCCGCCGTCAGGGTATTGACCCTTAGCCCAGCAGGCGGACGGCTCAGATCAGCCACATTGACGGCAACGGCTGTTTTGCCATTGGGGGTAAAGAGCAGGCTCACGCCCTTGAGGGTGCCGGTGTAGTTGAAGGACAGGTTGAGTTCGCGCACATTGTTTGCAACGGTACAGGCCTCTTTGGGAACGGTCAGGTTGAAAGCGCTGAAGGTACCGACAATCTGGGAACAAGCCCCCAGCAACCCTACGCCCAACAAACCCAGTATCAATTTCTTCATGATAAACCTCCTTTGTCTCTCAAAGCCTACGCGGTTTTCTGAGGATTGCAGTAAAGGTTGGCAACTCCAATTCGCCTTTATCGAAATTAGAACCGAAGCTACGATTGGGTGAAGGGCTCTATAGTTTCGTCTAGAACAGGCAAAAAGACCTCTTTGTAGAACAATTAAGCCTTATCTATCACCTTAAGCCTCTCTAAGATACTCGCAATTAACTTGTCCAGGTGTCTATTTTCGCCCATTTATACCTTGCTCGAGGATATTATGTAAATAACAAAATATGTTATACTATTCAAGTGAGCACTGAAGTCACTGTCAACTACGATGCATCTGCAATCAAGGTTCTGAAAGGTTTGGAAGGGGTTCGCCACCGCCCTGCCATGTACATTGGCGGCACGCAGGCCGACGGCTACCACCACCTCTTCAAGGAGATTCTGGATAACTCTGTAGACGAAGCCCTGGCGGGATTTGCTACCGAAATCGTAGCCACCCTCAATCAGGACGGCTCTATTACCATCGAGGACAACGGACGCGGGGTTCCGGTGGATATCATGCCGGAGGAAAAAAAGCCGGCAGTTGAGGTGATTTATACTGTTCTGCACGCGGGGGGCAAGTTCGAAGAAGGAGCCTACAAGGTTTCGGGTGGCTTGCATGGGGTGGGGGCCAGCGTGGTGAACGCCTTGACCGAGTACACCCGCGTGGAGGTCTTCCGCGATGGCAAGCACTATAGGGTTGAGTTCAGCCGGGGTGAGGTTACCCAGCCTCTGCACGTTTTGGGCAACGCACCCAAAGGCAAACGTGGAACCCGTGTGACCTTCATGCCCGACCCCCAAATTTTCGGCAGCGAACAGAAGTTCGAGGCCAGCCGCCTGCGGGTGCGGCTGCGCGAGGTCTCTTTTTTGGTGGCGGGCCTCAGGCTGGTCTTCAAGGACGAAATCCACCAGAAGGAGGAGGTCTTCTTTGACAAAGGCGGTGTGGGTTCGTTTGCCAAATACCGCGCCGACGGCGAGGAACTGCTCTACGAAAAGCCGGTACTGTTGCAGGGCGGGGTCGAGACAGTAGGTGTGGATGTGGGTCTGGTGCACACCAAGGGCTACAGCGCCAACCTGGTTAGCTTCGCCAACATGATTCCCACTGTGGATGGTGGTACCCACATCTCTGGCTTCAAGACCGCCTACACCCGGGCCATCAACGCCTACGCCAAGAAGGCTGGGCTGGTCAAGGACCTGGAGCCTACTGGTGATGATCTGCTGGAAGGAGTCTCGGCGGTCATCTCCATCAAGATTCCCCAGCCGCAATTCGAGGGGCAGACCAAGGGCAAGCTGCTCAACCCCGAGGCGGGCACGGCGGTCAGCAAGATCGTCTACGAAAAGTTTGCCGAATATCTTGAAGAAAACCCCCGCATCGCCAAGCTAGTTTACGAGAAAGCCCTGCGGGCTGCTCAGGCCCGGGAGGCGGCCCGCAAGGCCCGCGACCTGATCCGCCGCGCCAACCCCCTCGAGTCCGATGACCTGCCCGGCAAGCTGGCTGACTGCCAGTCGGAAGACCCCGCCGAAGCCGAACTCTTCATCGTAGAAGGTGATAGTGCGGGTGGCAGCGCCAAGAGTGGGCGTGATCGTAGATTCCAGGCCATCCTGCCCTTGCGTGGCAAGATTCTGAATGTCGAAAAAGCAGGTCTCAACAAAGCCCTCAAAAACGCTGAAGTGCGGGCCATGGTGGCTGCGATTGGCGCGGGTATTGCCGGCAAAGACAACGAGGAAGCCCACTTCAATATCGAAGACCTGCGCTACCACAAGATCATCATCATGACCGACGCCGATGTGGACGGCTCGCACATCCGCACCCTGTTGCTCACCTTCTTCTACCGCTATATGCGCCCCATCATAGAGCAGGGCTATCTCTATGTGGCCCAACCCCCGCTCTATGGCCTACGGGTGGGCAAGAGCAAGAACGTCGAGTACATCTTCAACGATGAGGCGCTTAAGAAAGCCCTGGCCAGCATTGGCGACAAGTCCTACGAAATCCAGCGCTTCAAGGGTCTGGGCGAGATGAATGCCGATCAACTCTGGGAGACCACCATGGATCCCACCAAGCGCGTATTGAAAAAAGTAGATATGAAGGACGCCTCCTACGCTGCACAAATCTTCGATGATCTGATGGGTTCGGATGTGCAGCCCCGCCGCGAGTTTATCGAGGAGAACGCCCGCTACGCGCAGATTGAAATTTAGGGCAACTCCAACACCCACAGGTTGCGGTCACGGCTGTTAAGGAAAACCACCCGCT
>JBBIUP010000057.1:2035-16856 GCA_037440185.1 Meiothermus sp. | reverse complement strand
TTTCGAGGATTGCCGGGTTCTTTCCGAGAACCGCTCTAGGTGCAAGTTCTGAGTTGAGCGAATTGTTTTCGTTCACACGGTGTTCACAAACCCACCCCACAGCCTTCACAGGATCCGCTCTACCCTTAGGGCGTCGCTGGGGAGCTGCCCGGCGCAGAAGGAGACAGAAGTTATGGACATTGCACTGGCACATGGTTACGCTTACGGTTTCAATCCGTTCTTGGCGTTCTTTGGGTTTCTGTTTAACCTGCTGTTTTTTGTCCTGTTCATTGCCTTTATCCTCTGGCTGTTGAAGGGCTTCAGGCGTGGACGTTGGGGCCATGGTTGGAAGCGGATGCGGCCTGCGGGGGGGCCTTGGGGCCGGGGCGATTGGATGCGGGGCAGCGACGAGGCCACGGAGACTGCCCGCGAACGCTTTGCCAGAGGAGAGGTTACCAAGGAGCAATACGAGGCCATCAAAACCGGCTTGGAAAACGAACCTGCCAAGGATACCCGCGAACCCCGCGACGATTGGAACTGGAAGGGCTGGTGGCACCGTGACAATGCGCTCGAGTTGGCCCGGATGCGCTTTGCCAGAGGCGAGATCAGCCTCGAGGAATTCGAATCCATCAAGCGCGGGCTGGAGAGCTAGAGCGGATAAGGGAAGGTTGAGAGGGTATGGGTAGCTGGAGGCAAGATCCTCTAGCTACCCCTATTTCTTGGAAACCAGGCTGCCTTAGGGCACAAACCGGGGTTGGCCTGAGTGGATGCGGGTAATACACCAGACATTTGCACCGGGCTTGGGACAGTAATAATAGCCTGTTTTTATTGTAGAGGAGAACCCCTATGGCTGTGCCCACCGCCACCTATCAAGCGATCGAACTTAGCCCACAGCAGCGCTTATTCACCCTGGTCGGCACCTTGCTGGGACTCTTGCTGGCAGCCCTCGACCAGACCATTGTGGCAACCGCTGGGCCCGCGATTCAGCGCGATCTAAACATCGAGCCTTCGCTCTACGTCTGGATTACCACAGCCTACCTGGTAACTTCCACCGTGTTCGTACCCATCTACGGCAAGCTCTCCGACCTATACGGGCGCAAACCGATTTTGATTGTAGCTATCTTGCTGTTTTTGCTGGGATCGTTGCTATGTGGATTGGCCCAAACACCCCTGCAACTCATTCTCTTCCGCGCCTTCCAGGGCCTGGGTTCGGCGGGGTTGTTTGTGACGGCCTTTGCCATCATCGCAGACATCTTCCCACCGGCTGTGCGTGGGCGCTACACCGGGCTATTTGGCGCGGTGTTCGGCCTCAGCAGTGTGGTCGGCCCGTTGGTGGGGGGTTTTTTGACCGATAATATTAGCTGGCATTGGGTGTTTTTCGTCAACCTGCCGGTGGGGGCGGTGGCGCTGTTTTTCATCGCTTCCAGAATGCCGTTGCTGCGCTCTTCCCAGCGCAAACCTACCATAGATTTTTTGGGGGCTTTCTGGTTGCTGGTTTTTACCGTACCGCTTCTGATTGCCCTGAGCCTGGGCAAGATCCGCCTCAACCCTGGCGAGACGGGTTTTTTGTGGGGCTCATGGCAAATTCTGGGGATGTTTGCCCTGGCCGCAGTTGGGCTGGTGGCTTTTGTCCTGACCGAGCGCAGGGTTAGGGAGCCCATTCTTCCGCTAGGGCTGTTCAAGAACCGCACCTTTGCGACGGGCAACGCGGCTTCCTTTGTATTGGGGGCCGGGTTTCTGGCGGCGATTGTGTTTTTGCCCTTGTTTATGGTCATTGTGGTGGGCTTGAGTGCTACCAGTGCTGGCCTGACCATCATGCCCCTGACCTTTGGCATTGTGTTTGGCAACATCATCTCGGGGCAGATTGTCAGCCGCATCGGGCGCTACAAACCCCTGATGCTGATTGGCCTGAGTATCTTGAGCATTGCTTTTATCATTATGGGCTTTACCCTCAGCCCAGAATCTACCCAGGCGGAAGTGACGTTCAAAATGATTCTGATGGGACTGGGATTGGGGCCGGCCATCCCACTCTATACCCTGGCTGTGCAGAATGCGGTTTCACCCATGATGGCCGGGGTGGCTTCCTCGACGGTGCTGTTCTTTCGCTCGATGGGTTCGACGATTGGGGTGGCGATACTGGGCAGTATTTTTGCCAATAGCTTTAGTGCCCACCTGACCCCCCGCATAGATGCTGCCCTGGCTGAGTTGCCCCCAGCCCTGCACTCAAACTTCCAACTGCCAGCAGGGGGTCAGGTGGGGGAGGGGGGTGCCCAGTTATCCTTTGATGCCGAGAAGATCAAGACCGATATCGCCAGGGGTTTTGAGGAACAAAAAGCCACCCTGAGGGCTGCCCTGGAGGGCGACCTCGAGGCGGTGCGCCGCCTGCTGGGCAACCCCAATACCCCAGAAAACCTGCGGCGGGTGCTGGAGCAAGGGGGTGTAGAAGCCTCGGTCAGGGCCGGGTTTGCCGCCCAGTACGAGGCCCTCGAGCGTGCCCTGGGTGCCGGGCCACAGGGTTTGCAAGCGGTGCTCGAAGACCCCAGCGTACCGCAAAGCCTCAAGGACAATCTGCAGCGAATTCCGCCCCAGGTGCTGCAAAGCCCTCAGGGAAGGGCACAGGTGCTGGCCGAGGTGCGGGCTGGAATCGAACAGGCCTGGCCCAATACCGTGCGGCAGGTGAAGGAGGGCCTTCTCTCTGGTGCGACCGCTGGGCTTCTTCAAGCCCAGGCCCAGGTCTTCCAGACCGTAGACCAGGTTGGCCTGGCGGTGAAAGAAGCATTGACCATTGCCATCTCGCAGATTTATCGGATTGGAGTTGTGATTGCGTTGCTGGGCATTATCATGACCTTGCTCATTCCAGAATTGCCCTTGCGTAAATCCAATGCTCCAGTGGTGGTCAAGGAATAGGAGTAGGCGTGGGTGGAACCATTTTGATCGTGGAGGACGAGGCCCGGCTGGCGGAAATTCTGGAAGACTATCTTCGCCGCGAGGGCTATCGCACCGAGCGGGCCAGGGATGGAGGGCGTGCGCTGGAACTCTGGCGTGCAGCCCAGCCCGATCTGATTCTGCTGGACATCATGTTGCCGGTGCTGGATGGGCTCCTGGTAGCCCGGCGTATTCGAGCCGAATCGGAGGTGCCCATCATCATGCTCACCGCCCGCGACGACGAGGTAGACCGACTGGTGGGCCTGGGGCTGGGAGCCGACGATTATGTGGTCAAACCCTATAGCCCGCGCGAGGTGGTAGCCCGGGTGAAAGCGGTATTGCGCCGGGTACGGGGAAGTGTACTGGCTCCCGAGATATACCGGGCCGGAAGCCTGGAAGTGGATCTGGGCGCTTTTGAGGTGCGCTGCAATGGGGTATTGCAAGACCTGACCACGGGTGAACTCAAGCTGCTGGCGTTGCTGACCAAAGAACCGGGGCGGGTTCGCCAGCGCTCGGAACTCCTCACCGCCACCGGCGATGCCGATGGTTTTGCCGACGAGCGAACCGTGGACGCTCATATTAAAAATATTCGCCGCAAGCTGGGGATTTGCGGGGAGCAGATCGAGACGGTGCGAGGCGTGGGGTACAAGGTAAGAGGAGGGTAGTGCTTTGCAAGTACCATGCTAGAGATTTCGGTTGTGGATTTTCCCGATGCATTTAGGGGGTTTGTAGCAGCGCAGCTTCATCTGTAGTCTCCTCGAGGGATGGCCCATTTCTAAAGCGGAGATACGGTGGGTGGTCATGAGCGCAAGACCATCGTGAGGAAGAGAAGAGAGCCCCAGCACACCACACCCTGGCTCGACACCGAGGAATAACCATGCCGCGAAGACCCTCTGAGTGGAACCCTGATGACCCTGCCAATGGCCGGAACCATCGCGCTGGCCTGGCCTGGGGGGGCCGCGATCCCAAAGTATGGCGGCGCTTTAAAGAGCGACGTGGTTGGCGTGGGCGCTGGGGGTTGCGCCGACGTCTGACGTTTTTCTTCGCTTTTGTGGCCCTGGCGGCGGTATTTATCACCACCTGGTTCACCCTGGGGGCGGTGTTTAGCGCTTTTTTTCCCAACCAACCCGATGGCCCTTTTCGCTGGTGGCAGGATACTCCGGGCCGCTACTGGAGCGATGGAAACACGCCCCTGAGCGATTCGCAGTTTCGGGCGGCTCGAGAGGCTTTCGGGCGTATCACCGGGACGGCTTTCTGGGCCGGAACCCTGGCCTTTTTGCTGGCGGTGGTGGCAGCAGCGGTGGTGACCCGTATCCTGACCCGACCCCTGGTGGCCCTCACCGACGGGGCCAAACGGCTGGAAGCGGGTGAGCGGGGCATTCGCATTAAAGTGCCGCGTTCGCGCGACGAATTGCGCAGCTTGACCGAAGCCTTCAACAACCTGGTGGCGGGCCTTGAGCGCCAGGAAGCCTGGCGGCGCAACCTGGTAGCCGATATCGCCCACGATTTGCGCACCCCCCTGGCGGTGTTGCGCTCGGAGATCGAGGCCATGCAAGACGGGGTCTCCAGGCCAGATGAAGCGGGCCTCGAGCGCCTGCACGGACAGGTTTTACTGCTGACGCAACTGGTCAACGATCTGCGCACCCTTTCGCTGGCCGAAAGCGGCGGGATGGAGGTGAAAAAAGAGCAGATGGAACTGGCCGGCTATCTGGAAGAGGTGCTCGAGATGTTTCGCTCCAGGGCGGTGGAGGCGGGTTTGGAACTGGTGAGCAGCGTTCCGCCACAGCTATTCGCCCCACTCGACCCCAACCAGATGAAAAGAGTGCTCAACAATCTACTCGACAATGCCGTGCGCTACGCCAGCCCTGGTAAAGTGGAAGTTTCGGCTTTGGTAAACCAGGATCAGGTGCAAATCGAGGTGCGGGACTTTGGCCCTGGTTTGAGCCAGGAAGCCCTCGAGCGCGTGTTTGACCGCTTTTATCGGGGCGATGCTTCGCGCACCCGGGCCGAGGGCAAGGGCGGCTCAGGGCTGGGCCTGACCATTGCCCGGGCCATCGTGGAGGCCCACGGTGGAAAGTTGGCAGCAGCCAACCACCCCCAGGGAGGTGCGGTGTTCACCATCTATCTTTCCACAACAGCGATAACACCTGTGCTGTAGAGCCGAATTATTTCGGAGCCAGGCCGTACTTCTCCAGGCGTTTGGTGAGGTTTTCGTCCACTGGGGGCCGTGCCCCAAACCGCCCAATCACCCACCCCGCTGCTTGTACTGCGAGCTGACCTGCGGCCAGGGTATCTTTAGAGCGCAAATAGTGCCCCAAGAAGGCCCCCCCAAACGAATCGCCCGCGCCGGTGGCGTCTACGGGCCGGTCGCGGGTAGCCTCGAGTCGAATCAACTTTCCCTGGTCGAGAATCAGGGCCCCATCGGCGGCCAACTTGAGCAGGATCATGGCCCCGGGATATAGCTTTTGCAAGACCTCGAGGATGTCCTGGGGTTCTCTGGCCCCGGTGAGGGCCTGGCCTTCGTCGAGGTTTGGGAAGATGAAATCCAGCGAGAGATCGCGGGTCATGCGGCGAAACTCCTCGCGCCCGATTTCCCGAATCATCTGAAAAGAGCCGGGGTCAAACGAAATGGTGATGCCTGCATCGCGTGCTGCTTGGGCTGCTTTGAGCGCGGCCTGACGCGGTGGGTCGGTGAAGAGCGACCAGGCCGTCACGTGCAGGTGTCCCGCCTGCTGAACCACCTCTACCGGCACCTCCTGGGGTCGCAGGTCGAAGTCGGCCCCCTGGGAAGTCAGCATCGAGCGCTGCCCCGCCGCATCAATCAAGACCAGGATGACCCCAGTGGGGTTGCTGGTATTCCAGATGATGTGTGGCTGCACGCCCTCGGCGGCCAGTTCTTGTACGGCGAACTCGCCAAAGCGATCGCGCCCTACTTCTCCGATAAACCCAGCCGGATAGCCCACCCTGGCGGCCCACACCGCCACATTGGCCGCGCTACCGCCGCCCATCAACAAGACCCGTCCGGTGGTGTCGCCGCCGGGTAGGAGCAGGGTATTGGGTTTGGCCAGTACATCCCAGGTGAGGTCGCCGATGGCAACGAGGGGTTTGAGGTCTGCCATTGTGCCGATTGTACTCTGGTGTAGCAGAAAGTACCTCACCCAGAACCGGGGGTGAGGTTGTCGGTTCTGTGTCCCTGTGCTACAATCCGATGCGCCAGCGAAAGGGCTGGACTCAAAGTGGGCCGTTAGCTCAGTCCGGTAGAGCGTTCGTCTCCAAAACGAAAAGTCGGAGGTTCGAATCCTTCACGGCCCGCCAGATAGAGCCTTGTGCAACACGTGAAACCCCCAGGTCGCGGTCTGGGGGTTTGGGTCGTTTTCGCAGGGATGGAGCAGCGTGAAATCAGGCCACCAAACGCCCGTTCCCGTTGCCATCTTCCTGTACCCTGGGTTGAGCCAGGAGTGCTGGCGGTGCTGGGCGCTTCTACACCCTGAAGACCGAGGCCCACCGCAACTACATCCTGAGCTGGGGCGGGAACTAGAGGGGGCTCGAGCAGATTGGTGACAGTCCAGTGGGACACCCCTGTTGCCGTGCAGCCCTCACAGCAACGAGATCAGACGCTTATATGCCTTCACGATCAGATCTGCGGCAAAGCCCACTTCATCGGGTGTGTTGAAGCGGCCCCAGCCAATGCGAACCGTGGAGTTGGCAGCCTCTCTGGACATCCCGACAGCGGTGAGCACGTAGGAGGGCTCGACGGTGCCGCTGTTGCAGGCGGAGCCCATACTCAGGGCCAGGTCGGGGAGGTTCAGGATGAGCGCGTCGGCCTCGACGCCCGGAAAGCTCAGGCTGCTGTTGCCGGGCAAACGGTTGTCCAGGTCGCCGTTTATCCGCAAGTTGGGGATGGCTGAGCGAAGCCTCTCTTCCAAGGCATCGCGCAGGCCGGACACTCGAGCCCGCTCCCTAACCATCTGCTGCCCTGCAATTTCACACGCCTCGCCCAGCCCTACGATCCCCGGCACGTTGTGGGTGCCCGGGCGCACCCCGGCCTCCTGTCCGCCCCCCAGCACCAGCGGGCGGAGCGAGCCTTTGCGGAAGCCCCGGCTCACGTACAGTGCGCCCACCCCCTTCGGCCCGTACAGCTTGTGGGCGCTGAGTGAGGCGAGGTCAACGCCCCAGCCCCCCACGTCGAAGGGGATCTTCCCGACCGCCTGGGTCGCGTCGCAGTGGACGGCGGCCCCGTGGCGGTGCGCGACCTCGGCTATCTCCGCTACCGGCTGGATCGTCCCGATCTCGTTATTGGCCGCCTGGACGGACACCAGCAGGGTGTCGTCGTTGATCAGCCTGCGGGCGGCCCCGGCGTCGGCGCGGCCCCTCGAGTCCACCGGCAGCCACACCAGCTCGAACCCCTGTTGGGCGAGCTGGTGGAACGGCTCGAGTACAGCCTTGTGTTCGATGGGGGTGGTGACGATCCGCCTGCGGCCCGACTGGTCGGCTCGAGCTGCCCCGAGGATGGCGAGGTTGTTGCTCTCGGTGGCTCCGCCAGTGAAGACGATCTCTCGAGACTCCGCACCGACGAGCGAAGCTACCTGGGCTCGGGCCTGCTCCACCGCCTCGGCGGCCCTGCGCCCATAGGGGTGGAGGATGCTCGAGGGGTTTCCGAAGGTCTCGGTAAAGTACGGGAGCATGGCCTGCACCACCCGGGGGTCACAGGGGGTGGTGGCGTGGTTGTCGAGGTAGACGGGCCTCATAGCGGCTCGCTCTCGAGGTAGCGCTCGTACTGGCGATACTCCCCGTCGAGCACGTAGAGCTGATCCCACACCAGTTGCCTCAGCTCGAGGGCGGGCCTGAGGCAGTAGTCCTCGAACTCCCGTTGCTCGATCTCGCCATGGGGGAACTGGATCTTCATCAGGCCGCTGGCGAGGGCGCGGACGGACTCCTCGTTGCGGCGGAAGGGCTTCTCGCCCCGCAGGCGGACGGTGCGGGCGCAGTACTGGTCGGCGCTGAAGTCGTCGCGCAGGCTGAGCAGCACGTCGCCGAAGAAGTCCGACTTGAGCCCCACGGCGGCCTCGGTCTCGGGGCCGACCAGCAGGCGCCCACTCAGCTTGGGCAGCTTCCAGCCGGGGATGATGCCCCGCATCCGGTCGAGGAAGGCTGTCTCCTGCAAGAAGCGCGGCAGCTCCTCCACGATCACCTCGCGCAGGGGCCGCTGCTGCTCGTCGAGCGAGATGTTGGCGAGGAGCACCAGCCCGCAGTCGCTGGCGGACTCGTGTAGGCCGCCCCTGGTCAGCTTGCCGTTGGCGAGGTAGCCTTTCAGGCCGCCCACGATCTCCTCCGGCTTCTCGAAACGCAGCGTCTGCACCTCGTCAAGGACGACCACGGAGAGGCGGGCCAGCAGCCCCCACTGCCCGGTGGCGTTGTTGACGAAGAGCACCGCTGGGGAGATGTTCCCCCCGCTGACCAGCCGCACTTTGGGGCTGATGTTCTCGTAGATGTAGCTCTTGCCCGTCCCCTTGGGAGCGAGCTCCATCAGGTGCAGATTCTTCTGCACCAGTGGCAGCAGGCGGCACAGCAGCAGGGTCTGCTCCTCCCGAGAGAAGTGCTCGGGGACGTAGCCCATTGTGGTGAGCAGGAGCGAGCGCCACTCGGCCAGCGAGAAGGCCCGGCGCGACTCTTTGAACAGCTCGAGGTTGACCGTGGCCTGCATCGGCTTGAAGCTCAGCACAGCGGGGCCGTCCGAGAGGCGGCCCACCTCCGTGACCCCCCACACCCCCTGGCGCAGCAGGTCGGGGTACTGGTTGAGCAGCTCGTTGGAGATGGCGGCGTCGTCTATGCCGAGCAGCCCCAGCTTGGCGAAGTGGGGGGGCTTCTTGACCCGGCTCAGGTCTACCTCGGCCTGCACAGGCGTAAGCACCCGCACCGTCTCGCCCTGGGCGATCTTGTGCTTGATGACGTTCTGCTCGGTGGCCCCCGGTATGACCCGCCGCGCCCAGTCCTGCACCTTTTCGGACTCCTCGAGTGTCAGCGGGCCGACGCCGGGGACGACGCTCTCGAGCACCCACTCGGCCACGTAGGCGGGCACGCCGCGCTTCTGCAACTGGCTCATCAGCAGGCGGCGCTTGTCTATGGCCAGCCGTCCGAACACCTCGGCGACCTTGGCACTCAGGTTGCCCACAATGGTGCCCTCGGTGCTCACAGCAAGTTCTCCAGCGGGTTATCACGCTGCACGTACATCTCCTCCGCCTCCAGCTTAACCGAAACCTCTGCCTGGGCCGCACGCTGGCCGGGCAGGTTGTAGACGATTCGGGCCTCGAGGCGCTCCGCCTGGGCGGAGTCGGGCCAGGGGGAAAGCTCGATCTGGCGGATGAGTTCACCCATAGGCGGCACGACTTCCCCCACGGCGAAGGTGAGCGGCGCCGGGGCGAACAGCTCGAGGCGGCTCACCTCCACCTCGACCGGGTTCGGGTTGCGTACGGTCAGAGCCATTGCACCAGCCTTGCCCGCCTTGCCTTTGCCGCTCAGCTCGGCCCGGAGGGGCTGGTGCCGGGTATCCCTGGCCAGCACCCACCAAGGAATCAGCACCTCTTCCGGGAAAACCCCGCCGTGCGGGAAGGGGTCGGTGCCGCGCTTCCCATCCAGAGTGTGGAAGGACTCCCCGGACAGGACGACGGCGCAGTCCTCCGGCGTGCCGAACGCGCTGCGGCTGAGGTAGGCGATGTCGCCGCTGACGGTCAGGCTCTCGCGCAGCCCGAGGTCGCCCAGGGCCGCCCGCTGGTGGGACTCGGTTCCCTGGGGCAGGGGGAGCGAACGTGCCGACGCGCCCATCAGCCGACCGTGGTCGGTGGTGACCACGACCTCGAGGGGTACTGATTGCGGCACTCCTAGTATTAGCTCGGTCAGCCTCTGGGCAAACCCGGTCAGGGCCCCCCGTGCCTTACTGAGGGCGACCTGCTTGCTGACCGGCTCGTGGTAGCTGCTGTCGGGCTCCTGGTCACACCAGAAGACTAGGTCGCCGGGCACGGCCCTCTCGAGGGCGGTGCGAACATCTTCGTCCCTCCTCAGGACGGTTCCCAGATCGGGCTGCTGGTCCGCATAAGCTGGGGGTACCCCCTTGAGCAACGCGGGCTTGGCCCGCTTCGTAACCGTCGGTAGGGGGGCGAAGGCCACCTCGGCCCGCAGGAGGGAGAGGCGCCCTTGTGGATCGAACCGCTCGACCTCCTGCCACAAATACTCCATGTCTTGGTAGCCGAGGCCGTCCAGCACTACCAGCAACGTCACGGCGTCATCTCGCCGGATCTGTTGGGCCTTGACCCAGCTCAGGTGAGCACGGGCAGGCCCGCCCGACAATGCATTTTCACTATAGGTTCGCAGGTACTGCTCGGCAAAGCCCCGGCCGATCTCGAGCGCCGTGGGGTCACCGTCCTCCGCGCGCTTTCGATAAGGCAGATACTCCCGCAAGAACCACCGCCCAAGCCGCCCCGCCTCGATAGGCAATGGTCCTGGGAGAGTCGGAGGAATCAGCGCCTCGAGCTGATCCGCCTGAGAAGTATTGAGATATGGCCGTAGTGCTTCCAGAACCGAGGCGGTGAGCTGGCGGGGCTGTAGCCTGTAAAACTCCGCGCTCGCCTCCGCGGCCAGCCGCAGGGCGCGGGGGTCGGCGTCTTTCGGGAGGTCGGTCACAACCTCGCCCTGCTTCCGCAGCACCTGTTCGGCGAAGCCCTGGCGCAGCGACTCCGAGAGGACATTCGTGAATTCACCGGGGAACTTCCCCCACTCGAGCTTCCTACCCAGGCCCAGCCAAGACCTTATGAGGTCTAGGGCGGACTTGGCATTCCTCACCGCGTAAGCCGCTGCCCATGACCTGAGCGCTGACGATTCGAACAGCCTGGAAAGGCTTGTGAGCACGACCATCTCGGCTTCGGTCGGGCGGTGCTCCAGCCACCACAGTAGCCACCGCGCAGCGTGGTGGGGTGACGGCTCGTCTGTCCACCACGGCTCGCCCCACAGCCACCCGGCGAACTCTACCAGCGTCGGCTCTGCGCCGCTGAGGCGCGTGGCCGCTCGGGACGCCAGCTCGTGGGCCTGCTCGTGGGTGAGTTCGGGGAAGAGTCGGCGGATGCTCTCTGTCGGTGAATGAAGTTGAAACACCTGTAAGCCCCGGCCCTTGGCGTACTCGCTGGCCCATCGGCACAAGTCCCGCCCCCGTACTACCCCTGTTTCGCCAGACCAGATAAGGCGCAAAAGATCCGTCTCGGACTCGACGACCCGCCCCCCGGCAGGTGCGGTGGCGTCGGCGTTGGGGTCGAGGTAGAAGCGGGGGCTCACACTATTTCCTCTTGCAGGAGTTGGCTGAGGCGCACCAGGCAGGCTTTGCGCTCGGCGGCGTTCAGGCGGCTGAACAACTGTTCGATCCTATTTTTTGTGTCCTCGTCCAGCCGTCTTCGGAGTTCGGCCTTTAGCTGCTCTACCTCGGCCCGGCCTTGATCCGATAGGAAGGGCGGGGGGGAGTGAAGCTCCGCCTCGAGGCCGTCGAGCCTGTCGCCCGTCTCGACCCATTTTTTGCGCTGCTCGAGCCAATCCGCAGCCTCGCGTCGCTTGTCCTCCAGGGCCTGCCGGAGCTGAGCCTCGGTCTGCCGCCCGAGGGCGAGTTGTTCCGGGCTCAGGTGGTGGTAGAGCCTGTTCAGTTCGGCCACCTCCGCGATCATGGCGTCCGCCCGCGCCGGACTGTCAATCGACGACGGCTTGAAGGTCTTAAGGTTCTCGATGTAGGTCTCGAGCTGATCCGAGCGCTCCCGGAGGGCGCTCGCCTCAGCGGCCTCCGAGGTGTGCGCCAGGCGCGCCTCCAGGTTCTTCAGCTCGGTGACGAGCGTGCGCACCTTTGTGAAGTCCGTGGCCTGTTCGAGCCGGGCGCGGTAGTCGACTAGGCTGCCGAACACGTCCTGGATGGAGCGCTCCACCGCGCCCAGTTTTTGCGCTGCGGCTTCCCGCACCTCCTGCCCCGACACCTCGGCCAGCCAGCCTCTCAACCGGGCCTCTTGCTCCCGCAACTCCCGGAGCGTCCCGGCGGGCGTGAGGGCGCGCACGGACGCCAGTACGGCCCTCTCCCGCTCCTGCTGATCGAGGGCGGCCTCGAGCCGCATCCGCAGCTCGTTGAGCGCCGCTGAGTCCTCGTCGGAGATAAAGGCCGGTGCCTTCGGCAGGCTCTGCTGGAGCCCGGACAGGCGTCCGGCCGCCAGCTCGCGCTCCCGCTCCCGCAGCCAGTCGCTGGCCTTCGACTCCCGCTCCGCGACGTGCTTGCGCACGGCATCGATGGCGTCTTGGATGGCCCGTCGCTGGGCCTCATTCAGGCCGGGGTCGCGCTCGATCTCCTCCAGGCGGACGATGCGTTGCGCCGCCGCCTCGGGGTTTGGCAGGTGTGGCTTGGTTTCGGCCTCTTTCATCAACTCGCCTGCGGATCGGCACCTGCCGCTGAGTCCCTCGAGCTGTTCGTACCACTCCGTGCCTTCGTACCTGGCGAGCGCCTTGTTGACCTGCTCGCGGTGGGCCTCGAGGTCACAGGCCGTGGCAAGACTGGCAAACCTCTCCAGCCAGCTCCTGGCCTGAGCCTCCAGTCCACGAATTGCCTCTTCGAGCTGCAACCGCTTCCTCGCTGACGCTTCCGCTATGGACTGCGTTCCGTTCAGACCTTCCAGTTCGTCCTTCCGCCGCTGAAGGTCGGCCAGTGGGCCGGTCGTGGACATGCCCTCGATGCGCTTAAGGAGTTGCTTCTCCTGGGCCTGAGCCGCCAGCTTTTCCTCGAGCTGCGCAAGCAAAGCATCGAGGCTGGCTCGGGCCGTTTCCGGCAGGAAGGGGTGGGGTTGGTGCAATCTGGACTGAAGGCGACCGAGGTCGGCCCCTTTATCCAGAAGTCCACGGGACTCCTCGAGCCAGGCCAAGGCCTCGCTCTCCTGCTCTTGGACGAACGCCTCCAGCTCCGCCACACGGTCGCCGGCACGCCGGGCCTGGCCCTCGCTCAGCGCGCCCGCATAGTCCTGTGTGAGCCGCCCAAGTCTCTCCAGCGCTACCCCTGCTTCGCTACGGCTCGTCGGAAGCGGGCCGCTGAGCTGCTTGAAAAAGCTCTTGAGCTGCTCCAGTCGTTCTAAAGCCCGCTCGATCTCCTTGACATCGTTGGTGCCCTCGAATCGGCTTTTCTGACTGATCAGCTCTCGCTCGAGCGCCGAGGCCGCCTGCTCGCCGTCCACACTATCGAGGCGGCCCTCGAGGTCGAGCATGAGCTGCTCAAGGCGCTTCAGCTCAGCCTCCACGAGAGGCTTCTTCGCGACCGCTGCAGACCTCACCTGTTCGGAGGTGTGCGAGGCGAGTTGCTCCAACTCCTTGACATCTTTGCGCAGCTTGCTCAGGATGCCCGTTGTGTCGATGGACTTGATTCGGGCCAGAAACCCGTCCACCTGCTGGGCGGACTCCAGCTGCTCGCGCTCCTGCTCGAGGGTCTCCTGCGCCTGGGCAACCCTAGCCGCTTGATCTGAGAGATTGAGTTTATGTAGCGTGGCGCGAAGGCGCTTCAGAGCATCTTCCTGCTTGCCGTACTGTTTGATGTCCGTCAGGCGCTCGTTGGCCTTGCAGAAGTCGTTGGTCTTCCCACTGACCGCTTCGATTAGGCTTTTCCGTAGCTCATGCGGTGTGGGCAGCTTGGAGGCGACGGTCACAAGTTCGTTGAGCTTACTCACCCTGCCGATTAGGGGGAGCACGTCTTGAACGGTTCGGCTCTTGGCGAGGGCGGCCTGAACCTCGCCGACCTCCTTATCGTAGGCCTCGAGTTGCTCGAAAGCCGACTGTAGCTTCTGCAACGCGAGCTTCGCGTTGCCGAGCAGGGTCGGGTCGGTCAGGTCGCTGTCGTTCGCGGAGGCGGCCAGCTTGCCCTGGAGCGCCGAAGCCGCCTCGAACGATAGCCCGCCGGCCTCCACCTTTTCTACCGCGTCCTGCACCTCGACGATGAGTTTTTTGCCGTCTTTGCGGCGTAGCGAGGCACCCGACCACAACTCAATGAACTCCGCAGGCTTAATCTTTTTTTGCAGCCCGACGTAGTCGTCAATGTTGGCGGTGCGGCTGCCCATCACCAGGCTGAGGTGTCTCCGGTTGTAGCCCAGCCAGGCGCTGAAGAGCAGGGCCAGGGTGTTGTGATCGTAGCCGTAGGGCACGTTGAGCAGCTCGAGCAAAACCTCCCTGAGCGGGATCAGGTTCTGATCCGGCGGGATACTGCCGTTCAGGCGATCCCACGCCTTGCGCGGGAAGACCGCTTTAGGCTCCTGGAGCTGGGCCTTGGGGTTTAGAACCCCCCACGTGGAGGATGCCAGGAACTTGCTCGTGGTTTCCCCGGCAACCTTGCTCAGCCCCTTGGAGGCACTCGGCAGGTCGTTGGTGGCGAGCACCGGGATCAGGTCTTGAACAGCGTTGCGGAGATTCGCGCCGGTGTACTTGTACTGGGTGAAGAAATCGCCGGGATGGGCGTGATAGGCGATTCGATAGACCTCCCGCAGGGTTCGCTCGATCCGGTCGGAAGCACCGATGCCGAGTGAAAGTGTTCGAACATGCCCTCTGGCATCTGCGTTAACAAAGAGGTCGCCGCTACTAAGGAGTTGGACAATCACTTTTTCAATCTGCTCAGTAATACGTTTTTGCTCCTCTTGAATAACTGTCAAACCGATTTGCTTGGTGATCTTGTCCAAGAACAGGTTCTCGCTCAGAAGGGCGAATTTTTGAAGGTCGGTGGCAAGGTGCTTGGTGGGTATTTTTGGCTTGACTACGACCAATGGTGCGGACCTAAGTTTGGCCGAGGTGTCGAGTGCTTTTTCGAGATGCTCACCCAACCACGCCAGATCCTCATCACTGCGGGCCAGTGGAAGCAGTACCAATCCCCGGC
>JBBIUP010000057.1:0-1935 GCA_037440185.1 Meiothermus sp. | reverse complement strand
AACCACGCCAGATCCTCATCACTGCGGGCCAGTGGAAGCAGTACCAATCCCCGGCAGTCGGGGATGTCATCCAGGGTGGCATTGTACCGGCTGGTGAGCAGCTCGAGCGTCCGCACGTTCCAGGATTCTCGTGTCAGGAGCACGAGCTGTGCAGACCAGTCCTCGTGGTGGCCCCACTCCACACTTACGGGGAAGCTGCTATGCTTGGCCAGGAGTTTGCCAGCCGAGATGAGGTCATTGACCTTGTTGCTGGCCTTGGTGTCGAAGTCATCCAGGTAAATCCGCAGCTTCTTGTGCCGCACGAGGTCTTCCAGCTCCTGGTTGAGCAGGCGCTCCAGCTCTATCGCCGCGTTGCTGCCCGACCAGAAGGAGTAGATGCGGTTGGAGTCGTCGTAACGAATGTAGCGCTGCTGGTAGAGCAGCTTTAGCACCTCGTCGGCCCGTTTGGGGCCTAACCCCGCCAGCTCGCCGATCACCGCGGGGAAGCCGACCGACTTGGTGGGGAGGTTGGCCGCCTTTTGCAGCACCATCGCCTTGAGCACGTCGCGCTGCTCGGGCTCGAGGTCGGGCAGGTTCACCTGGGTGTACTGCTCCCAAACCTGCTCACCGAGCATCTCCTGGAAGTAGTCCACCAGCGCGATGGGCAATACCCAGTTCGGCCCTTCGTCGCGCACCGCGGGCTGATCTAAGTTCTGCTTGAGGGGGGCCTCTTCGTCGGTGAGGAAGCCGAGGACCGAACGTGTGGTCGAGGCGGCCTCGAAGTCCACACTCGAAAGCAGCCCGGTGGTCAGGGGGTGGAGCGGGAAGCACTTGCGCGTGACCTTCTCCTGGAACTTCTCCGCGTTCCAGTTAAGGGTTCTCCGGTAGCGCTCCGAGAGCACGTCATACGCGAGGTCGTTGGCTTCTGCTATCTGGCGGCCTATTCCTGGCGAACGCATCAGCCGCTCCCAGTTCTCCTTGCTGGGCCTGAAGTACGCACCCAAAACGTCTTCTAGGCTCGAGTGCAGCCAGTGACGGTTGGGCATGGGCAGGCGCGTCAGCTCTTTGATGAGGCTCGCATACTGGGCGGTGCCGTCGTTCCTTGCCACTTTCTCCGGCTCGTGCTGGGAGAGTGCGACAAAGAGCACCTGGCCCCGGTTCGACTCCACGCCGTTGAGCAACTCTTGCAGCGGAACGCCGGTGGGGTGGAGGCTGGCGTACCCGCGCACGAACTCGCTGAACTCGTCGAACAGTATCAGCAGGCCGCCTATGCGCTTCTGGCGGATACACAGCTCTTGCGCCACCCAGTTCACCGCATCGTCCAGGCGGGTCTCGCCGTTGAGGTCGGGCTTGATGCCGGTCAGGGTCTTTATCAGCTCGACGCAGACCTGATAGACGCCGGTCTCGCGCTGCTCGATCTTCTGGCGCAGCAGATGAAGGTCGGTCTTGCGGGAGGCCAGGAAGGCATCCGCCTGGGCGACCTGCTCCGGCCTGAGGCTCGACAGGAAGCTTTGGGCCTCGGTGAACCAGAACGGGGTCTCCACATCCCGCGTCGCCTCGTTATGGCTGAGTGCGGCCTCGAGCTCTCGGAAGAACTGGTCGCGAAGGTTTACGGATGCGTCGCCGCGCAGCAGCAGCACCAAGTAGGGCGCGCGGTGACGCTTGAAGTTCCGGAAGGCCTCGACCTCGGCGGGGGCGTCGTGGGCGTACTCGAGGTTTTTCAGCAGCAGCTCGACCTCGGGCGAGTCGGCGACCTTGCCGAAGTAGTTGGCGACCGCGAGTCCGAAGTGGCTCTTGCCCCGCCCGTAGGTGGCCTGGATCAGGAAGCGGTTCTCTAGGTCGCCGACTGCGGCCTCCCGGAGCAGCCTGAGCACGTCCGCCGAGGACTTCCGCTGGGAGAAGCTGCCCGCGGTGAACATGTAAGTCCGCACCAGGTCGAGGTTCGCCTCCGTGCGG
>JBBIUP010000056.1:0-17133 GCA_037440185.1 Meiothermus sp. | reverse complement strand
GCCCCAGCTCCCAGCTATACCACCAGCGCCAGCCGCAACGAACGCGGCCAGCAACACCGCGAGATCAGCGAGTTGTGGATCAATCACTGGCTCACCACCCCCACCCCCGCCTCCGAGCGCCTGGTACTGTTCTGGCACGGCCACCTGACCTCGGAGTTCCGCGAGACCATGGGGGCACAAGGGATTGACTTCTGGAACCAGCTCGTCACCTTCCGACAGTTGGGCTATGGGCCTTATGGGGAGTTGCTCAAGGCCATCGCCAAAAACCCGGTGATGCTGCTCTACCTCAACAACGCCCAGAGCCGCAAGGAACACCCTAACCAAAACTGGGCCAGAGAGCTGCTGGAGCTCTATAGCATAGGCCCCGGCCACTACAGCGAAGAAGACATTCTGGAAGCCGCACGGGCCTTCACCGGCTGGACGGTGCGGCTTCCAGGGGGCCAGCGCCCCCGCGACGCCAGCGCGGGTGTGGCCTTCGAGTATGTATTCAACCGCAACTGGCACGATGCTAGCGAAAAAACCTTCCTGGGCAAGCGCATCAAAACCGGCGACGAAGTGCTGGAAATCCTGATTGCCCACCCCAAAACCTACGAGTTTGTGGGACGCAAGCTGCTGGGGTTCTACCTGAGCCCCGTACCTCCCGAGCCGCTGGTGCAAGAGGGGGCCTGGGTCTTCCGCAGTGGCGGAACTCGAGAATTTCTGCGCTGGCTCTTCACCCGCGACGAGTTCTACCATCCTCAATACCGCAATGCACTCATCAAAAGCCCCCTGGAATACCTGGTAGGGCTGTGGTATGCGGCTGGCGTGGACAAAGTAGATTTTGAGGGACGGCCTGGACGCGGATTCTATCAGGCTTTGGCCGCCATGGGGCAGATCCCCTTCGACCCGCCTACCGTTGCGGGGTGGGATGGGGGCATGAGCTGGCTGGCCGAGTCGCCTTTCCTCAACCGCCTCAACGTGTTGGCAGGTTTTGCAGGCCGAGAACGCCGCCTCGATCTAGAGGTATTCATGGACAACGCCAACGGGGCTTTGGCGCTGGTCAAGCCGGAGGCGCAGTTGCTGTAGTCAAGTCAAGGGGCTAGAGCCACAGGTCAGGAGCCAATTGGCCGCTTGCGCTCGACACTGGATACTCGACGAGGTATGTATGGATAGACGTGATTTCATCAAAAAATCCCTGTTGACGCTGGCACTGGGCCAGGGGGCGCCTTCGCTGCTCTCCAAGACCGCCCTGGCAGCCCAGTCCAAGGACAAAATTCTGGTGGTGGTCAACCTGTTTGGCGGCAACGACCAGCTCAACACATTGATCCCCTACCGCAACGACCTCTACTACCGCCTTCGTCCCAACATCGCCATCAAGCGCGAAGAGGTGTTGGATTTGGGAGCCAATGGACAAAAACTGGGCTTTCACCCCGAACTAAGACCGCTGATGCAGATGTGGAACAACGGCGAGATGGCCATTATTCCCCAGGTGGGCTACCCCAACCCCAACCGCAGCCACTTTATCTCCACCTCCATCTGGCACACCGCCGACCCCACCCGCAAGGAGGAGACCGGTTGGCTGGGCCGCTGGGGCGACCTGCAAGACGACCCCTTCTGCGATACCTTCCTGGGCGGGGCCACCCCCCAGGCCCAGATGGGGGAAAAGCGCACCGCTCCGGCCATCAATAGCATTGACACCTTCAGCATCCGGCTGCCAAGGCAGTTCGAGGAAGAGTTTAACAAAGAGTCCCGCCTGACCCGTAGCGGCACTGCCGAAGAAGTACGCCAGGCCATGCTTTCCCTGCGCGGAGCCCTCGACAAAGTAGGGCAATTGCGCGAGGTCAAGAACCGTGCCCAGTACCCCGACAATGCCTTTGGCAGAAGCATGGGCGATATTGCCCGCATGATCGCGGGGGGGCTGGGCAGCAGCGTCTACTACACCACCCTGGGCGGCTGGGACACCCACGCTGGACAACCCCCCCGCCAGGCCGAGTTGCTGGGCAACGTAGCCCAGGCCACGGCTGCCTTCCGCGCCGACATGAAGGCCATTGGCCGCGACAAAGATGTGATGATCATGGTGTTCAGTGAGTTTGGGCGGCAGGTAGCCGAGAATGCTTCCTTTGGCACCGACCACGGCGAGGGCGGGCTGATGTTCGTACTGGGCGGTGGGGTCAAGGGTGGGTTGTTCGGCAGCGAGCCGGATCTGGAAGACCTGGAACTCAATGCTCTCAAATACAGGACCGACTTCCGCAACGTCTACGCCACTGCGCTCCAGTGGATCGCGGCCAACCCGCGCCAGGTGCTGGGGGGTGACTTCAAGACCATGGGCTTGCTTTAAGCCGGCCAGGGGGTCAGCAGTGGCCTCTCTTTCCTCCCTCCGGGTGAGAAGCTAGCCTTTAACTTGGGCCTGCACCCGTTGCGGAAAATAACCGACTCCCCGGGAGAGGGTCAGCTTCAACAGGCCCAGCCGACCCCCATACCGGATAAAACTGGGAAGCGCCCATGGGTCATTTTCTTCGGAGTGCTGCTGGGAACCGCTGAGGTTGCTGGAGCTCGAGCCTCAAATTATGTTTTTGACATAATAGACGCGGTAAGGTATACTATTTTGTTGGATATAAAGCGCGGCCTAGCGCTTTTTTTGTGCCGAAAACGAAACAGGAGATATTGAATGTCCCAAGTCCTGCCGATTGAAATCACCGACGAAGTAAAACAAAGCTTTATCAACTACGCGATGTCGGTCATCGTGGACCGGGCCTTGCCCGATGTGCGCGACGGCCTCAAGCCGGTGCAGCGGCGCATCCTCTACGGGGCCTACCAGGACGGTGTGCTTCCCAGCCGCAGACACGTCAAAAGCGCCAAAATCGTGGGCGAGGTAATGGGCAAGTACCACCCCCACGGCGACGCAGCCATCTACGACACCATGGTGCGTATGGCTCAGGACTGGAGCCTGCGCTATCCCCTCATTGACGGACAGGGGAATTTCGGCTCGGTTGACAACGATCCCCCTGCCGCCCCGCGCTACACCGAGGCCCGCCTCTCCAACCTGGGCTACGAGATGTTGCAAGACCTGGACAAAGAGACCGTGCCGATGACACCCAACTACGACGGCACCCAGGAACAACCGGAGGTCTTGCCCTCGGCCCTGCCCAACATGCTCGTCAACGGGGCGGCGGGCATTGCGGTGGGCATGGCAACCAGCCTGCCCCCGCACAACCTCTCCGAGACCATTGATGCGCTGGCTCTGATGATTGATAACCCCAATGTGACCCTGGACGAAATTATGAAAGTGCTGCCAGGGCCCGACTTTCCGACCGGGGCCAAGCTCTCCCGTCGGGGCATCAAGGAAGCCTATGCCAGCGGGCGCGGCAGCCTCAAGGTACGGGCCAGGGTGCGCAACGAGGACAAGAATGGGCGGGCCATGCTGGTCTTTACCGAGATTCCCTATCAGGTCAACAAGGCCGATCTGATTACCCAGATTGCCGCCCTGGTACGCAACAAGGTGATTGATGAGATCTCGGCCCTGCGTGATGAGTCCGACCGCCAGGGTATGCGTATCGCCATCGAACTCAAGCGCGGCTCCAATCCCCAGGTCGTGCTCAACAAGCTATACAAGCACTCGCGTCTGCAAACCAGTTTTACCATTAACCTGCTGGCCATCGTGAACGGCGAGCCCAAAGTGCTTTCGCTGCCGCGGATGATGCGCCACTACCTCGACCACCGGGGTGAGGTGGTACGCAAGCGCACCGAGTACGAGTTACGCAAGGCCAAAGAACGTGCCCATGTGCTCGAGGGACTTCTGATCGCCCTCGACCACATTGACGAGGTAATCGCCCTGATTCGCGGCTCCCAGGATGCCGCCGAAGCCCGCACTGGGCTGATGAGCCGTTTCAACCTGACCGAGATCCAGGCCCAGGCCATCCTGGATATGCGCCTGCAACGGCTGGTGGGCCTCGAGCGCGACAAGCTGCAGGAGGAATACCGCGAGCTGATGGAGGAGATCGGACGCCTCGAGGCCATCCTGGGCGACGAAAAGCGGCTTTGGCGGGTGGTCAAGAGTGAGTTGCTGGACATCAAGAAAAAATACGGTGACCAGCGCCGCACCCAAATTACCGAGTTTGAGGAAGGTTTCAACGTCGAAGACCTGATCGCCGACGAGGAGATGGTCATCACCCTGACCAGCCAGGGTTTCATGAAGCGCACCCCGCTCGAGGCCTACCGTGCCCAGGGGCGCGGCGGCATGGGGGCCCAGGCCGGCAAAACCAAGGAAGAAGACGAGGCCATCTCGGTGTTTGTGGCCTCAATGCACGACACCTTGCTGATCTTTACCAACCGAGGCCGGGTGTATGGCGAGAAAGTCCACGAGTTGCCCGAGGCCAGCCGCCAGGCCCGTGGAACCCACGTGGTCAGTCTGCTGCCGCTGGTGGAAGGTGAAGAAGTAGCGGCCCTGCTCAACGTGCGCAACCTGACCCAGGAGGGCTACTTTATCTTTGCCACCAGGGATGGTCTGATCAAGCGCACCGAGATCAAGGAATACCAGAACTTGAGCAGCGCCGGTCTGATCGCGATTAACCTGGTGGAAAACGATGCTCTGATCGAGGTCTCGATTGCCCATGAGGGCGACCAGGCCATGCTGGCTACCCTCAGCGGGCAAGCGATTCGCTTTAACCTCGAGGATGTGCGTTCGACTGGCCGGGCGAGCCAGGGCGTGACCGGGATTCGCTTCAAAGAAGGCCGCGACGACCGGGTGGTCTCGCTGGTAATTCTGCCCAAGGGTGAAGAAGGCGAGGTGTTGGCAGTGGGCACCTACGGCTACGGCAAGCGCACCTCGGTTTCCGAGTATCCCCTGCAAGGCCGGGGCGGCATGGGGGTCATCACCTTCAACACCAACGACAAGGTGGGGCAGCTCGGTGCCTTAATGCGCGTACAGGGCAACGAAGACCTGCTGGTGCTCTCGCGCCGGGGCATCGCCATCCGTACCAAGGTTTCCAGCATCTCGCAGTACGGACGGGCCACCAGTGGTGTCAAGGTGATGAACCTGAGCGAGAAGGACGAGATGGCCTCGGCCTTCGTGATCGCGCCACAAGACTGATAGCGAAGAGTTGGTATAAGGTGCCTCCATCATGTGGCCTGGTGGAGTAGACCTCAGGATTTGGCAAACTGACTATGGCGCAGCTTAAAGCCATCTCTAGTTCTGCCACTCTTTCCAAACCCTGTAAAGAACGTCCCAGGCCAAATCCCTTCCACCCCACCCTCTCCTTGCTCTCGAGCGGCGTAGAATTGCAGGCATGTCCGAGAGTACCGACAAGCACAAGGAGATCGCCAGGTCCAGAGGCCCGGTGAACATTGCCATCGTTACGGCCTCCGACACCCGCACCCTCGAGACCGACACCAACTACCACTACCTGAAGCCTGAAATCGAGGCACTGGGGCACAAGATCGCAGGCTATCGCATCATCAAGGACGAGCCCGATCAGGTAGCACTGGCCCTCGACGACATGGTGAATGCCGGAGCGCAAATTATTCTTTTCAACGGCGGAACCGGCATTGCCCCCCGCGACACCACCTACGATGTGCTGGCCCGCAAGATCGAAAAGCCCATGCCGGGATTTGGCGAACTGTTTCGGATGCTCTCCTACAGCGAGGTGGGGGCAGCCGCGATGCTCTCGCGCGCCACTGCTGGAACCTATCGCAAGAAGGTCGTGATCTCCACACCTGGCTCGCCCAACGCAGTGATGGTGGCATGGGAGAAGCTGATCAAGCCCGAGTTGGAGCATTTGGCCTGGGAAGTAGCTCGGTAGTTCTTTGCAAATACTTGTCCCATACGATACAAGCTGCCATCTTTGAACTCGAATGCTTGGGGGTATCATGTTGAGCATGACCCTCAAGGGCCAGGGGCCGGGCCCCCTACCACCGCTCCTGGAACAGTACGTCGAGTTGCGGGATGCCTATCCCGACTATCTCCTGCTGTTCCAGGTGGGCGACTTTTATGAGACCTTTGGCGAGGATGCCGAGCGGTTTTCGCGGGCTTTGAACCTCACCCTTACGCACAAGACCGCCAAGGACTTCGTGACACCCATGGCTGGGGTTCCCGTTCGTTCGGTGGATGTGCACCTCGAACGGCTCCTGAAGCAAGGCTTTCGGGTAGCAGTCGCCGACCAGATGGAACTAGCCGGGGAGTCGGACAAGCTGGTACGGCGTGAAGTGACCCAACTGCTCACACCCGGCACGGTAATGCGCGAGAACCTGCTCAGGCCGGAAGCCAACTACCTGGCCGCGCTCAGTACGGGAGACGGCTACGGCCTGGCTTTACTAGACATTTCTACTGGGGAGTTTCGGGGCACTGTACTCTATGGCAAGAGCGCCCTTTACGATGAGCTATTTCGCTTCCGACCTGCGGAGGTGCTGCTGGCTCCGGAGCTTTATCGCAACGCGGAATTTTTGCAGGAGTTCCAGCGGCGCTTTCCGGTGATGATGTCGGAGGAGGGTTTCGAGGGCGAGGCAGGAAAAGCAGCCTTGGAAGCACAGTTTGCCCCGTTGCCCGCAGACCTAGAGCACCCTGCGCTCATGCGTTCAGCAGGAGCTGTGCTGACCTATGCGCTGCGGGTGCAGGAGAACGGGCTACCGCAGGTGCGGAGCTTTGTGCGGCACGACCCCAGTGCCTTCATGCAACTCAGCGAGGCCACGCTGCGAACCTTGGAGGTCTACGAGCCCAGCTCGGTGGGGGATCGCAGCGAGGAGCGCACTTTAATGGGCGTGCTGGGCCTGACCCGCACCGCACCGGGGCGGCGTCTGCTGCGGGCCTGGCTGCGGCACCCGCTGGTAGAGGAAGCGCCCTTGCAGGCCCGGCTGGACGCGGTAGAAGCGCTGGTGCGCGACGGGGTACTGCGAACCGAGGTGCGCAAGGTGCTGTACCGGATGCACGATTTGGAACGCCTTGCAGCCCGCCTGCTGGCTGGCAGGGCTACCGCCCGCGACCTTTCGGCCTTGCAGCGCAGCCTCTCATTGCTGCCGGAGTTAGCCGGGTTGTTGCGGGGGTTTGGGCCACTCCGGGGCCTGTCTGAGCGCTTGCCCAGCCTAGCCGAAGTGACCGAGGGTATCGCTGCTGCCCTGGTACAAGACCCTCCGCTCAAGATCACCGATGGGGGCCTGATCCGGGAAGGCTACGATCCTGAGCTCGATGAACTGCGCCACCGGGCCGAGGAAGGACGCAGTTGGATTGCCCAGTTGGAAGTCGAAGAGCGTGGAAAGACCCACATTCCCAACCTTAAGGTGGGTTACAACGCGGTGTTTGGCTACTACCTGGAGGCCACCCGTCCCCACTACGGGCTGGTACCCAAGGACTGGCGGGCGGTGCAGACCCTCAAGGATCGCATGCGCTTTACCACACCCGAACTTAAGGAGCAGGAGCGCAAAATACTGCAAGCCGAGAACGAAGCCACCAAGCGCGAGTATGCGGTGTTTTTGCAGTTGCGCGAGAACGTTGCCCAGGTCGCCGACGAGGTGCGCCAGACCGCCCAGGTACTGGCCGAGTTGGACGTGTACGCTGCGCTGGCAGAGGCTGCGGTCGAGTATGGCTACAACCGCCCACGATTCGCAATCAATGTTGAGCTCTCGATCCAGGCCGGGCGGCACCCGGTGGTAGAGCGCAGCAATCTGTTTATTCCCAACGACCTTTCCATGAACCCCTCAGCCCGGTTATTAATCCTGACCGGGCCGAATATGGCTGGAAAGTCTACTTATTTGCGCCAGACGGCCCTGATTGCCCTCCTGAGCCAGATTGGCTCCTTTGTGCCCGCCGAGTCGGCCACGCTGCCCATCTTCGACCGTATCTACACCCGCATTGGGGCTTCGGATGACATCGCGGGCGGACGCAGCACCTTCATGGTGGAGATGGACGAACTGGCCGCCATCCTGCACAACGCTACCGCCAAGAGCCTGGTACTGCTCGACGAGATCGGGCGCGGCACCAGTACCTACGATGGTCTGGCGCTGGCCTGGGCTGCCTGCGAACACCTGCACGATCAGGTACGGGCTTATACGCTTTTTGCCACCCACTACTTTGAACTCACCACCCTGCCCCTTCGCATGGCTGCGGCTCGCAACGCCCATGTGGCAGCCAAGGAGGAGGCTGGTGGATTGGTCTTTTACCATCAGGTGCTGCCGGGGCCTGCCAGCAAAAGCTATGGGCTGGAAGTGGCCCGGATGGCAGGCCTTCCCAAGGAAATCTTGTTGCGGGCCAGGGCGGTGATGACCGGGTTGGAAGCCAGCCAGAAGGGGTTGTCCAAGGAAGCGCTGGAAGAGTTGCTCGACCTGGACTTGAGCCGCACCAGCCCACTGGATGCACTTTTGTTTTTGCGAAAACTGCAACAATTGCTCAAAGGTGTATCTCCCGATGCGGTGGAGGCAAGAAGCGCATAGCGGGGATGGGGCTTGGGGAACGTGAATTGGGGCGAGAACTTCCGCTGGCTGATGTGGCGCAACCTGCGCTACACCGCCTACGCACTGGCGCTCGGGTTGGTGCTGGAATGGTTGCTGAGCCTGCCAGGCCGCTCCTACCGGATCGAGATTCCCTTTTTGATCGCAGGGGTGGTGTTCGTGTTGGCCTTGGTAAGTTCGATCTTCGTACTGTATCTGGCTTGGTTTATCGGGCGCTTGCGCGAGAGGAACATCCTATGATTCGCAAGCTACCCCCCGAACTCGTCCGCGAGATCGCGGCGGGGGAGGTGGTGTCTAGCCCTGCCGATGTGGTGCGCGAACTGCTGGAAAATGCCCTCGACGCAGGCGCCACTCGGCTCCAGCTCGAGCTGTGGGGCGGTGGGCTGGACCGAATTGTGGTGAGCGACAACGGCATAGGCATTCCCAGGGAAGAGTTGGAACTGGCCCTCGAGCACCACGCCACCAGCAAGCTCACCGACCTGCAACACATCACCACGCTGGGCTTTCGCGGGGAAGGTTTGTGGGCCATTCGCCAGGCTGCCCGGGTGCGGCTGACTTCTAGACCTGCTCATCAATTGGGCGGCGCAACCCTGACCGCTTTTCAAAACGAAGTTGAGTTGGAAGAACATCCAGCCCCAGCAGGCAGCAAGGTCGAGGTAACGGCCCTCTTTAGCCACCTGCCCGCACGAAGGAATGCTCTGGAAACCCCCGCTGCCGAGGGGCGCAAGGTGGTGCATCTGGTCTCGCGCTATCTGCTGCACCGCCCCGCTATTGCCCTGCGGCTGCTGGTGGATGGTGAAGAGAAAATCGCTCATGCTGGCGGTGGATTCGGCGAGGCCGCCAAGCTGTTGTGGGGCTCGGTGGTCGCCAATCGGTTGTTGCCCTTGAATCAAGCAGACGGCTCTTTGCGGCTTTCGGGCCTGCTCTCACGCCCGGAGCTATCCCGCCCCCGGCGAGATAGATTATTGCTTGCGCTCAACAACCGCCCGGTGGAGTGGCCCGAGAATTTATTGCAGGCCGTGCTGGCAGCTTACAAGGAACTCTTGCCCCACGGCCAGTTTCCGGTGGGGGTACTGAACCTGGATATGCCTACCGAGCACCTATTGGTCAACACCTCGCCCGACAAGTCCAGGGTCAAGCTAATCGGGCCCGAAGCAATTTTGAACTTTGTATCCCAGGCGGTGCTGAACCTGCTCTCGGCGCACCCTTTGGCCCGTGCTTTGCCCGAGCCCACCCCCCTAACCGGCCCTTCTCCGGTGCAGCGGGCCCGCTTTCCTCGGTTGCAATATCTGGGCAGCTTCCGCGAGCTATACATTCTGGCCGAGGCGGGGGACGAACTCTACGTAGTGGACCAGCATGCTGCCCACGAACGAATTCTTTATGAGGAGTTGTCCCGTCGCTACCGCCAAGACCCACCCCTTGAACTACCCCACCCCGAGCTGGTCTCGCTCTCGCTGGGCGAGGAACTGAACTTTGCCGAGCGGGCCCAAGAGCTCGAGCAGGCCGGGTTGCTGCTGGAACCTTTCGGCCCTGGCAAATACCGCATTCGCGCCATTCCGGCTTTCCTGGTTGGACATCCCTCGCTTATTCCCGAGGTGGTGAAAGGAAGCCTGGGGGCACCCGGTTTTAGCGAAGCCTGGCGCAACGTGCTGGCCCGTCTGGCCTGTTTGCCCGCCATCAAAGCCGGGCATCCCCTCTCCAGCACCTCAGCCCAGGCTCTGCTGGATACCCTGGCCGAGTGTGAACTGCCCTGGGTTTGTCCCCATGGGCGGCCCACTGCGTTGGTGATGGGCGAATTGGAGTTGGCCCGGCGTTTTGGGCGGCGTGGCATCCGAGCCGTAGAGCGCGTAAAAGTTGAAAAAATGTAGTACCAGTGGGCACTGCAATACATCTCTTGGGTATACAAGTAGTTACAGTGTAACATTAGTGCATCTCACATATCAAAGCTCGAGGGGCTGAAAGAATACAAATAATCTGCGACTTTGCTAAAGGAGGCTTGCATGAACGAGCAAGACAATGACGTAATGCTGCAAGAAGAAATGGATCGCCGTACCTTCCTGAAGAAAACCGCTGTGACTGGCGCTGCGGTGGGTATGATGGGGCTGGGCATGGCCCAGCAACAAGCTACAGCCGATCAGGTGGTGCGCGGTAAAAACGCGCGGTTGGTGGTGCTATCCTCGAGACCCGTGGTGCTGGAGTCTACGCTGGAAATCCTGCGCTCAGAACGGGTCACCAGCAAGGCCAACCTGTTCATCCGCAACAACATTGACCTGCCCGGCCTCAATACTACTGAGTCCAACGTTCAGCCCGCTTGGACAGTGGAGATCGGGGGGTTGATTGATGGCCCCTTCCGTATCACCGCAGATGAATTGAGTAAACTACCCCAGACCGAGGTGACCAGCGTACTTCAGTGCTCAGGCAACGGACGGACCTTCTTCAGCCCGCGTCCCTCGGGTAACCCCTGGACCTATGGCGGCATCGGGCAAGTGACTTGGCGCGGCGTCTTACTCAGAACCGTACTCGAGGCCAAAGGGGCCAGGCTGCGTGACACCGCCCGCTTCCTCACCATGAACGCCTCCACCCAGGGCGGGGCCCAGCCCTACGAGAAGAGCTTCCCCATCAGCGTGATGGAAAATGCGATGCTTGTGCTGGGCATGAACGGTGAACCGCTCCCAGCGGTGCATGGTGGACCGGTGCGGCTGGTGGCTCCAGGTACGTTTGGAACAACCAACGTCAAGTGGTTGGCAAAGCTGGACTTCACTGCTGCCGAAAGCTCCGGCAATGAACAAGTACCACGTTACCGCGTACCATTCCTGCCCGGCCAAAACCTGCCCATCCTGCCCACCCAGCCAGGCACCCGCTACAACTACACCCTGGAAAACTCGCGCTCCAACTGGAATGCCAACATCAACTCCTTCATTCTGTCTCCGCTGGCTGGTGAGAGCGTGAGGGGTCGCAGGGTTGAGGTTCGTGGTATCGCTTGGAACGATGGTCTTTCCCCCATTGAGAGCATTGAGGTTTCTACCAACGGAGGCACAAGCTGGCGCAAGGCCCTGGTCGAGTCGAATTCGGGCCGCTTTGGCTGGTACTTCTGGGTGGCCCCGTTGCTGCTGGCTCCCGGCGACCATGAGGTGCTGGCCCGCGCCACCGACGAAGTAGGTCGGACTCAGCCAATGAATGGGAATGTCTGGTGGAACGAGCGCGGTTATGAGTGGAACGGTGTGATGCGGGTCAAGTTCAAGGTAACTTGAGCACAGGCACATTTTCAAAGGAACCGCCGAATCCAAAATGTAGGTGGGCTGGGTAATGCCCAGCCCTGTTTTTGCGAATGAAAGCTACAACGGAGAAGTAGATGAAGAAGTGGATTGCAATTGTCTTTGGTGCAGCCCTGCTGGGTTCCTGGCTTGGTTTTGGGCAAAACGCACTGCCTGAGGGGCCTGGACGCGACTTGGTGTTGCAGAAATGTCAAACCTGCCACGAAATTGGCTTTGTGACCCGCGAGCGGCAGACCCGCGAACGCTGGGATAGCCTGGTAAGTGAAATGCAAAGCTATGGTCTACGATTGACGCCGGAAGAACGGGCCCAGATTCTGGGTTACCTGGCTACCCGCCTGAGCCCAGGTGCGGCCGCTACCCCAGCCCAACCCGCCCCCAGCGCCAGCGTAGACGGGGCCCAGGTGTACAACAACTGTGTAGGCTGCCACCAGGCCAACGGGGCTGGCCTTTCGGGGGCTTTTCCGCCACTTGCTAGACATGTACCCCAAATTCTGAGAGTTACGGGAGGGCGCGATTGGCTCATCCAGGCTACACTCTTTGGCCTGCAAGGCCAAATCACTGTCCTGGGCAATAGCTATAATGGGTTGATGCCTGCATACCCGCAGCTCAGCGACGCCGAGGTCGCCGCCGTACTCAACCACATCGCTACCCAATGGGGAAACAGCTTTCCTCAGGGTCAGCGGCCTTTTAGCGCTGCCGAGGTACAGGCCCAGCGCGGCAAGAACTTAAGCGCCCAGCAGGTCTACCAGACCCGCCAGCAGCTCAACATCCCCACCCGCTAATCATGCCGCAGGTCATCTCGCTGCACGCCGGAGAGGGCACCACCCTGCCCAAGCCAGCCCTTACCCAAGCTCACTTGGTAGCAGGTATGGGGGTGGTGGGAGATCGGCATTTTGGCAAGCATCCAGACCGTGCTGTGCTGATTGCAGGGCGCTCGACCTATGCCCTGGCAGCACAGGCGGGAATTGAACTGCCTCTAGGTGCGCTGGGCGAGAACTTTTTGGTAGATTTCGACCCCCACCAACTGAGGGAAGGATCTCACCTCCAAATTGGGGAAGTGTTACTGGAGCTGACCACGGTCTGTACCGTATGCAACTCGCTTTCGGTGTTCGACCTACGCTTGCCCAAGGTACTTTTGGGGCAGCGCGGCCTGTATGCCAGGGTACTTCGTGGCGGGATGGTCGGAGTGGGAAGTCCCATCCACATTTACACCTCCAATCCCCAGGGTCTAGCAACGAAGCAGGCAAGCTTCTTGTTGTAGTGTTTACCCACTACCTTTCGTAGTCGCTAAAGTGGTAGGCGGATGTTGGTCAAGCATCAAGTGTCTCCATAGTTGAAATGCGAGATTCGGTTCCGAAAGATCGTGGGGAATGGCGTCCGGTACGCATGGCCGATTCCGCTGGTTTGGCCCATCCACCCTGGCGCAACTTAGAATGTCCCTGTTTTTCTCCAGATAGGCTATTGCTATGAAAATTCTCTCGGGCACAGAAACTGCTGCCATACTCCCCTATCCGGCACTCGCCCTGTCCATTGCCCAGGTGTTGACCGACCATACCCAGGGCCAGGTCACCGCCCCCGAACGCCTGGTGGTGCCGTTGGCGGGCGGGGCCACTTTATTGCTAATGCCGGCCGCCGACCCTTCCATCACCGTAACCAAATTGGTGACCGTACATCCGAATCAACGCCCCAGTGTGCGGGCCGAGGTCTGGGTGATGCGTACCGATACTGGCGAACGTCTGGCCTTGCTGGATGGCTCGGTAGTAACGGCCCACCGCACCGCTGCCGTATCGCTGCTGGCTGCGCAAACCCTGGCACCCAACCCTTCTGGGCCGCTGCTAATTGTCGGAGCAGGAATCCAGGGCAGAAGCCACCTGGAAGCCTTTCAGAGCGGCCTGGGCACCGACAAAGTATATGTCTACTCGCGAACCCTCGAGCATGCCGAAGCCCTGGCCTCCTACGCCCGTGGGCGCGGCCTGCTGGCCCAGGCCGTCAGCAGCCTCGAGCCGGTGTTGGACGAAGTAAGCCTGGTCGTCTGCGCCACCACCAGCCAGAGCCCGCTGCTGTTCAAGGCCAGTCAAGGCGTTTTCATCGCAGCGGTGGGGGCCTACCGCCCCAACATGGCCGAGGTCGCGCCAGAGGTTGTACGACAAGCACAGCTATACGTGGATACCCTGGAAGGGGCCAAAGCCGAGGCAGGAGACTTGTTGCAAGCAGACGTAGATTGGAACCAGGTTTGCCCCCTTCACCTGGCCCTACACCAGCCCAGGCCCACAGCTGGCGTCGTGCTTTTCAAGAGTGTGGGCCATGCGCTATGGGATTTAGCAGCCGCCCGTTTGGCGGCACAATCTTTGTCCTAGCGGCCTCGACGCTGACGCGCCACCCGCAGCACCCAGACCAGTCCCAGTGCCAACAAGCCCATCTGAATGGCAATTCCCAAAGGTGTGCGAACATCAATTGCCAAAATATTGAGTAACAGGGTACCGAATATCAATACCAGCAGGCCCATCAACGCTGCCCACAACACCATCCAGGGATTCATGGCACTACAGTAGTGGATAGGTTGGCTCACTGGCAATTGCAGACTCTGTGAAGACAGGCCACCCGTCCACAATCTGCCCCTCGCGCACGACCATCAAGTCGCCTAGTTGCAGCAAGATACTTTCGCTCTCACACGGGCGCAAAAAAATGTAGTCGTCTACGCGCAAAGCGGTGCGCCTCGAGCCGTTCAGGATGGCCTGGTTAAAGCTCTTGCCATAGAGCGGGTTCTCTCGTAGCCCACCAGGCGAGACAGCCTCGGCAGGCCAACGCCCCCCATAGATGAAGTAGGTGCGTTGCCAGTTGGGATTGAGCTTCTGCAGCAAGCCCGAAAGGCCTTCCAGTCCCGGCAGGGTCGTTGCATCCAGTACTTTGAGCACCGGTGTAGCGATAAACACCGCTGGTTCAAAATCTGCCAGCACATCGGTATCGAAGTCGAGGGGTTTGAGCAACACTGAACCCAGAGAAACATCGTTGAGGGGGCTTTGTTCGCCGTGCAGGCGAAAGGTAGGGCTTCCGGCTCCATTGAAGGTTAGTTGATCGTTGTGAAGCACCGGAAATTGCCCGCGCAGATAACCGATAAAAGCCCCATAAGCCGCCTGCGACTTGAGCAGTGAATCCTGGGGTTTCTCAATCCAGGCAGGCAGCTTACCCACGTGCGCGTCGTAGCCCATAAAGCCAGAAAACTCCAGCCGCAGCGGGTTATCTACAATCAACCGCAAAGCGGGCTCGAGCGCTTCAGGGCTGGAAAATCCACCCCGGTGCAAGCCTATGTCAATCTCGAGGTTAACTCGCAACTTCAAACCATGCGCATTGGCAAGGGCAAGATATTGTTCCAGACGCGCATGGCTATCCACCAACCACTGCAACTGCCGGGCGGGGTCAAACCCTGAGGAAGGCAAGAGGCGGTAAAAAGTCTCTACGGCCCGCACGGGCATAGGCTTCCCCACAAGCACCTCGGCCTGGGCGAAAAGCTGTACGGTCTGGCGCAAAAAGGGTTCGTGAAAAACCATCTGCCGCTGGGTAGCGGTATGCTTCAGGACGTACTCGAGCAGTTTCGGGCTGGGCAACGACTTGTTGACAATACGTAGCTTGAACCGGTCAGGAAGCATTTGCTTTACGCGCTGGATGTTGCGTTCCAAGCGCTGCAAGTCCAGTACCACCACCGGACGGCCAGGCCCTTCCCTGCGCAGCAGTCGGTTCAGCGCGGAGAAATACGCATCGTGTGGCTGGCCTTTATCGCTAAGCATACTCATCATTCATTACTTCCCCAAAACGGGTTCGTTCAAAACCCCATTGCAATTGCTCACATCCGGCTAAGGCCATTAATCCTCAAAAACCCTTTGCAAATACGGGTTCAAGAACTTGCCATGGGGGTCAAGTTCGTTGCGAAGATGCTGAAAGTCTTGCCAGTGGGGGTAGAGTTCGCGCAAACGTGAGGCTTGCAGGGTGTGTAGTTTGCCCCAGTGGGGTCGTCCACCGTAGCGCCAGAAAATCGGCTCTACTAGACGGAACAGGGGTTCGGGATCTTGCTTGAAGTATTGGTGAACAGCAATCGAAGCCCGCTGTCCTCCCTGAAAAGGCGAAAGCCAGATATCATCCCCAGCCACATAGCGGTATTCGATAGGAAAGAAGACCTGCATTCCACTGGTGCGAATGGTCGCGCAGACTTCCGCCAGGCACTCCGGCCCCTGCTCGGCGGGCACATGGTACTCCATCTCGTTGAAGCGCACTTCACGAGGGGTGACGAAGATTTTGTAGGACTCACCCACCCGCCTCGAGGAACCCACCAAAAAACCCACCAGCCGCTGCAAGGGCCCATTAAGAGCGGGCAGGGTACGCGAGACTTCGCAAGCCCACTGCAAAACGGTGTTCTCCACAAAGCTATTGACCTCGGTCTTGCCGGCAGGAAGGGTGGTGGGGTTGATGGTCTTGACCATGACCTGCTGGCTGAAGGGGAACACGTGGCAGTCGAGATGGCGGTTCTCCTGGGCTAGCTGGGGAAGTTGGGACAACAGCTCTTCGAGGGCCACTACCCGTACTTTTTCTTCCAGGCGATACCTGGGCACATTCTGTAGTGTGAGCTGGCTAAGGATGCCCAAAGTGCCCATCGAAACCCTAGCAGCATCGAACACCGCAGGGTTTTTGGTTCGTGAACACTCCAGCACTTCCCCATTCGCCAGTACCAAGCGCAACGCAACCACCCCCGCCGAGAGCGAACCCAAATTCATTCCCGAGCCGTGGGTAGAGGTACTGACGGCCCCTGCGATGGACTGGCGGTCAATGTCGCCCATGTTGGGCAGGGCCTGACCAATGTCTTGTAGCAAAGGGCCAAGCTGATACAGCCGGGTGCCTCCCCAAACGGTTGCTTCCAAGCGCTGGGTGTCGTGGCTCACCAGTCCCGAGATGTTATCCAGCGAAAGCAACAACCCGTCGGTTGCCATGATAGGGGTGAAGGAGTGGCCCGCCCCCACCACCCGAACCTTTTGGCTATGCTTGACCAGCCCCGAGAGTTCATCTTGGTCGGACGGAGCCCGATGCTGGGCTGGATGGAAGCGTACCCCACCTGACCAGTTCGACCATTCCTGGCGTAGCACGGACTGGCCCAGGCTGGGAGCAAGGTGTTCTTCCATGGCAGGCTTCCTGCAGGCGATTGTGGTGCTTAGGCCGAGCGGGTGTCAAGCACCATTACCATAACTTACTCCTATATTGAACCAACAATGGGGTTGTTGTTCTAAGTGCGCCCACGATGGAGATTTTGGGTATGGTTTTACCAGAGGTGTGTTTGGGGTTTGCAGTGGCCCAGCCTCACCCCCTGCCCTCTCAAGGGATGGCCCATTTCTAGAGTGGAGATACTTAACTCAAAACTTGCAGTGATACAAAACCGCGCAAAAGTGGCAACATCCTG
>JBBIUP010000055.1:14024-17281 GCA_037440185.1 Meiothermus sp. | reverse complement strand
TTGCCACTTTTGCGCGGTTTTGTATCACTGCAAGTTTTGAAAGAAGCTAGAACTCCCCAGAGTACCGGTGGGGCTGTTAGGGGAAACTTGTCTGACAAAGCGATTCTCGAGACAGCCTGCACCGCCGGTATAGCTCCTCCCTAGGCTCAGTCATCCTCCAGTCATGCTGCTTGCCCTACCCTGTCGGCATTACCCAGAAGGGTTGAGCAAGGAGGGACTCGTGCGAGGGATGCGAAGATTGGCTTTTGGAGTTTTGTTTGTGTTGGGCCTGTTGAACCCGATTGCGCAGGCAGCCCCTGGCTACGTGGATGGAAACGATGTTGCGGTATGGCAGATATGTCCCATAACCAACATTAGTGCGATCGCCTCACAGAATAAAGTCGGCTTTTTTACTGACCCCAGCACGTCTTATCCCAAGACTGGTGATGTGGACTATGTGCGGGCAGTGGGCTCCAACATAAGTCCGTGCACCAACGATACCATCGGTTTTGATTTTTTCCTCCCGGATGGAGCTACCCTGGCAATTGATAGTACCAACCGGGTGCGCTGCTACGCGATCAGGTTCACGACCCCCACCCAGGTGATTGAGTTTACCAACAACCCACCGGGTTTCCAGGGAGGCTGTTCGCAAACACCCTCCACCGGCACTAGTGGGGGCCTGTTTTTTGGCTATGCAGTAGTTGCGCCCGGCTGGCAGGTGGATATTCGTGTACCGGTGCGTTACAACAGACAACTGTTGGGACTAGCCGGCCCGACCACTCACCGCTTGACTGCTGTGGCCCAGACTGCCTGGGGCAATGTTATGCCGTTTGTTGCGGTGACGGCTTATTATCAGGCCAGCTTCCAGAACCTGCAAAGCAGCGGGGTTGGCGCAACCACTGCAACCCTTGGGGTGAATCTTTTTAGCTATTTCAAGGGCGGCCAGCTGTATGTGGATTATGGAACCACCAATTCCTTTGGCTTGACTACCCCTCCAGCCGCGGTGCCCAACAACGCCCTCAATTTTCCCAGCGTCAGCACCAGCCTGACCGGCCTTACCCCCAACACCCCGTATTTCTGGCGCTACCGCTTTGTCACCGATGCGGGAACATTCAACAGCCCTACCCAGACCTTCACCACCTCGGCGGCTCCCACCTTCGCCCTCACGGTCAGTAGAAATGGCACGGGCACGGGCACCGTGACCAGCAACCCCACCGGCATCAACTGCGGGGCTACCTGCTCGGCTAGCTTCGCCCAGGGCACCCCGGTTACGCTTACCGCAACCCCTGTTTCTGGCTCGGTGTTTGCTGGGTGGAGTGGGGGCGGCTGTAGTGGTACAGGTACTTGTACGGTGACGATGAACGCGGCCCAGAGCGTCACCGCGACCTTCAACACCGCGCCCACGTCTACTTTCAACCTTACCGTCAATAGAACCGGCACTGGTAGTGGCACCATCACCAGCAACCCCACTGGCATCAACTGTGGTGCTACCTGCTCTGCTGTGTTTAATGCAGGCACTTCCGTCACCCTCAGCGCGGCAGCGGCCAGTGGTTCTACATTTGCTGGCTGGAGTGGGGGTGGTTGCAGCGGTACGGGCAACTGTACCCTGACCATGAACGCAGCCCAGAGCGTCACCGCTACCTTCAATACCGCTCAGAGCTTCGGTACCCTCAACCTGCAAGTGTCGGGCCTGCCCAGCGGCAACAGCGCCACGCTCACCATCACCGGGCCAAGCGGGTTCAGCCAGCAGCGCACTATCCTCAGCGGCACCGGCCAGTCGCTCTCCGATGTGGTGACTGGCAGCTACACCGTCACTGCTCCAAGTGTGGTGGTGAGTGGCACCACCTACAACCCCAACCCGGCCAGCCAGAGCATTACCGTGACCACCGGAAGCGCCACTGCCAGTGTGAACTACACCCAGGCCCCTGTTGCCAGCTTCGTGCTCACCGTGAACAAAGCCGGTACCGGCGGCGGCACGGTGACCAGCAGCCCAGCGGGCATCAACTGTGGTGCGACCTGCAGTGCCCCCTTCAGCTCGGGTGCAAGCGTGATCCTGAGTCCGGTTGCCGATATGGGTTCGACCTTCGCTGGCTGGAGTGGAGCCTGCAGTGGTACGGGCACCTGCTCGGTCACGATGGACGCAGCCAAAACGGTGACGGCTACCTTCAACACCACGACGGCAGGGGGCCTCACCATTACCGCAGCCAAACCCGCCAACGCCCCCACCGATGCCACCCGCAACAAGGGCCAGAGCAATGTCTCGATGCTGGCCTTTACCCTCAATCCCTCGCAGGCCACCCAGCTCCAAAGCCTCACCCTGCAGGCCTCGGGTACGGGCAACGACAACCTCGACCTCACCGCGATCAAGCTGATCCGCGATGCCAACGCCAACGGCCAGATTGACTCAGGTGAAACGCCCATCGCCACTGGAACCTTCAGTGCCGACAACGGCACCCTCACGCTCACCCTGTCTACTCCGCTTGCGCTCAGTCCAGGCAACAGCCAGTTCCTGGTAGTAGCCGATATTGCCAGCACGCTGGCGGCTCGTCCGGCGGTGCTGAAAGCCCAGAGCCTCCCGGCTCTACCCACGCCACTGCTGCTTACCTTGCTGCCCGTGATGCTGCTTGGCGCTTGGCGGACGCGTTCCCTGCGGGTGGGTTTTCTGGCCCTGGCGCTGGCCCTCACCCTGGCAGCCTGTGGGGGCGGCAATCAGAACACCACTCCGGTCAACAAGACCTACCAGATCAACCTGACCGCACTGAGCGCTCAAGGGAGCCCCACCGTGAGTGGTCTACCCATTACCGGCGCGACCATCACGGTGCAGAGGTGAACCCGGAGCGAACCATGCCCAGCGTCACGGTGCAGAAGTAGAACCTCGGGGTGTCGGTGGAGTGCCTCCTCCTGCCGACACCCCACCTTCTACCCAGAAATGCCCCGGAGGATTCGATGAAGCGCACGTGGATGATAGCCCTGACCCTCCTTGCTCTGCTGAGTGCATGTGGGGGTGGTGGTCAGGCCGACTACAAAGGCACCTGGAATAGCAGCTTTTGGGATCAAGCGCAGTGGCATTAAAGGAGTGATATGCGAAAGGACGCACTGAAGTTTTTCATACTCGGCGTGGCGATTGTGGCGGGAGGTCTGGTAGCTGTGGCGGTGGGGGATTTGATTGCTTTTCAGCCGAATACACCTATCAAGTCTGCGGATGTCAACAGCAACTTTTCCACCCTTCGCTCGGCCATTCAAGCCCTGGAAGCACCCATTACCACTGCCCGCCTGGC
>JBBIUP010000055.1:0-13924 GCA_037440185.1 Meiothermus sp. | reverse complement strand
CCCTTCGCTCGGCCATTCAAGCCCTGGAAGCACCCATTACCACTGCCCGCCTGGCGGATGGTGCAGTAACAGGGGCCAAGCTTGCCAACGAGGCTGCCTCGCTGGCTCGAGTCTCGGGCGGGGCGCTCACCGCGAGTGGTAGTAACACCACGGTCACAGGCAATTTGACGGTCAACGGAAGTCTGGACATCGGTTACGTGAACACCTTTGACATCCCTGGCCCGCTGATTCAGCCCAACAGTCCCTTTGAGCAGACAGCCTCGTGTCCGGCAGGTACACGCGTGCTTGGCGCGGGGTACTACAACTCCACCGACAGCGACATCACCATCACCCGCTTCATCCCTTTTGATGGCACTTCGTGGCTTGCGAGGGGCATCAACAACACGGCCACCCAGACCCGTCTGTACATCCGGCTGACCTGTGCACGACTCTGAGAGGAGCAACCCATGCAAAACCCGCTCACCATTGCCCTGACCATCGCCGCCAGCCTGATCCTGCCGCTCGGCCTGGCGCAATTCTCGGGATACACCAATATCAACATGACCGCCGTCAACTCCTTCCTGAGGGTTCAGCTCGACTCGGCGGCGGTGCGTACTGCCCAGCAGAACCTTGACCGCGTCAACCAGCGCAACAATGCCAGCTCGAGCGCCCAAGCTGCTGCCCGAAGCCAGGCCCAGGCTGCGCCGCAGACCACCTTTCGCCCCGGCGCGCAGCGCCTCCTGGTGCGGCAGTTTGCCCAGAGCCTGAGCAACAAGCCCAATGAGGTGCAGGAGATGGTTACTGCCTTCAACGAAGCCTTCAAGGCCTTCGAGGCCGAGGCCAAGCGGCTGGGTAGGCCCAACAACGTGGCAATGGCCTTTACCTATCTGGTGGGGGTGTGCTACATGGTGCACTACGGCGAGGAACCCAGCGAAACCGCGCTGATGAACCTCCAGGCCAACACCGACGCGGCCTTTGGGGCCTCGAGCACCTTCAAAGCACTCAAGGATCAGGATCGGCAAAAGCTCTACGAGGCCTTTGTGCTGATGGCGACGCTGCCGCTGTTGGGTTACACGGTGGCGACCGAGCAGAACGACCAGGAGTTGCTTCAGACCTACCGCGAGGTGGCGGGGGTGGCCCTCGAGAGTGCCCTGGGGGTGCGCCCCGACCGGCTGAAGTTCACGGCGACAGGCCTCGAGCTGCGCCGGTAAGCGAGGCGATTTCGGTATGAACCTGAAGCCCAGCCAGGTCTACGTGTTGCGCGTTTGGTATGAGCCGAGCCCCGAGGGCGAGGTCTGGCGGGCCTCGGTGAGCCGGGGTGAGGAACGCCACTACTTTGCTGATACCAGCACCCTGACAGCATTCTTGAAGCAGGAAATCGAAACGGAGCGGGAGGAAGCTCCAGAGTAGACAGCCATGTGTCAGTTCTGGGTTCACTACCCTTTGCACCAGGAGGTCGAGAATAACTATATGCGCTACCCAATGTTGCTTTTGTCACCGACGTTGCATACATGCCGGAGTGGCGACTCCAACACGAAAGGAGTGTGTATGCCTTCGACCCGATCTCTGTGGTTGGTGGGGCTGCTGCTAATGCTGTGGTGCTACAGCGGGATGGCTCTGGCCCAAGCGGGGAGTGTCCCGGCGGTGTTGGTGGGTATTTGGCAGCAGACCGTAGCCTCCGCCGGTGACTTCACCAACAGCTTTACGGGTGAGACCTTCACCCTCAGTCAGGGCTACTCGGCCCAACTTAAGATTCGGGCCAACGGGCAGTTCACCTTCGACCACTACTCGCAGGGCGTCGCCTCCAACTGTCGCCAGATTAGCTATCTCGACCGCATGAGCGGCACCCTCGAGATCCGGAACAACCGCCTGACCCTGCGCCCAAAGGAGCGTCGCCTGGTGGTAAATAACTGCACCCGCTCGGGCACCTTCACCCTGCCTAATTCCCCGGTGGTTTTTAATGCCGCACTCTCCTGGTACGAGACGCTCATCAAGGAGCCCACCCTGCAGATGGAGCTCTCCGGCGGCCCCTACGCGCTCAAGCTCAAGCTGCTCCAGCGTGATCCCTCGGTTAGGCCCGAGCAGCCCCTCCAGCCCGAAGCCTTCCAACTGGGCCAAGACCCGCCCTATCAAGAGTTTCTAGGCACCTGGGCACCCTCCCAGGGCTCCGATCTGAACTTCTACAACCCCCGCAGCGGGGCCTTCTACCTGCCCAAGTACAACGCCAGCGAGCACCGCTGGCTGCGCTTCGTGCCGGGGGGCTACGAACTGGCTACGGTCTTCGAGAGCGCCAACCCTGAGGGGGCCTGCAAGAAAGACCTGATCTACTACGAGCGGGGCCGTGCTGTGTTCAAAGTGCTGGAGGTCAGGAACGACACCTACGAGGGTGACGTGCGCTTCCAGGCCGAAGAGGCTCGCCTGGTGGTGCAAATTCGGGGCTGCGAGGGCGACAACGGGGTTAGGCGCTACACCCTCGAGCCCCTCACCAGCTACTTCAAATTCCAATACACCGCCAGTGTGGGGTTCACCCTGGGCTGCGTGTGGCCCTGGCACGAGTGGCAGTTTGCGGTCTGCACCAACCAGGTCGGCTGGAACAGCTTCCGCAAGAGGGATTAAGCTGCGCCATAATAAGTTTGTCAAACCCAGTAAATCCATCTTTTATGTTGCATCTTCCAAGGCGCAGTACTCCGATGCATGCCTGGCTGGTTACAGTGACAAACATACCGTAGAGACACTTAGAACGAAAGGAGAGCAAGTGAAGACCAACGGATGGGCAGCCCTGGGATTTTTGAGCTTGATGATTGCGGCGTGTTCCTCGGCCCCACAGGCTTCACATCTGGTTCTGGTGAGCCAGGCCGGTTCCAGCACCGTCGCGGTGATAGACCCCGTGCAGGGCAAGACCGTCAAACGCATCACTGTGGGGGGGCTGCCCCACCGGATGGTCGTTGGGCGGGACGGGGACAAGGTGTATGTGGTGCTGGTGGGCTCGCAGGCAGTGGCGGAGGTGGACGTGCGTTCGCTGGCGGTTAGCCGCACTTTCCTGACTGCCCCGGTGCCCGAGCGCCGCAACGATGGTACCACCATCCAACCCCACTTCGATCAGGATGCTTTCTCCAAAACCTCTTGCTTCGCCTGCCACGACCCCGGCGGGGCCAAGCCCTTCATTGTGGGCGAACGACCGGTGGGTATTACCTTCTCGAGCGACTTCAGCAAACTCTTCATCTCCCATATCCGCCAGGGCCGCCTAAGTGAGATTGACCTAGCCAGCGGGATGGTTGTGCGGGCCCTAAATCTGCCGCCCTCGGGCAGCGCGAACGAAGCAGCCGATGTGGCTCGAGTGAACTCCAAGCTGGTCGTGGCGATGCGCCCCCGCCAGCCCAGCACCGAGGCCAGCGTGGTGCGCTGGCTCGATGAGCAAACCTGGCAAACCCTGGCCGAGGCCCCCACCGGCTCCGACCCTGCCTTCGTGTTGCCATTGAAGGAAAGTGCGTTGGTTTCTAACTTCGAGTCCAACACCCTCAGCTTGCACGCGCCCGGCTCAAACCCCAAAAGCTTCACCGTCACGCCGGGGCCATTGGGGATGCTGGCAGTGGGCAATGGGAAAATCCTATCGCTCAACTACTACTCCAATGCGGTCTCGCTGGTGGATCTGGTTTCGGATCAGACTCAGACCTACAAACTCGAGCTTGGAAGCAAAGTTTTTGTGAACCCCACCCACGCGGCCCTGTCGCCCGACGGCAAGCGGGCTTACATCGTCAGCAGCGGTACCGAGGGACATCTCGTGGTTTTCGACTTGGAGCGCAAACAAGTAACCCAGGCCGTTCCGATAGACGGCCTTTCGTTCGATGTGTTGGTAGTACGCAGGTAACAGGAGGAAATATGAAGAAGATATGGATGGCTGCTTTGCTGGGATTGCTGGCGGCTTGTGGCGGTGGCAACAACGGTGGGGGCGGCAACAACGGTACCAGTGCTCCCAATACCGTCACCGGACTAATTACCGACATCGGTAGCGGAGCCCGGCTTGCCGGCGTGACGGTGCGGGTGGTGGGCAGCAGCCAGACCACCACCACCGACAGCCGGGGGGAGTTCATTTTGCAAAACCTGCCGCCGGGTCTGGTCAAGGTGGATCTGGAGAAAGCCGGCTATGCCCCAGGCCACGGTATCGCCGAGTCCACCAGCAGCGCGCAGGCCATCGTGGTGGCGCTGAAGAAAGAAGGAGCCCTTCAGAGCTACAACCCCACCCAGGCCCGTACCCTTTTCCAGCGCACCGAGGCGGGCCCTTACGCGGTTATTTTTCAACCCAACAGCCTGAATACCACCGACACGAATTTGCGGGTGGTGGTCACGCCGCTCGACCCCACCAAGGAGGATTCCGCTCTGCCTGGCGATTTGATTGCTGGGGGAGCCAGCCCCACCCCGCTGGGCGCGGTGACCTTTGCCGAGTTCAGCATCCTCGACTCGCAAAACCGCCGCATCAACCTCAAGCCCGGCTCGAATGCGATTGTCGAACTGCCCATCCCGCCGGAGTTGCGCAGCCGCTACAAAATTGGCGACAAAATTCACTGCTACGCCTACAACCCCCAGACCGGACGCTGGGAAGACTTTGTGGAGGGCACGGTGGAGCGCTCGAGCGTGGACGGCACCACCCCGGTGCTGCGGGCCAGCATCCGCCACTTCTCCTGGTACGGCGGGGCTCCGGCGGTGCAGGATCAGGAGTGCGTGGATATAGAGGTGCGTGGGCGAGATGGGCCACTGGACGGAGCGGTGGTCACGGCGCGTCCGGGGCTTCGAGCGGTCACCAACCGGCTGGGACAGGCCAGCATCACCATTCAGAAGGGCGTACCCGTCAACTTTGTGGCCACCAAGACCTACACCGATACCTTTGTGGACTCGAGGGGAAATCTAATTCCAAAGCCGGGTGCGAAGGTGATAGACATCGGCAAGGTCTATGAGGACGACCTGATCGGCCTGGATGGCAGAAACTACAGCCGCAGGCCTGGGCCTTGCCCAGCCGAATCGTGGCAGTCGGTAGGGCCTGCCGCGACCAACCCGCTCCCGATCCGAGTGGCCCCCGCCCCCGAAGGGTTCTACGAGGCCAACGCTCTCCTGCAACAGGGTGGGTTGGCCATAGTCCAGCTTCAAAAAGGCATCCCCAACGCTGACGGCGACTTGGACAACCCCGAGCCGGCCAGCGGGGCCAATATCACCATCAGCGACAACGCTGGCAAGACCGCGACCCTCAGCGAGTTGGCACCCGGAGCCTACTTTGCCAACAACTTCGATGTTGAACCTGGCAAGCGCTATACCATCAACATAGATGCCGACGGCAACGGCAGCATAGACGGCAGCGGTTCGGCCTTCGCGCTGGGCAACATTGCCTGGGCCAGCTTGGCCCAGGGCGGCAGCTACAGTGCCGCCAGCCTCACCGCCAGTTGGACGGATTCTGGCTCGAGCCAGCCCGGCTACAACGCTTTGTACCAGGTCTCCTTCCAGCGCAACGGTGGTTCGGGGGTTTCCGACCTGGCCTTCTACCTCGGCTCTGAGCGCAGCTTTCTGCCCCGTGCCCAGACCGATCCCCCCACCCCGCTCGCGCCGGGAACCTATACGGTCATGCTCAACGCTTTTAGTGGCGCCTTCAGTGGTGGAGACCTCGACATCACCGACAACATTACCGGCATCGGGATGCAGGGGCAGATCTTCAGCCTGCAAGCTGTCAACCCGATCACCATCACCCTGACCCCGTAATCAAAGTGAGTAAGGGCTTTGGAAAACCGGGAGGAGGCTAGATGAAAATTCTGGTTCTGGGTTTCTGCTTACTGGTAACACTGGCCCTGGCCCAGCCGCCGCGCATGGCCGCCCTGACCGATTTGCAAACCCAGTGGTCGGAACTCGAGACCCAGTGCCCCAAGCCCCAGCAACTGGGCACCAACTTCTCCGGCCTCACCGACCCCGAGCGCAACGTGCAGACCGAGGCCGGGCGGGATGCGCTGGTACAGAACGCAGCCGGGGCGATGGCCGAGGCCGTGGCGGCGCTCGAGCAGCAACTGCGCGAACTCCCCCAGAACGACCCCCTCAGGCCGCAGCTCGAGGCCGCGCTGCGGCAACTCAGAACCCAGCAGGGCCAGGCCCAGGGAGCCGCCCCAGCCGCACGCCCCGCCAGCCTGACCCCTGCTGCCGCCTTAGCCAGCCTACGCAAAGCGCTCAACGCAGTCTCGGGGCCGGGCAGTGTGCGGCTGATGGAGACACAGTCGGAGTACCAGGGCGCGGGCAACGCCAGTCGCGCATCTGCGTTGGCAGCCGTGATCGGCAAGCCACAATTGGCGCTGGGGCTGATGCTGCGGGCGAGTGCGCTCGAGCCGCGCAACCCCGCACACCTAGTGAACCTGGCCGGTATCGCTAACTACTATGGCCTCTTCGCCGAGGCCCTGGCCCTCATCACCACCGCCGAGCGGCTTAATCCGACCGCCGCCCTGCGCCCGTTGCTGCTCAACAACAAGGGCCATGCCCTGATGCGCCTCCGGCGGCTGCCCGAAGCTGAGGCGGCCCTCCGCGCTGCGGCGCAGGCCGACCCCAACTTGCAGGAGGCTAGAGTGAATCTGGCCTACACGCTGGGCGCTCAGAACAAGTGCGCTGAGGCCGTGGTGTGGGCGCACCGCTCCTGGTGGCGGCACAACCTGACCGGGGCCGAGAACGTGGAGCGCATCCGCGCCCGCCCGCTGGCCGAAGCCTTCACGCCCGTCAGCGCTGCACCCGCCCTGCCCACGCTCACCTTTGTCCAGCCCGGCCCGATGGCGGGGGCCATAGAGGCGCTCATTGCCATCAGCCGAGAGATCGAGGCCCGGCGACCCAAGCTCGAGGAGTTCCAGGCCGCCGTCGGGGCGCAGAGTCGGCGGCGGGTGGAGATCACCTCGGAGCGGCGGGTGGGGGCGGTCAAGGCCAAGTTCGTGAGCTTTCTGGCCGACGCGCTGGTCTCTGCCGTCCGCCTCAGCAATCTTAACGACTATGCACCGGCCCAGGGCGCAGCCCTCGAGGCCGCCCAAGAGAACCTCAGCCGGGTGGTATCCGAGCAGAACTCGCGCTTCGCCTCGAGCCAAGGCTGTGCCAGTGTCTCCGCCTGGCGCGAGGCCACCCTGCCCGCCTTCCAGGCCGCCGACAAGGCCCTGCGCGACCTCTACGCCGTGGCCTGGCAGAGCAGCGCCACCCTGGCCACCCGCTTCTCCGAGCCGACCTACCGTGCCACCGCCCTGCTGCGCCTAAAGGGCCTCTACTATCTGGCCGCCCACCAGGTCTACGAGAACGGCCTGACCTACGCGCAGGGCCTCGAGTCGGCACGAGGCAACGAGGACTGCGGTGGTGCAAGCACGAGCGTCATCGGCGGCCTCACCACCCCGCAACTTCCTGCGGCCTGCACACCCGCCGCCGCGCCCGCGACTCCCTCGAGGGGCTGGCGCGTGGCCCTAAGTTGTGACCGCACCGACTTCAACTTCGCCAACCCGCAGTGGATGGATCGCTACCAGATTTTGCGCGACAGCCTCTCGCCGCTGGTATTCTCGCAGCTCGATTTTCGTCTGGCGGTTTTTGTCCCCGGCGGCTTCGTGCGCCTGACCAGCGAAGCCGCCGTGATGGACGCGGGGCTGGTTGCACCGGGCGGGAATCGGAATTGGAGCCTGGTATGGAACGCCGCAAGCGGCAGCGTAGGGTTCGCCTCGAGCGAGCGACAGTTCGGGGTGAAGTAAATCCAAGTTCCGGTCTGTATGCCAGGGCTCGCACCTGCGGTCTCGAGCGAGTGCCTATTCAGCGTCAAATAGGCTACTACCAGCCTGTGGTTCCCGGCCCGCCCTTGAACGGCCCTGCAATGTCCTGGGTGATCCAGCCGCCGTAGAAGCGACCTGGCTGGGACTGGGCTTTTTCACCGTCCACAAAGCCCTCTAGTGGTTCTAGGTAAAAGGCCAAAAAGCCCTTGATGTTTGCAAAACCGCGGGTGGGGTTTTCGTAGCTCCAGGCTATGTTGGGCAGCACGGTGTCGCCCACTTTGAGTGTCCAGTAGCTGGCCTGACCCTTGAATTCACAGTAGGTCTGACGGGGGGTGGCTTCCAGCAAGCCCATGCGAATATCCGCGGGTGGGATGTAGTAGACCGGCGGGTGGCTGGTTTCCAGTACGCGGTAGGCGCGGGTGGTGTCGGCGATAACCAGCTCGCCAAGCTGCACCCGAATACGCTTGGCAGTAGGTTCGCAATGGGGGGGGCGGGGGTAGTCCCAAACCGATTCCACAAGACACCCTTAGGGCTGCTTCTTGTGCAGGGCCTCGAGGAAGGCCCAAATGGAATATTCCATGTCCTCGATGGCTTTTTTGTTGCCCACTACCAAGAGCGGGGTGGCGTTGCCATCGTAGAGGTATAAAACCCGGATGGGGAAGAGCAGATAGCTCACAAAGGCAATCACCGCCAGGGCCAGGGCTCCGTACTCAAATGCAGATGCGTTGAGCCGGAGCAATTGCGGGATGTCCAGCCAGCCCAACGAGCGCAGCCCCAGGCTTGCCAGCCCCACAAAAAAGCCTGCGAATGCCACTGCCAGCAACCAGTCGCGCATCTGGTAGGAGAGCTCGAGCCGCGTGATCAGGGGCAGGTGAATGCGGATGGAGACCGCGCCATTGTGGAAGCACAGCCAGCCGGTCTCGATGGAGGCCTCGCGAAAGCGCGAACCGCTGGCGGAATAACGATGAGGTAGGGTGATTTTCTGCATGCGACCTCCTGGTGCTGGGCCTGCCCTTTTGAGGACAGGGGCGGTTAGGACAGGCTCATTTTGGCATGAGAAAGGGGTTTTTGCGTAGGGTAGCCAAATGGGTATTCCCGCGCAAACCGGAAGGGCAGGCTGGGCTACAATTATTATATGCTTGTGCAATTTCGGCACTTTTTTGCAGGTCGCCCAGTTGCGCAGGTGGTGGTGTTGCTCACCGCACTCAACCTGCTCACGGTGCTGGCTTTTACCCTGCTGGTGCCGGCCCGTCCGCTCGAGGTGCCTACCGTACTTCCCTGGCAGGATCCGGCCCAGACGGCCTGGCGCTTGGGGATAGCCCTGGCCTTATTGGGAATGGTGGTTTGGGCGGTACGGCCTGGGCAACGCCGGGCCTGGGAGTTTGCGATCTTGATCCTGATTGGGGTTGCGGTGGTGGCCTGGCTAAGCCAGAACTACCTTCCTTTTCTAGCACTGGGCCTGATTCCGGTGGTCGCCCGTTACTGGTTGCCACTGTGGACGGTGTTGTTGATTGTATTGGGATTGGGCGGTTTGTCGGTTTGGTGGGCCCAACAGGAGCCACTGCAGATTACCTTCGAAATCGTCCTGAGCCAGGGGCCGCAGGGAACCACTTCCTGGAGCGCACTTCCAACGCCCGCCGAGTATCCCAACCTGAGCCTGGCTTTTTTCATCTTCATCGCGTTTTTGTACTCAGGGTATGCATTGTTTACCCTCGAGATGCTGGTGCGGGAGACCAGGGCACGGGAGGAACTCGAGCGCACCCGCCGCGAGCTCGAGCAGACCTCGCGCCAGGCTGGCATCCTGGAGGAGCGCCAACGCCTGGCCCGCGAGATTCACGACACCCTGGCCCAGGGGTTTGCCAGCATCGTGGTGCAGCTCGAGGCCGCTGATATGGCTACCGAAAACGAGACTTTCGCTGGTCGCTATCTGGAGCAAGCCCGTACCTCCGCCCGTGAAGGCTTGTCCGAGGCCCGCCGGATGGTCTGGGCCTTGCGCCCAGAAATCCTCGAGAACACCTCGCTGCCTGAAGCCCTGCAACGCCTGCTCCAACGCTGGCAGGCGGAGAGCGGGGTCAAGACCCAATTCACCCTGACTGGTGAACCCCGACCCTTACCCCCCGAGCTCGAGGTGGGCCTGTTGCGCATGGCCCAGGAGGCCCTGGCCAATGTGCGCAAGCATTCCAAAGCCCGCCACGCAACCCTGACCCTTTCTTATCTGGAAGATGTGGTGTTGATGGATGTGCAAGACGATGGGGTGGGCTTGCAACCGCCCAGCTCGGGCAGTTTTGGCCTGCGCTCGATGCGCGAGCGGGTGGAAGCACTGGGGGGCCAGATGGCGGTGGAAAGCGAGGCCGGACAGGGCACAACCCTGGCCTTTAGCCTACCCCTCTATGGGGTGGTAGATAGACCAAAGGTGGAAATCCTATGACCAACACAACAACTATTCGAATTCTCCTGGTGGACGATCACCCCGTGGTGCGGGCGGGGCTCTCGGGTTTGCTCTCTTCTCAACACGATTTCGAAGTGGTGGGTGAAGCCTCCAATGGTTTGGAGGCACTGGGTTTATTGGACAGGCTCAGACCGGATGTGGTGCTGATGGATTTGCGCATGCCCCAGATGGACGGGGTGAGTGCCATTCGGCAGATTCGTGCCAAATCTTCCAAAGTTCAGGTGTTGGTACTCACCACCTACGACACCGACTCCGAAATTGTTCGAGCCGTGGAAGCCGGAGCTACGGGCTATCTACTCAAGGATGTGCCCCGCGAGGAACTCTTCCGGGCCGTGCGACTATGTGCCAGGGGCGAAGCTGTGCTGTCTCCCCCCATCGCCGCCCGGCTGCTGGGCCGGATGCGCGGCCCTGCTGAAGAAAACCTCTCCATGCGCGAGTTGGAAGTGCTCTCGTTGGTAGCCAAGGGCTTTTCCAACAAAGAAATTGCCCGCCAGCTCAAAATCAGCGAAGCTACGGTCAAAACCCATTTGCTGCATGCTTTTGGCAAGCTGGGTGTGGACGATCGCACCGCTGCCGTAACGGTCGCGCTGGAAAGAGGCATTCTTCGACTGGAAAGTTGAGCTTGCAGAAGGTTTATGGGTTGCCTTCGTCAGGATATTCCTCGAGGTGCGTCAGCATCAGAGTTTATGCAGGAACCGACTCAACAATTGATTCCATTTCACAGATACATCTTGGCCAACGGCCCAAACTGAGATTATGAGGTTGGTTGAAGGTGAATCGGCTCCACTTCTAAAGCTCGAGGATTCCTACGGCAAAACCATAGACCTTGCTCAACTCGTTCAACAAGGACGCTACATCGTGCTATGGTTCTACCCCAAGGCCAGCTCCCCAGGATGCACTGCACAGGGCAAGCGCTATGCCGATTTTTTCGATGAGTTCAAGCAAAATGGCGCGGAAGTGTTTGGTGTGAGTGCCAACCCTGCTGCCGCCCAGTGCAGTTTCATAGACCAGATGGCCCTCAAGGGCGGCATGATATCGGATCCATCGGGGGCCGTCGGGCGTGCGTTTGGGGTAGGGGGCTGGATGGGATTTGGACTTCTTTTAGGTATGTACAACCGCGATACCATCCTGATTAATCCTCAGGGCAAGATCGAAAAAATCTGGCGCAATGTCAATCCCTTTCGCGATGCCCAGATTGTGCTGGAATACCTGAAATCGAAAATGGGAGCCACCCAAATCCAACCTGAACCTAACCCAACTTGAAGTCTGGCCCACAACAACCTTGGCCCTGTCCAGGCACACTCTAATACATGAAACGTTTCTGGTGGATGCTTCTTGCGTTTGCGCTGCCGGTGTTGGCGCTGGCCCCAGGTGACCCAGTAGCCTTACCCAAAGCGCAGGACTCCTACGGCAAACCTATAGACCTGGCAGCCACGGCCAGGGAGGGGAAATACTTGTTGTTCTGGTTCTATCCCAGGGCCAGCTCACCTGGGTGCACGGCCCAGGGCAAGCGTTATGCTGAATTGCACGGTGAGTTTGCTAAGTTGGGCGTAGAGATTTATGGTGTCAGTGCCGACCCTGCCGCCGACCAGTGCTCCTTCATCGAACAAATGGCCCTCAAAGGGGCCATGCTGCCCGACCAGGATGGCACCCTGGCCCGGCTATTCAAGGTAGGTGGGGTTTTTGGCTTCTACAACCGCGATACCGTTCTGGTGAACCCCAGAGGCCGCATCGAGCGCGTCTGGCGCAACGTGAATGCCTTCCGCGACCCCGATACGGTGCTGGCTTACGTGCGCGAACTCAAGCGATAGCTGGCCTCGATATATATGAGCATATGTTTGTCCCAATGGAAAGCCACCTCGAGACTGTAACCATCCCCGTACGTCTATCATCCCTGGAAATCGCACAATAGGTTTTGATGAAAGTGGTGGTGATTGGAGCGGGGGTGGGGGGTCTCACCACCGCTGCGTTATTGGCCCAAGCCGGCCTCGAGGTCACCGTTCTGGAGCACCATACCTACCCAGGGGGCTCTGCAGGAACTTTTTTCCACCGGGGGTACCGCTTCGATGCCGGTGCAACCCTGTTGGCGGGCTTCGATGCCGAAGGGGTTTTCAGCCGACTCGAGCGGCAACTGGGGGTGGTGTTTCCGGTGCGCAAACTGCCGCCAGGTGAAACCCTGATGGAGGTGTGGTTGCCCGATGGCCGGGTGGTGCGCCGTCCGGTGGGCCGAACCCACGAACTCGAGGCCCAACAGGCCGCTTTTGGCAAACCCGTGCAGAGGTTCTGGCAATGGCAGGAAAAACGGGCTTTGGCCCTGTGGAAAGTGGCCCAGGGTTTGCCGTTTCCACCCGCCGATGTGCGGGAATTGCTAAGCCTGGCCCAGAAAGGACTTCCCAGGGCGCTGGACAACCTGACCGGTTTGCCGGGTATTTTAGCCGACTTAATACGACCTACCCTGGTCCATGCTCCCAACAATGCTAGCTTCCGACGCTTCCTCGATGCCCAACTCCTGATTGCTTCCCAGACCGATGCCGCTGGCACCTATGCGCTGTTTGGCGCGGCAGCCCTCGACCTGCCCCACCGTGGCCCTACCATGCCCCTGGGAGGAATGGGGGCCATCGCCGAGACCCTGGCCGATGCGGTGCGAAAGTACGGTGGACGGGTGCTCTACCGCCACCGTGTGGAAAAGCTGCGGGTAGAGCACGGTCGGGTCAGGGCCGTGGAGGTGGTGCTGGGTGGGCGTCGGCGGGGGGAGTGCGAGGAGATATCCGCCGACATCTTTGTTGCCAACCTGACCCTGGGTAATCTGGCCGCGCTCACCCCCAATTCCCGGCCCTTGCCGTCCCCTGCTGATGGTTGGGGGGCTTTCATGCTGCACGCCGTGGTGCCCGAAGCGATAGTGCCTGCTGGAGCCCTGTATCGCCAGTGGGCTGGTGCAGGAGACTGGACTTTTATCAGCCTGGCCGATCCGAGCGATACCCTACGCGGCCCATCTGGAATGCGGGTGCTATCGGCCTCGGTGCATACCTCGCTGGCAGAGTGGCGAGGTCTGGACAAGGAAGAATACCGGGCTAAGAAACAAGCCTGGCAGGCTAAAGTAGAACGCCAGGTCGAGCGAGTGATTCCGGGGTTTCGCGAATCGGCGGTACTCCTTCTGGGGGGTACCCCGCGAACCTACCACTTCTACACCCGGCGGCAAGACGGCTGGGTGGGAGGCTATCCCCAAGTGCATCCGCTGCGCACCCCCAGCCCAAAAACGCCCTATCCCAACTTGTGGCGGGTGGGAGAGACCATTTTTCCAGGACAGTCTGTTCCGGCCGTGGCGATGGGGGGCGAGCGGGTGGCGGCGCTGGTACTGGGTCGTCTGGGAATCCAACCGCACCGAGCCCAGTCCGACACTCTGGAGTTCGAGCGCAAAGTGCAAAACCTTCGTCCTTAGTGGTCTGGTAAGTTAAAGATTGATATGCCATAAAGTCCCCGAAGCGAAGCGCTCAAAGCAACTCCCGGACATTAGAGGGGCTAAATCCATCTCAGAAATTAAGTTACCAGAGCACTTAGTGATGCACCACGATATTTACCGTGAAGCAAAATCCTGCCCAACTTTCCAATAGGCCGCCATCACTTTTCGCACTGCAGGCAAAGCCACCCCACTGCCTTCTCCACCGTTTTCGAAGAAAGCTACCACCGCCAGCGGGGGCCGGGGATCGGCGGGGTCTACCGGGCCATAACCCATGTACCAGGC
>JBBIUP010000054.1:0-17440 GCA_037440185.1 Meiothermus sp. | reverse complement strand
TGACCGATAAGGTGCTCCACAACTGCTCCACGCCGGTTCTGGTTGTTCGTGGTGCCACAGGGTAGTTTCCAGGGTGCATTCTCAAATGCACCGAACTTTACCAAAAGAGCACGGTAGGGGTTGGAAGAATTGCCTAAAATTGTTCACAGCTTTTCCAGGGCGACCGTTATCGCGAGCCGCCCTGGTCAGATGGTAATACGTTCGACCCCGAGACCCTGACACTGACTTGCTTTAGTGAGTTCTGGCTCAGGATGGTAGCCGGGGAATCTACCCCTGGCCTTTCAAGACGGCAATAAAAAAGGTTGAAGGCTGTGCAGCCCTATGTTGCTCACCAACCCAGGGCTTATTGAAGAATGCCTCGAGCAGAAAAGCGCGTCAACCAAACCCAAAAAACCTGGTCATTCTGAGGAGGCGTTGTTTGCCGACGAAGCATCTACTGCGCTGTCCTGCACGGTACGCAACCAGCCTTCAAGCGCATCGGATGTTTCGCCAGAGACCGGCTCAGAATGACAACTGTTTCTTACATCATGTTGACGACCCTGAAATTTCGTTTTCTCGCGTAGGCCCTGCTCATCAACCATTTCGCCTTTTCTTTAGCCGCTTCATCGTTTACACTCTTTGTTTGGATAACAGGAGGGTAGATGATTAGCGTTACCGATCTGCGCAATGGAACTAAAGTGAAGATGGATGGTGCACTCTGGCAGTGCGTGGACTATCAGCACCAGAAAATTGGACGAGGTGGCGCCAAAGTAGTGGCGAAGTTCAAAAACCTCGAGACGGGCTCGACGGTAGAGCGCTCCTTCAACTCGGGTGAGAAACTCGAGGATATCTACGTTGAAACCAAAGACCTCCAATACCTCTATCCCGAGGGTGAAGAACTGGTGTTCATGGATCTGGAAACCTACGAGCAATTCCATGTTTCGCGGGATATATCCGATGCCACCAAGTTTCTGAAAGAGGGTATGACGGTGCAAGGGGCCATGTACAACGGACGTCCTCTGGACATCACCTTGCCCGCTTCGGTAGAGTTGAAGATCATCGAGACGCCCCCTGGTGTGCGGGGCGATACCGTCTCGGGTGGTACCAAGCCAGCAACCCTCGAGACCGGTGCAGTAGTGCAGGTGCCGCTGTTTGTCGAAAGCGAACAGGTTATTCGCGTAGATACCCGGACGGGTGAATACCTGGGGCGTGCCTGAGCGGTGACTTAGATTCAATTTTCTAACCAATCCGACCCCTGCAGATCCTGGGCAGAGCCCCTTCTTGTTACAAGGGGTTATTTGATGAGACCAGATGGGCATTTGTACCTGCTTGTAAGCGGTAAAACCAACCTGGAGGCTTATACTTCTATAGACTACAGTCTGTGAAGCTATAGCTCAGCGCTGTTTCGGAGGCAGTCATGAATGCAAAGGAACTGAAGTCCATCCTCCAAGCCCTGCAAGAGCATGAGATGTCCGAGCTGACCCTCGAGACGCCGGATTACAAACTCACCATCAAGCGCGGTGGGGAGGTGCAGTATCTAGCGGCATCTGCACCGGTTGTGATCCAGCCTCCAGCAGTGGCCCCCGCAACTCCTGCCGGGAGCCATGCACCGGTGGCTGCGCCAGCCCCCGCTTCTGTCCCTACCCCTGCTTCCAAAGCGGAAGCACCCAAGGAAGACACCAGCAAATACGTCGAAGTCAAGGCCCCCATTGTCGGTACCTTCTACCGCACCCCCTCACCCGATGCCGATCCCTTTGTCCGGGAAGGCGATACGGTCAAAAAAGGCCAGGTCTTGTGCATTATCGAGGCCATGAAGCTGATGAACGAAATCGAGAGTGAAGTATCCGGTGTGATACGTAAAGTGATGGTATCTAATGGAGATCCCATCGAATACGGTCAAGTCCTGTTTTTGATCGAGCCTGCATGAAAGCTGTCCAGGATTTAGTGTGAAGGATCTAGAGCCGGAAGGTTGGCTCTTGACACTCGAGACTGGACATGCTCGGAGCGCGTTATATGTTCAAGAAAATAATGGTTGCCAACCGAGGTGAGATTGCCCTGCGGGTACTCCGGGCCGCCAGGGAACTGGGGGTGAAAGTGGTGGTAGCCCACAGCGAGGCCGATAGCCAATCGCTGCCGGTTCTATTGGCCGATGAAGCCATCTGCATCGGGCCGCCTCCTTCTGCCCAGAGCTACCTCAATATTCCCAATCTGTTGTCCGCAGCAATTATCTCTGGGGCCGAAGCTATTCACCCAGGCTATGGCTTTCTGGCGGAAAACCCCCAATTTGCCGAAATGTGCCGCGATCACGGAATTGTCTTCATCGGCCCTACCCCTGAGTCCATGCACAGCCTGGGTTCCAAAGCGGGGGGCCGGGAGATTGCGGCCAACTCCAATGTGCCCACTGTACCGGGTACCGGGGTGCTGCAGTCGGTGGATGAAGCCATCGAAGCTGCCGAGAAAATCGGTTATCCGGTGCTGCTCAAGGCCAGTGCGGGGGGTGGGGGCCGAGGCCAGAAAGTGGTGCGCTCTTCGGAGGAGATGGAGGCGGCTTTTGCCCAGGCCCAGGTCGAGGCTAAGAACTATTTCTCCGATCCAGCCCTGATTCTGGAGAAATTTGTTGAGCTGTTTCGCCACGTTGAAGTGCAGGTTATGGGGGATGGCAAGGGCCATGTGATTCACGTGGGCGAGCGCGACTGCTCGATCCAGCGCCGTAATCAAAAACTCATCGAGGAAGCCCCCAGCCGCCTGGAAGAGTCCTTGCGCCAGGAGATTCTGGCTGCCGGGGTGCGCCTGGCCAAGTACGTCAACTATCAGGGGGCAGGTACCCTCGAGTTCATCGTAGACCCGGACGGCAACTTCTACTTCATGGAGATGAACACCCGCATCCAGGTCGAACACTGTGTTTCGGAGATGATTTCGGGCCTCGACCTGGTCAAGCTCCAGATCAAGATCGCTGCCGGGGAGCCTTTTACCCTTCAACAAAGCGATGTTGTGCTTAAGGGCCATGCCATCGAGTGCCGCCTCAACGCCGAGGACTACGACAAGGATTTTCGTCCCAGCATCGGTAAAATCGAAACCCTGCACTTCTCCGGCGGCCCTGGCGTGCGGGTAGATTCCCATCTCTATGCGGGCTACAATATTCCCCCCAACTACGATTCTCTGGTGGCCAAGCTCATCGTCCATGGGGATAACCGTGAGGAAGCCATTGCCCGAATGCGCCGGGCCTTGGCCGAAACGGTCATTGAAGGGCCAGGTGTCAAGACCACCGTGCCTTTCCATCTCAAGGTCATGGATAATGCTTTCTACAAACGGGGGGCCATTTTCACCAACTTTGTCACCACCCGCATGGCGGATTGAGTTGGCCTGGGCTGGCTTTCAAACCAGCCACAGGGTGAAAGGCTTTTTCAACCCTCAAGCCTCACTGTGAGTCGAGGTAGTCCATCTCTGGGCGCCAAGACCGTAAACTGGTAGCGATATGTTCTTCTTTGAGTTTCTCGGTAGAGATCCCCTGGCCTATCTGGTCGCGTTTGCCGCAGGCGCTTTTGGCCTGGTCATTCACAACCTATTCCAAGCCTATCTGGCTGACCGCTACAAGGACGGCGACCCACGCCGCTATGGTTTTCTGACCGCCGAGCCCAGGGTGCACCTGGATGGCCTGGGGTTGATTTTCCTGGCCCTGATTGGGTTTGGGTTCCCCCGCATGGTTCCCTGGCGGCTTTTTGGCCCCAGAGGTGCCCAGACCGCGCTGATGGGCCCCCTAGGGTTCTTTGTGGCTGCCTTTGTCTATATCTTGCTGGGCCGGCTTTTGGAGGGGGTTGGCCCAGCTACGGCCAGCATTGCTCTAGGCATGCAAGTAGCGGGTTCGCTGATGATCGGCCATGCGGCAGTGTTTTTGCTCCCGGTGCCACCCCTGGACGGCGCCAGGGTGGTTTATGCCATTGGCAGTGCCGAGGCCCGGCGCTTCATGGATCAGCTACAGAGCTATGGTTTTGTGGGCTTTTTCCTGATCTTCCTGGTGTTGAACCTGAGTGGTATATTACCGGCTATTCGAACGGGTCTGAGCGGGCTGCTCAATGGCCTATTTGCGGCAATTGGGTTGTAGATGGGCCTGCTACCGTTACTGCAAAGCGACCCCTTGGCTTTTGTGCTGGTGGTGCTGGTCTTGATGCTTTCGCTGGCACTGCACGAGTGGGGTCATGCCATCACGGCCCTTTGGATGGGCGACACAACGGCTAAAGAGCAGGGTCGCGTGACCCTCAACCCACTCAAGCACCTCGACCTCATTGGTTCGCTGATGATTATGCTGGTTGGCTTTGGTTGGGCCAAGCCTGTCCCGATCTATCCGCCCCACTTTGGTAACTACCGGGTGGGTCTATTTGTGGTCTCGGTTGCTGGGATCGTGATTAATCTGCTCATCGCCACCTCTCTGGCCTTGCTTTTGCGCTGGATGTTGGATGTGGGCCACCTGCAAAACCCTACCGCTTTCTGGGAGCAAGTGGCCCGTGTAGCAGTCGTTGCGGCCAGCATCAACCTCACGTTGGCGGTGTTTAATCTGCTTCCGATTCCACCCCTGGACGGCTCTAAAATTGTGCAGAGCTTTTTGCCCTTACAGTGGCATCCCTATATCTGGCGGCTCGAGATGAACCCCAGCTATGCCATTGTGGCGCTGCTGCTTTTGCTTACGGTGTTTCGCCAGCCACTGGGAAGTTTTCTGACCGTAGTGCGTGAACGGTTTTTCAACCTATTTGGTCTATAGCGGACCACCATTCGCGCAAGACCCGCAGGTTGTGGGCATCCTCCCGTGTACCACGGGGGGTTTCCATGATGAAAACCTTGTCTCGAAGCCGTGGGTCGAGGACAAAATCCTTCAGATCCTCACCGATCTGGCCTTCCAGCAGGTTGGCGTGGTGGTCTATCTGCGAACCTCGCTCGCCCACCGAGTCGTTGAGGTGAATGACTGGAACCCTGTTCAGGCCGACGGTCTGCTCGAGTTCATCCAGCGCTTCCTCCAGCGTGTACCCTGCTGCAAAGGCATGGCAGGTATCGAAGCAAATCCCTAGCGACGTGCCTTCGATCAGCTCAGCCAGGGTATGCAGGCTGGCGCCTAGTTTTTCCCCACCTCCAGCGGTGTTTTCCAGCAGGAGCTTGGGGCCATCAGGTGAACGGGCTCCTGATGATCGTCCGGCTTTACCCAGCCCAGCCAGCTCGAGAGCCTTTAGGGCAGCAGTCCTGGCTATTTCACCCAGCCCTGAACCCGGATGCACCACCACGTATTCGATGCCCAGCATCTGGGCTTTGGAAAGGTCGTCGGCCAGGCTAAACACGCTCTTATCTCGCAAATCCCCTTCAGAGGCCAGGTTCACCAGGTAGGAGGCGTGAATGACGGTGGGCAAGCCCCCCAGATTTTCTTTGCGGGCTCTAAAACCTTCTACTTCGTTGGCTCGCAGGCTGCGGGTTTTCCAACTGCGAGGGCTCTTGGCGAAAATTTGAACCGCGCTCAGGCCCAGTAAGCCTGCTTCTTCGGCAGCCCCGGCAATTCCGAGCTTGCCCGCGATGGAAGCATGAAAACCGTATTTCAATTGAGAATCTCCACCTTTACCTGGATGATCCCTTGGTGGTGCATGTCCAGTTGACGAGCAGCCGCATAGGAAAGGTCTATAATCCGGCCCTGAATGTAAGGGCCCCGATCGTTGATTCGAACCACGATACTGCGGCCGTTTTGCAGGTTGGTGACACGCACACGGGTGCCAAAGGGCAGGGTGCGGTGGGCGGCGGTCAGGTGAAACTTGTTGAAACGTTCCCCATTGGCGGTGCGACGCCCGTGAAACCGCGGCCCATACCAGGAGGCCCAGCCCTGCTGGGTCGAGCGAACCGGCGGTGGGAGCGGTTTGGGGTCTTCGGGGGCTACCGGCGGACTGATGAAGACCCATGGCAGAGCCTCCTCGACGGGCGGTGGCGGTTCGGGCAGGGGCAGTACCTCCAGGCTCATTGGATCCCAATCCGAGGTAGGGATGGCTAGTTCCAAACCGGTGGGCAAGGGGTCTTCGATCAGGCCGTTGACCATCATCAGGTCGGCAACATTTATCTGAAACATTCGTGCAATGCGCTCGAGGGTATCGCCGGGCTGTACCACATAGCCCTGTCCCCAGGCCAGTCCACCGAGTAGCAGCAAAGCAAGCCAACGCTTCATAGTTCGATCAGGTGTTTGGGGCTTTTTGAGAAGACTTCATACCCATTTTCGGTGACCAGGGCCAGATCCTCGATGCGACAACCGGCCATATTGGGGATGTAGACGCCAGGCTCGATGGTCACGATGTTGCCGACCTCGAGGACATCCTCCGAGGCCTGGTTCAAGCTGGGGCCTTCGTGGATAAATAGGCCTACCCCGTGTCCCAGCCCGTGCGTGAAGTATTCGCCATAGCCACGGTTCGCCAGGTGGTTGCGGGCCAGCGCATCGAGTTCCAGGCCTCTCTTCCCAGGGCTAACTGCCTCCAGGGCCAGGGTTTGGGCCGCCAACACCGCATGGTAGATCGAGCGTAGTTCATCGGCAATCGTGCCCACCGCCACCGTGCGGGTCATGTCGGAGCAATAGCCCCCAATTACACAACCAAAATCCAGGGTAACCAACTCGCCCTGCTGGATTTTGCGTTCACTGGCCCCGCCGTGAGGCATGGCACTGCGCTCCCCGGAGGCGACCGTGGTGCCAAAGGCCAGCCCCTCCGAGCCGTTCTTGCGCAGGAAGAACTCCAGCTCCAGGGCTACCTCAATCTCTCGTACTCCTGGCTTCAGGAAGGGGAGGATGTGCTCAAATCCCTGGTCGGTCAGTTCGGCGGCTCTGCGGATCAGACCGATTTCCTCAGGGGTTTTGTTTTTGCGAAGGTTTTCGAAAACCCCGGTTGTTGAGACAAACTCCAGCCTCGGAAAGTCTTTCTTGAAGCCTTCCAGGGCTGCTACGCTGAGATGATCGGCCTCGATGCCCACCCGGCCCTGGAAAAACTCCGAGAGCAGTTGATTCATCTCCGAGCGCATCAGCAGAATCCGGTGGGGAAAGCGTTGTTGGCTGGCTTCCACCCGGTAGCGCCCGTCGGTGATGAGGGTCGTGCCAGCGCGGGTAATCACGACCCTGGCATCTTTGCCTTCTATGAAGCCAGACAAGTAGCGAACATTGTGGGGGTTGGAGACGAAAAGCACGTCGAGCTCGAGTTCGCCTAGCAAGATGTTGAAATCCACGCCCCGACTTTACCCTACCAGCCCAGATTCAAGCCGATATTTTATTCACGAACATAGATTATCGTGAAAAAAAACACAATTATCTCATGGAAGCCAGGCTTTCTCGTGTTAAGTTCTTCGAGAGGATGTGTATGCGCTGTGTTGCTTTCTTCTGGTTTTTGGTTCTGTGTAGCCCACTGGCCCTAGCCCAGGTCTCGCCCGAGGCTGCGCAGTTGCTCGAGCGGGGCCGCAACGTGCTGGGCGGTGCGGCCCTAAGCAACCTCAAAACCTACCGCGAAGTCACCACCAACATTTACTATGCAGCCGATGGGAAGGAGGAAAGCCGCATTGTGACGTTGCTGCTGGTTGATTTTGTAAATAACCGGGTGCGTTTGGAGATATATGATCCCAAAAGCTTGAACAATGCCAACCCCATCCCCCTGGCTTTGCAACAATATAGTCCCCAGGAGAGCTTCTTTTGGAGCCGTGAGACTTCCTTGCGCCCCTTGCCCGCCAGAGAGCGCGAGTTGCTGCGCTCGAGCCTCTACACCGGCTGGCTGGGCCTCAAATACGGAAGTACAGGCCGTGAACGGGCCAGCGTGACCCAGGGCAGCCTGCGCAACCAGGCGGGCCGACTGCTGACGGTGAGTACCCAAGGCTGGGTGAGTACCTACTTGTTTAGTAGCGATGGACAACTGCTGGGTGAACGCCTCATAATCCCAGAGGTAGGGGAGAGCATCACCTTTTTCGCCAACTACCAGACCGTAGAGGGTATACGGGTTCCGCAGAGGTGGGAAAACTACCTGGGTGGGGCTCTGGCAGCGCGGGGCGAGGTAATGGAAGTAGAGTTCAACCTAGCCTTCACCGAGGCCGACTTCTTCAAGCCCACCCGCTAAGGTGAGCGTGAAGTGTTCAGGCTAATTCCTCCCAATTTCAGGAAACATCACGGGGTATCCGCAGCCGAAATTTCGCTGGGGAGATGATTCGTGTACTTTGGAGGGATGGGATCAATGCGCTAACCGTCCCAAGCTGGTATGACCACCTTTCCCACGAATACTCCGTGGAGCAAGCTCTGGTCGGAAGCGCTGTGACCCCCAGCTCCGGCAAAATACAAGCCGGGCTGAAAACTACAAAAAAACGAAGACGACTCGAGAGCCGCCTCCTGTGAATAAAACCGGCTCAAGGCAGATAAGCCATGGGGTTACGGGCTGCGCCACCCACGCGCACTTCAAAGTGAAGGTGGGGGCCCGTACTCCAACCCGTCGAACCCACATAGCCTAGCAAGTCTCCTCGGGCTACCCACTGGCCAGGACGCACCGCGATGCGCGACATATGGCCATAGAGGGTCTCTTGAGCCGCGCCGTGGTCGAGGATCACGTGCAAACCGTATCCGAATCGGCTCCAACCAGCAGTGTCTACCTGCCCTGCCCTGGCTGCATAGATGGGGGTACCGGTCGGCGCAGCTAGGTCAATGCCGGTATGGAAGCGCTGGAACACCCCTCGGCGGCCAAAGTAGGTGGTGATGGTGAAGCTGGGCATCGGCCAGCGATACCCGGCTGCCGCGACGACCGCGTTGGCCCGGCGCAGGCGGGGCTGACTCTGAACTTGTTGCTGCTGGCGGGTGCGGGCCTGCTGCTCGAGGCGCCGCTGCTCTTCTTGTTGCTTGCGGCGGGCTTCTTCGCGCTGGCGGCGTTCTTCGGCCAGACGGCGCTCTTCTTCTTCGCGGGCTTTACGTTCCGCTTCGCGGATTTGCAGTAGGCGGTCGTAAGTGGTTTTGGCCTGTACTCCTGGCAAAAGTACCAGATCACCAGCCTCCAAGTCGGTCGGCGAATTCAGGTCGTTGGCCCTGGCTACCTCGGTCACTGAAAGCCCAAAGCGGCTAGCCAGGTCTTGGATGGTTTCGCCCTGCTTGAGGCGCACCAGTAAGCCCGGCTCCCCGGTGGGAATGTAGAGCGTGGAACCTACCTCGAGGCGATCTAGGCTGGGCAGGCCAGGGTTGGCCGAAACCAGCCCCAGCACCGTCAAGTCAAAGCGGTTGGCGACCGACTGAACGGTATCACCGCGTCGCACAATGTAGGTACGAACCCCTGGTGGTAAGCGAGCTTCGTCATTGGCTTCTTCGACCAGGGGGATTCTCAGCACCTGTCCAGGGCGAATCGCAACGCCCTCGAGGCCGCTGCTGTACATGATGGCCCTGGCGTCTACCCGATACCGACGCGCGATCTGGCTCAGGGTATCGCCAGGCTGTACGGTGTACATCACCCAACCTTTGCGTGCCGGGGAATCCACCGCTATTTCGGTTCCTGGCAGGTTTGCCTGGGCCAGCCCCATCGGTAAACCGAGGATGCCCGTCGCCAGCACACTGCTCAAGATTTCGGTTATGGCCAAAGTCAACCTCCAACACTGCACTTTACCGCGAAGGAGGGGCTCGAAAGCAACCGCTCCTCTTCAGGAACCTCAGATGTATAAGGTCTACAACCCAAACATCTTGTGTTCCTAGAGACTACCGCTGGGAGTATACCTATTTTCCCCCCAAAGTTGCAAGGAACTCCTTGTTGGTTTTGGTACGGGACATACGTCCCAGCAGCATTTCCATGGCCTCGGCGGGATCCATATCGGCCAGCACCTTACGCAGCAACCACATTTTCTGGATTACTTCCTCGCCCAACAGTAACTCCTCGCGCCTTGTACCCGACTTGAGGATGTCAATGGCCGGGAAAATGCGGCGTTCTTCGAGACGGCGCGAGAGGTGCAGTTCCATGTTACCGGTACCCTTGAACTCCTCAAAAATCACATCGTCCATCCGACTGCCGGTCTCGACCAGGGCTGTGGCCAGAATGGTCAGTGAACCACCCCCCCGAATGTTGCGGGCCGCCCCCAGGAAACGCTTGGGGAAGTGCAGGGCCGCAGAATCAAGACCGCCGGACAGGGTGCGCCCGGTGGGGGGTGTGACCAGGTTGTTGGCCCTGGCCAGACGGGTGATGGAATCCAGCAAAATCAGAACGTGCCCGCCTTCTTCGACAATCCGGCGGCTACGCTCGTGCACAAATTCAGCCACCCGGATATGGTTCTGGGGGGGCTCGTCGAAGGTCGAGGCGATCACATCGGCCCCCTCTACCGACTCACGGAAGTCGGTAACCTCCTCCGGGCGCTCGTCAATCAGGAGCACAATCACCTTGACATCCGGTTCGTTGCGCAAGACGGCACGGGCCACTTTCTTCAGCAGGGTGGTCTTGCCTGCTTTGGGCGGAGCCACAATCAAGCCGCGCTGGCCCCGCCCGATGGGGGCCAGCAGGTCTATGACCCGATTGGAAGACTCCTCGCCGGTGGTCTCCAGGATCAACTGCCGATCGGGAAACTGGGGAATCAGGTCGTCGAATTTGGGGCGTTTGGCCGCAGCCTCGGGGTCGAGGTTGTTGACCGCCTCGACCTTCATCAGGGTGCCGAAGCGCTCGTTTTCGCGGGCGACCCGAGCCTTGCCCACCACATAGTCCCCGGTGCGTAACTGGTACTGCTTTATCAGACCGGCCGAGACAATCACCGTACGGGATTCCATGGTGTAGAGGCTCTCTTGCAAAAAGCCATAACCGTCCTGGCTAATCTCCAGGTACCCCTTGGCAATTACCAGACCCTCCCCACTGGCTTCCTGGGAAAGCAAGAGCATCACCAACTCGTCTTTGGAGAGCTTCTTGTAGTTGGGAATGCCAGCTTCTGCCGCCAGCAGGTGCAGTTCGGGCAGGATGCGGCTCGAGAGTTCATGGTAGCTCAAAGGCACCTTGCTCTCGGCCTTGCGCCGGATTTTTTTGCCGGTACGGGTCACGGTGACCTGGGCTTCGGGGTTGGAATCGGCTGTACTCGATTTTGGCATTAGGCTTACTCCAGTCCTGACGTAGATTGAAGGCTTTGGGTATTCCTACACCTTTGCGCTGGCCCTGGCCCAATCTTCCAAAAAAGCCTTCAACCCCGAATCGGTAAGGGGGTGCTTGACGAGCTGCTGGAAGACCTTGGCAGGCATGGTGGCAATGTCGGCTCCCAGTATCGCGGCCTGGGTTACGTGGCGGGGATGGCGGATCGAGGCGGCCAGAATGCGGGTGCTGAGGTTTTGTACCTGAAACAACTCAGCAATTTCACGGATCAAATCCATGCCTTCCCAGGAGATGTCATCAATACGCCCCAAAAAGGGCGAGACACACCAGGCCCCCGCCCTGGCGCACAATAGGGCCTGGTTGGCCGAAAAAACCAGGGTCATGTTGATGCGAATACCTTCGCTCGAGAGGATTTTGCAAGCCTTGAGCCCATCAATGGTGGTGGGAAGCTTGACCACCACATGCTCATCAATCGCCGCCAGGCGGCGCCCTTCGGCGACCATCTCTGCAGCAACGGTGGAAACCACTTCGGCCGAGACAGGCCCCTGGACGATCTCGCATATTTCTTTGATGGCAGGTTCGTGGGGACGGCCCGATTTGGCAATCAAGGAGGGGTTGGTGGTGACACCCGCGAGTACGCCCCAAGCAGCGATTTCCCTGATCTCGTTCACTTCAGCAGTATCCAGGTATAGATCCATACCTCATTCACTCCTTCCCGCGTTTGGACACATTTGTGGGAATTTCCAGGCGAGTATATCGCCCGCTCAGGATGAGAAACAAGAGATTTATTGTTGACGCGGGGATAGCAGCTTGCTACCATTCAGGTTAGCCGGCTGCCAGCAGCGTAGTATTGCACATGCTGCAGTCGGTGTAAAGAGCCGGGGACAAGTACGCTAACCAGCGTCCAAGCAGCGAGCCTGGGAAGGTGAAAGCCAGGCGGCAACCGGATAGCCGAATATCACCCCGGCAGTTTTGGGAAGAAACAGCGACCCGCTGCGTAGACCCCAACGGGTGCGCCCGAGATAGCGTTCAGAGTGCCTGAGGTACGCTGAAGGCCGAGAGCTGCCAAGCCTCCAGCTTCAGCCAAAATCAGGAAGTGCGGTGGTAACGCGGGAAAACTCGGCTTCGAGTCTCTCGTCCGCACCTGAGGAACCAGAAGGTCACAGGTCGGACGTTTTTGTTGTTCCCTCGCTCGACCCCAGGGCCCAGACGGCGCTCCTCAGAAAGGAACCGGCAATGGTGGAGGAGAAAAAGCTTTTCAACGAGGTAACCGAGACCAATTTTCCCAAGTTGGAAGAGGCCGTGTTGGCTTTCTGGCGCGAGAACGGCATTTTTGCCAAATCGGATCAGAAGCCTGCACCCAGTGGAGAGTTCGTGTTTTACGAGGGCCCCCCCACCGCCAATGGGAAACCGGCCATGCACCATGTGCTGGCCCGCAGCTTCAAGGACATCTTCCCCCGCTACAAAACCATGCAAGGCTACCATGTCACCCGCAAGGGGGGCTGGGATACCCACGGGCTGCCCGTTGAAATTGCGGTGGAGAAGAAGCTGGGTGTGCTGGGTCGCAAGACCCTGAACCGCGAGGAGATTGCCGAGTTCACCCGCCAGTGCCGCGAGTGGGTTTTTGCCAACATCGAGGACTGGAACTACTTTACCGAGCGCATGGGCATGTGGGTGGATCTGGAAAACGCCTATGTGACCTACCACAACACCTACATCGAGTCGGTGTGGAACCTGCTCAAGCGGATGTGGGATCGAGGCATGGTGGTGCAGGACTACAAGGTAGTTCCACTGTCACCCCGAATCTCCTCCACCCTCTCGCAAAACGAAATCGTCGACGGCTACCGCGAGGTGGACGACCCCAGCGTATATGTGCGCTTCCCACTCAAGCTGCACACCACGCCGATGGCAGTACGTGAAAAGCTCGAGGCCCAGGGCGTTGATTTAGACTCGCTCAACGACCTGGCGATCCTGGTCTGGACGACCACCCCCTGGACGCTGCCCTCCAACACCATGGCAGCAGTAAACCCCGAGATGGACTATGCCGTGGTCAGGTCACCCTCGGTGGGGTACTTGATTTTCGCTACCGAGGCAGTGGAACGGCTCCAGGAGCTGCACAAGGAGGAGCTCGAGGTTGTTGCCCACCTCCAGGGCTCGGATATGGAGTGGTGGGAATATACGCCGCCCTTTCCCGAAGTCTGTGTCGAATTGGGCGTGGTCGAGGCCCAGGGCGAGCAGAGGGCAGAGGGCAGAGGCCAGCGAACGGAAGGAATGGTTGGCTCTCAGCCCGTCATGCACTTCATTGCCCTGGCCGACTTCGTGAGTGCCGAGGACGGCTCGGGAGTTGCACACGAAGCCCCAGTCTACGGCGCGGAGGATCTTGAGCTTTCGCGCAAGTACGGCACGCCGCTGCTGTTTGGCACCAACGAGTATGGGGTGATGCAGGTCACGGACGAGCGCGGAAAGTTTTTCAAGGATGCCGACAAAGGCCTGGTTCGCATCATGAAGGAGCGCGCGGTGATGTACCATGCCGGTCAGATCCGCCACCGCTACCCCTTCCACGACCGTACTGGCGACCCCATTCTCTACTTTGCCAAGCCGAGCTGGTACATCCAGACCTCGAGCTTCCGCCAGCAGCTCTGGGAAAACAACGAGAAAATTAACTGGATTCCAGAACACATCAAGCACGGACGCTTCGGCAACTGGCTCAAGGACAATGTGGACTGGGCTATCAGCCGAGAGCGCTACTGGGGCACCCCCCTCCCGTTCTGGGTGGCCGAGGATGGCTCGGAAAAGGTCTGCGTGGGAAGTGTTCGGGAGTTGTCTGTCCTGGTGGGCCGAGATCTGTCTGATCTCGATTTACACCGGCCCTACGTGGACGACATCACTTTTGTCAAGAACGGCAAAACCTTTCGCCGGGTACCGGAGGTGCTGGATGTATGGTTTGATTCGGGGGCCATGCCCTACGCCCAGTGGCACCTGATGCTGGAAGGCGAAAAGCCCATGCCTGGCTACGAACATAATTATGAGCTGTGGAAACGGCACTACAACGCCAACTACATCTCCGAGGCCATAGACCAGACCAGGGGCTGGTTCTACTCGCTGCACGCGATCTCGACCCTGCTCTACGACCAGCCTGCTTTCCAGAACGTCATCTGCCTGGGGCATCTGGTAGACGAGAAGGGCTTCAAAATGTCGAAGAGCAAGGGCAATGTGGTAGAACCCCTCCCGATGTTTGAAAAGTATGGTGCAGATGCGGTGCGCTGGTATATGTTTACTGGTTCCGACCCTGGCGACCAGAAGCGCTTCTCCGAGCGGCTGGTGCAGGAGGCCCAGCGAGGCTTCTTGGGCACCCTGTGGAACGTGTACAGCTTCTTTGTGCTGTACGCCAACCTGGACAAGCCCGATCTGAACAACCGGCCTGCCGTGAAAGCCCGCCCGGAGATGGATCAATGGCTGGTGGCCCGCAAGCAGCAGCTGATTGAGCGGGTCACGGCGGCCATGGATGCCTATGATGCCAGAGGTGCCGGGAAGGAACTCGAGCAGTTTGTCGAGGAACTTTCCAACTGGTATGTGCGGCGCAACCGCCGCCGCTTCTGGAAAAACGACGATGCCACCGATCGCCAGGCGGCGTATGCAACCCTCTGGGAAGCCCTGGTGGTGGTGGCGCAATTGGCTGCTCCCTTCACCCCATTTGTAGCTGAGGCGTTGTGGCAAAACCTGATGCGCTTGGTCATACCCGATGCGCCCGAGTCGGTGCACCTCTCCGACTGGCCCATAGCCGACCCATCGCTGATAGACGAAACCCTGCTAACCCAGATGGGCGCGGTGGTAAGGGTAGTGGGGCTGGCCAGGAGCGCCCGCGCCATTAGCGGCGTCAAAACCCGTATGCCCTTGCCCAGGGTGCTGGTGACGGCCCCCACCGAAGCCGAGTTGGCAGGTCTGCGCCATTTTGCTGGCGAAATAGCCGATGAACTTAACGTCAAGCAGGTTGAGGTGCTGGCCCTGGGCGAGGAGCTCCTAATCTACCGGGTGCTGCCCAACTTGCCGGTGATGGGCAAAAAATACGGCAAGCAAGTTCCTGCTATTCGTGCTGCACTGGCCGAGCTCGACAGCAAGATGGTGGCCAAAACCATCAAGGCCGGGCGCAATGTGAGCCTGGAGATAGGCAGCCTGGATGGTGCGAACATCAGTCTGGCAGCGGAGGAATTGCTCCTGGAAGCCCTCTCGCCCGAAGGCTACTCTGCACAGGAGCAGGACGGCTATCTGGCCGCCCTCGAGGTCGAGCTAGACGAACAGTTGCTGCTCGAGGGGCTCAGCCGCGACCTGATTCGATTGGTGCAACAAGCCCGCAAAGAGATGAATCTGAACGTGTCGGATCGCATCCATCTGACCTATGTCGCTCAGGGCAAATATGCCGAATCGCTTCTTCAGTTCGGCCCTCGGCTCCTGGAGGAGACCCTGGCCCTCTCGCTGGTGCAGCAAGAACCCGAGGGCTTCATCACCGAACTCTCCGATGAAGAGGGGCTGGTCAGGTTTGGCGTCAGGAAAGCCTAAAAGGGGGCATTCTGGCAAGGAGGACTCACCTGGCTTGTTGAAAAAGAGGGTCTTGGCTGTGAGCTAAACCCCTAGGAGCCTGGACAAAAAAGGCTTATGCTACGGTGCTGGAGGGAGTTATGGAGAAAGGAACTTTGCGGGTCAAAACCGGATTCGCTGAGATGTTTAAGGGGGGCGTGATCATGGATGTGGTCAATGCTCAGCAAGCCGAAATTGCCCAGGAGGCTGGGGCCGTAGCGGTGATGGCCCTCGAGCGGGTGCCAGCCGACATACGTGTCCAGGGGGGCGTGGCCCGGATGTCCGATCCCAAGCTAATCAAGGAGATCATTGGGGCGGTCTCGATTCCGGTGATGGCCAAGTGCCGTATCGGGCATATGGTGGAAGCCCAGATTCTCCAGTCCCTGGGGGTGGATTTTGTTGATGAGTCGGAGGTACTGACCCCCGCGGACGAGTCGTTCCACATTGACAAACATGCTTTTACCGTGCCGTTTGTTTGTGGTGCTACCAATATTGGGGAAGCCCTGCGGCGCATTGGGGAGGGGGCAGCCATGATTCGTACCAAGGGCGAGGCCGGAACTGGCAACGTGGTGGAGGCCGTTCGCCATGCCCGCAGTGTGCTGGGGGCGGTTCGCCAGATCCAGGCGCTTCCCCGCGAAGAGCTTATGACCTACGCCAAGAACCAGGGTGCTCCCTATGAGTTGGTGTTGTGGGTGTACGAAAACGGCAAGCTGCCGGTGGTGAACTTTGCTGCTGGTGGGGTTGCGACCCCCGCCGATGCAGCCCTGATGGTGCAACTGGGTATGGATGGGGTGTTCGTGGGTTCGGGCATCTTCAAGTCGGGTGACCCACGCAAGCGGGCCAAGGCCATTGTGCGGGCCGTGACCCACTACAACGACCCCGAAGTACTGGCCGAGGTCTCCGAAGACCTGGGCGAAGCCATGGTGGGCATCAACCTGGATTTCTTGCCTGAAGAAGAAAAACTGGCGAAGCGCGGCTGGTAGCCTGCTCGAAACCAATCTCACGTCCCAATACCAACTCTGCGCGTGAGAGACGCTAAACGCGTCCTTCACTTGCCGCGCCGGTTAGGTTCCGGTTATACCAGTGCTTTGCACCAGAATTGCGTAAGCGACTTTGCCGGTAGGTTCCGGCTACGCTAGTGCTTGCACCAGAATTGCGTAAGCGACTATGCCTGAGGCGCGTCCGAGGGTCTCTTTTATGGCCTTTTGGGTCAGTCATAAGCAGAATCGGTATAAGTCCTCTTGCCCAAGGGTGAGAGGATTTTGTACTTTGTTCAGGTTACGGATGCGTTACGCAAAACGTAACATATTGGAGTATAGTTGTTACGCTATGCAAGCAGAGACCCTTGGAGTGGTTTTTTTTGCTGTCACGGCGCTGGTGGTATTGGTTCCGGGATGGCTGATGCCCACGCTCAACCGCCGCCGCCAGGAACGCGAGCTGTTTGCGCTGAACAAGATGCAGCGGTTTGCCCTTAAGCACAATACTTTCGTGCGCAACCACCAGGGGGTGCGTTACGTAGTGGTGTTGGGCAAACAGGGCTTCTACTACATGTCGGGAGGGCAGTTTGTGCCGCGCAATCAACTGTTGAAAATGATGGGCGAAGAGCACGAAAAGCAACTACTTAAAGCAGAAGCTGAGGAGAGTCGCCACGGCCCTACCCTGACACTTATTACATTTCCAGCTTAGTGATCAGCAACTGCTTCAAGGCCAGGTCGAATCTGGCCTTTTTCCGTACTGGTCGGATGATCAACTTGATTTTGCTATAGGATTGGGGACGTGAAAATCGGTGTGATGGCAATTCAAGGTGATTT
>JBBIUP010000053.1:14644-17598 GCA_037440185.1 Meiothermus sp. | reverse complement strand
AGACAGTCTCTCATACGGAATTAGCCTGAACACTTGTGTATGCGAGCCTGAAGCGTTCAGGCTAATTCCTCTTTTTCTCCCGTTGGTCGGGGGATTACTGGTAGTTGACCAACTCGAGTGGTTACACAAGTAATCCCCTTAAGCCGGTATGATACTGCGCAGCATGGCCGTTCACGGCTTTTCCTGGAAACTGCGTCACAGACGTTGCCGACCTGTCCATGAAGCGGGGGGCATGACCCGAGAATGATCCGTTGACGCAGCACGAGTACACCGTCAACTGATATTGAGCAGCGTGAGGGTTCACGGCTTTTCCTGGAAACTGCGTCACAGACGTTGCCGGCACATTCACAAAGCGCGAGCATGACCCGAGAATGATCCGTTGACGCAGCAGTAGTGTCCGGCACCGGGGCCCTCCCGGCCCCCGGTTCGCAAACAAAATCCGCCCGCTGGTGTTTTGCAACACCAGCGGGCAGGGGATAAAACGGCCCGGGTTTAGCTGACCAGTTCGACCAGGGCGAGTTGGGTGCCATCTCCCCGGCGGCGCTCGGCCAGTTTGAGTACGCGGGTATAGCCACCCGGACGGTTGGCGTATCTGGGGGCTATTTCTTCAAACAGTTTTTTGACCAGCTTGGGGTCGTGCAGGTCACGCAACACCAGGCGGCGCAGGTGGTTGCGCTGGGCGTAGGCGGCCAGCTCTTCGGGCGTGGCCATGCGCTCGTCTTCCCGAAGGGGCAGTTCCTTGCCATCCTTGTCCTTGCGTTTGGTGAAGCGCACGTTGTCGGGCACGGTTAGGGTGGGGGCTTTCTTGGCAGCCGTAATCAGGTTGTCCACATAGCCCGCCAGTTCCTTGGCCTTGGGAATGGTGGTAGTGATTTTACCCTCCTCCGAGAGCAACAGGCTCTTGGCGAGGTTGCGGAACAGAGCCACGCGATGCGAGGAGTTCCGGTTGAGTTTTCTTCCAGCTTTCTGATGACGCATTGTTGCTCCTTGCTGAGGGCAGAGGGTCGAGAGCCTAGGGCGAGAGGCAACCAGCACTCTGCACGCTGCTCTCTGCTCTCTGCAAGTTCAGTCCTTCATCACAAGCCCGTGCTGGGCAAGGCAGTCTTTGATCTCCTGCAGGCTGCGGTCGCCGATGCCCGGCACTTTCTTGAGCTCACGTTCCGAGAGGGCCAGGAGGCTTTCCACACTCTCGATCCCCTCTTCCTTGAGGTTGTGCAGGACGCGGGTGGTCAGACCCAGGTCGTCCAGGGTCAGCCCCACCCCTTTGGAAACAGGGGCGGCTACGGGGGCTGCGGTAGAGGAGGTGGCGGGGGTGGTTGCAGCTACCGGCGTGGGCTTGTGCTCGACCCGTACCACCGGCGACTGGTCGAAGAAGCCCAGTTGCTCGCGCAGGATAGCCACCGATTGTTGCAGCACATCCATCGGCGAAACCGAGCCGTTGGTCCAGATACGCAGGGTCAGCTTGTCCAGGTCGGTACGCTGGCCCAGACGGGTATCTTCAACCTGATAGGCCACACGGCGCACCGGGGAGTAGAGGGCATCCACTGGGATTGAGGAGATACGGTCTTTGATACCGTGTTTTTCCGCCGGTACATAACCGGTTCCTTCATCCACCCGCACTTCCATCACCAGCTTGCCCTTGTCTTCCAGGGTAGCGATGTATTGGTCTGGGTTGACGATCTCGGCATCGGGGGGGCACTCGAGGTCGCGGGCATATACCACTTTGGGGCCACTCACCCTGAGGGTCAGGGTTTTGGGGCCGGTGCCGGGGTTCGCCAAGCGCACCACCAGCTCTTTGAGGTTAAGGATGAGCTGGATGGCATCTTCTTTGACCCCTGGAATGGTGGAGAACTCGTGCAGCACATCTTCGATGTAAACGCTGGTAACGGCTGTACCAGGAATCGAAGAAAGCAAAATGCGGCGCAGGGGATTGCCCAGGGTCACACCGAAACCCCGCTCGAGGGGCTCGAGCACAAACTCGCCATAGTTTCCGTCAATGCGGGCGTTGAAAACAGGTGCTTTGGTCTTGGTGGTTTCCAAACTAGAACCTCCTCGGAGGTGCTAATAGCTGATAGCTAATGGCTCTTAGCGGTTTTGCTATCGGCTATCGGCTATGAGCCATGGACTATCGCGAATAGAACTCGATCACAAGCTGTTCGTTGACGGGCAAAGACAGCATTTCCCGCTCAGGTACGCGCAGGAAGCGCCCGGTCATGGAGTCGGCGCTGAACTCGAGCCAGGGGAAGGTCTTGCGGTTTTTGAAACGTTCGATGTTCTGAACGATGAAGTCAATCTTCTTGGCTTTTTCCGAGACCTTGAGTTCATCACTTTGGCGCAGCCGATAACCGGGGATGGTGACCCGCTTGCCATTGACCAAAATGTGGCCGTGGCGCACAAATTGACGGGCCTGGCGGCGGGTGGAGGCAATACCCATGCGGAAGACCACATTATCCAGACGGCTCTCGAGCAATTGCAGGAAAACCGTACCGGTCACGCCCTTCTTTTGGCTGGCTTCTTCGAAAAGATTGCGGAATTGAGTCTCCGACACATCGTAGATGAAGCGCAGTTTTTGCTTCTCCCGCAGGCGCACCGCAAAGTCGGAAGGACGACCCCTGCGCTTCTGGCCGTGCTGGCCTGGCGCATAGGGGCGGCGATCCAGATACTTTTGAACTTTTTCGGTCTCGGCCACGTTCACCCCAAGGTGACGTGCCACTTTTACGATTGGCCCTCTATAACGACCCATATTTCTTTCTCCTGTCAAAGGAAGGTCTGGTTAGAGTCTGGGGTCTGGGGCCACTTTATCTGGCTCTCGACGCTCGACCCTCAACACTTGACATTTCCTCCGGGTTCCCAAGGTATGCAGGGTGAAGCAGGGAACCAAAGTTTCACCCCAGCAGCGAAGGTTTAGATGGTTTTACGGAACTTCTTGCGTGGACGGCAGCCGTTGTGCGGCA
>JBBIUP010000053.1:0-14544 GCA_037440185.1 Meiothermus sp. | reverse complement strand
AAGGTTTAGATGGTTTTACGGAACTTCTTGCGTGGACGGCAGCCGTTGTGCGGCAGGGGGGTATCGTCCACAATGGAGCGCACCTGAAGGCCGCTGGCCTGCAAAGCCCGAATGGCTTGTTCGCGGCCTGCGCCGGTACCGCGCACCACCACTTCCACACTGTTCATACCAAAGCCCTGGGCCTTCTTGGCCGCATCCATTGCCGCCAATTGCGCCGCATAAGGCGTGCCCTTGCGGCTGCCCTTGTAGCCAATCACCCCACCCGACGACCAGGTTACGGGGTGTCCGTTGGTATCGGTGATGGTCACGATGGTGTTGTTGTAGGAGGCATGAATAAATGCCCGCCCTGCCGAGACCTGGCGTTTGACCTTTTTCTTACGACTGGTTGAAGCTTTTTTCTCAGCCATACTCTCCTCGCGTTTGCCCTTGGGTGTGCGGGCCTTGCCCGTCCCGACCGGGGATCGTCCCCACGTAAAATGGGTGTGGAGCGCTATTAGGAGTCTCAACTGGCGTGTACACGATGCACTATTGCAGCATCTACGTTCCAGCTTTATGGGGTGGTGGGAGGTGCAAAAAGAATCTGACCCACTACCCAAGTCCTACATCTACTGCTGCGTCAACTCATGAATTTTGGATTCCCTCCGCTTCTTGGGCAAGTTGGCGACGTTTCTGACGCAGTTCCCACGAAAAGCCATTGACGATCACACTGCCCAGCATCAATTGACGACCTGCTACTTGCGGGGTGCCTTTTTCTTACCGGCAACTGTCTTACGGGGGCCTTTGCGGCTACGGGCGTTGGTACGGGTACGCTGACCCCGTACAGGCAACCCACGCCGGTGGCGCAATCCCCGGTAGCAACCAATGTCCATCAGGCGCTTGATGTTGCCTGCAACTTCAGCACGCAGTTCGCCCTCGAGTTTGTAGGCATTTTCCACATACTCGCGCAGCTTGACCGTTTCGGCTTCGCTCAAGTCCTTGACCCGGGTCGCAGGGTTGATACCCGTGGCGGCCAGGGCCTTGGTAGCACGGGCCGGGCCCACCCCGTAAACGTAGGTCAGGGCGATATCCACGCGCTTGTTGCGGGGGATTTCCACACCAGAAATACGAGCCATTCATTCACCTCCTTTCTCAGATTCCAATCAGCCTTGACGCTGTTTGTGGGTAGGGTCTTCGCAGATCACGTACACGCGACCATGGCGTTTGATGACCTTGCACTTGTCACACATTTTCTTGACTGAAGTACGTACTTTCATGGTTAGCTCCTTCGTCGTGTCCAGGGTCTAAGGGTCTAGGGCTTTGTTGTCTTTGGCTTTCGACGCTCGACTTACGACGTTTACCTGCGGTAAACAATCCTTCCCCGGCTGGGATCGTAGGGGGTAATCTCAACCACCACCCGATCTCCGGGAAGGATACGGATATAGTTCATGCGCATCTTGCCAGAGATGTAGCAGAGGATCTCGGGGCCGTTGTCGAGTTGTACTCGGAACGTGGTGTTGGGCAGGGCCTCGCTAATCACCCCTTCAGCGCGAATTGTGTCTTTTTCCTTGGCCAAGCATTTCCTCCTAGCATCCCCAATCCTGGCGCTATCGTCCTACCGGCACAGCTTTCTGGCTCCCCGTCAAGAGGCGAGGGCCAGACTCGGTAATCAGCACCGTATTTTCGTAGTGGGCCGCCAGGTTGCCTTTACCAACCGTGGCCGTCCAGCCATCCGCCAATATTACCATCTTGGCTGGGTATAAGGCAACCATGGGCTCAAAAGCCAGGGTCATGCCGGGGCGCAGCTTAGGGCCTTTGCCGGAGTCGCCGTAGTTGGGAACCTGTGGGTCTTCGTGTAATTCGCGCCCCACTCCATGCCCCACCATCTCGCGAATACACCACAGACCATTCTGCTTCTCTACAAAATCCTGTACCGCTGCCGCCACATCGCCAATGCGCTTGCCGGGCTGTAGAAGTTCCAATCCCAACCAAAAGGCTTCTTCGGTCACCTGCATCAGCTTCTGAGCTTCGGGCGAAACCGTGCCCACCGCATAAGTGCGAGCCATATCGGTGGTATAGCCATCGTGGGTAAAGAGAAAGTCCACCTTCAAGAGCTCCCCTTCTTGCAAGGGACGCTTGGAGGGGAAACCGTGCACCACCACATCATCAATGGACATACAGGTAGCACTGGGATAGGGCACCTGCCCACCCGCCCGGTAGCCAATCTGGGGCGCTTTGCCGCCCACCCGCTGGATCGCCCGCAGCACTACCTGATCGAGCTCGAGGGTCGTCACCCCTGGCCGGATAAAGGGCTCCACCTCGGCAAAAATCTCGGTATGAAGCTGACCAGTTTTGGTCATCTTCTCGATTTCCCAGGGCGATTTGATGTGGATAGCCATATGCATGTTCTGTAGAAAGGTATTGCAATACCTCCCTATACATTCACCTTCAGGGCTTCTTGAATGGCGTTGTACACCTCGTCCACCTTGCCCAGGCCGTTGATCTCCTTGAGGCTACCGGTTTGGGCATAGTAGTCCACCAGCGGCTGGGTTTTATGGAGATATTCCACCATGCGCGCTCGGATGGTTTCCTCGTTGTCGTCTGAGCGCCCTTCCTGCTGGGCCCGGCCCAACAAGCGCTTGACCAGTTCATCCTCGGGGGCGGTGACCAACAAAACCCCCAACAGGCGAATCTTTTGCTCCTGCAAAAGTTTGTCCAGGGCTTCAGCCTGGGCCTGGGTACGGGGAAAACCATCAAAGATGACCCTGGGATCTGGCATGGCAGCCAGTTCTTCCCCGATCAACCCCAAAATAAGCTCATCGGGAACCAACTTCCCAGCATCCATGATGGGCTTAGCCAGCTTGCCCAATTCGGTCCCACGGGCCACATGGCTACGCAAAATATCGCCGGTTGAAAGCTGTTTGAATCCCATCTCTGAGGCCAAGCGCTTGGCCTGGGTACCCTTGCCCGCACCTGGAGGGCCTAAGAAAATGACAGCCTCTGCCATATCTCTAAAGTCTCCTTAGCGGGTACGGCCCCGCAAGCGGCCCTTGGACAAAAAGCCCTCGTAGTTGCGCATCTGCAACTGGGCCTCAATTTGCCGCAAGGTATCGAGCGCGACCCCCACCACAATTAACAAGCTAATGCCAGAGAAGTGGAAGGCCAGGGTAGTGACTCCGGTCACGTTTTGCATGATGGTGGGCAGGGCTGCCACAATGCCCAGGAAGATGGCCCCCCACAAGGTCAGGCGGGAGACAATGTGCTCCAAGAACTTTACCGTGGGGTCGCCTGGGCGAATACCTGGAATGAATCCGCCATATTCACGCAGGTTCTCCGAAATTCGCCGTGGGTCGAACTGTACGGCTGTGTAAACATAGGTAAAGCCCACAATCAGCAGCACCTCAATCAGGAGGCCTGGGAAACGGGTAGGGGTGAAAAAATTGGCGATTGCCTGGGCCACCGACGACTCGGGGAACACTCCAGTGATAAAGAGTGGAAGCTGGAGCAGCGCTGCTGCAAAGATGATGGGGATCACCCCAGCGGCGTTGAGCTTGATGGGAATATAGGTGGCCTGCCCGCCAAACATCTTACGGCCCACCTGCTTGCGGGCATACTGCACCGGTATGCGCCGCTCGGCTTGTTGTACAGTGGCCATGGCCGCGAAGGCCAGCACAACAAAAGCCAGGAAGATCAAGAGGGCAATCAGGTTGACCTCGCCGGTGCGCACCAGGCCAAAGGTACGCCCCAGTTGTGGCAACCAGGCAGCCACAATGCCGGCGAAGATTACCATGCTGGTACCGTTGCCGATACCGTATTCGGTGATGCGTTCGGCCATCCAGAGCAACAGGGCAATACCAGCCACCTGGGTAATCACCACCACAAAGTAGAAGAAAAAGCCAGGCTCCCAGCCGGGCAGCAAGAAGGCGCCGTTGTTGGAACCCAGGAAAGCGGTGGCCAAGAACAAGCCCTGCACCGCCCCCAGCGCAATACCGGCGATACGGGTGTACTGGGTGATGATGCGACGACCTTCTTCGCCTTCTTTTTGTAGCTTTTCCAGTGCCGGAATTACCGTTACCAGAAGCTGCATGATGATGGCGGCGGTGATGTAGGGCATGATGCCCAGGGCAAAAATCGAGAACTGTTCGAAATTACCCCCGGAGAACAGGTTGACCAGACCCAGGGCACTGCCCGCCTGGGTTCCCAGAAACTCGCGGATTTTGCTGATATCCACCCCAGGGGTGGGGATGAAGGTACCCAACCGATACAGCGCCAGCACCAAGAGCGTAAACAGGATGCGCTTACGCAACTCGGGGATGATCAGCGCGGAGCGGAAGGCCGCAAGCATCTTAGGCCCCCTCAATCACAACAGCTTCGCCGCCCGCAGCCTTAAGTTTTTCTACCGCAGCCTGCGAGAACTTGTGGGCATGCACCTTGACGCCCTTGGCATCACCCTGGGCTAGCACCTTTACGGGATAGCCGGGGCGCACCAGTCCCGCCTGGGCCAGGGCTTCTGGGCCTACTTCGCCTCCGGCGAAGTGCTTGGCGATGGCACCCAGATTAACTACCTGGTATTCCACCCGCTTGAGTTCGCCGTGGGAGTCGCCCTTCATGCCGCGCTTGGGCAAGCGCATCAGCAGCGTGGAGCGACCCCCCTCGAAGCGGGCCGAGTTTTTGAGGCCGCCCGAACGGGATTTCTGGCCCTTATGGCCACGCCCGGCAGTTTTACCCTTGCCCGAGCCAGGGCCACGGCCCACGCGCTTGGGGCGCTTGTTGGCCCCCTGGTTGGGACGAATATCGGAGAGTTTCATTCCACCACCTCCACCAGGTGGGAAACCTTGCGAATCTGACCGCGCATGGCGGGGTTATCCTGCACCTCACGCACACGGTTCATCTTGGTCAAACCCAGTACCTTGAGGGCGGCTTTCTGATCTTTGGGATAGCCGATGGGGCTCTTGACCAGCCGAACTTTGACGGTAGCCATCAGGCCACCTCCTCGGCTTTGGTGGGTACCTTGCGCAGGCGCTTGACATCGTCCCAGGTCTGCAGTTGACGCAGGGCCTCCATGGTGGCATAGGCAATGTTGACCGAGTTGCGCGAGCCCAGTTCCTTGGTCAGGATGTCGGTGATGCCGGCGAGCTCGAGGATGGCGCGGGGCACCTTACCTGCAATTACCCCGGTACCGGGTGCAGCAGGGCGCAGCAGGATGGTGGAAGAGCCCCAGGTCACGCTGATCTCGTGGGGAATGGTGCCGTTTTGCAGGGGCACCTCTACCATCTCACGCTTGGCATAGTTGTTGGCTTTTTGCACTGCCATCGGAACTTCTTTGGCCTTGCCCAAGCCCAGGCCCACCCGGCCCTGCCGGTCTCCGACGGCTACCAAAGCCCCGAAGCGAAAGCGACGACCCCCCTGGTAGGTCTTGGAGGTGCGGCGCACAAGGATCATCTTTTCTTCATAATCGGTTTCAGGCATATAAAAACCTCACGGAAAGCCAAACACTGAAAGCTAAAAGTGGAGCCTTTTCTGGCCTTGGGCTTTAGGCTTTCAGCCTTCGGCTTAGAACTCCAATCCCCCTTCACGCGCACTATCGGCCAGGGCCTTCACGCGCCCGTGATACTTGAACGAGCCCCGGTCAAAAACCACCTGGGCAATGCCTTTGGCTTTAGCCGCCTCGGCAATGGCCTGGCCGACCTTTTTGGCCACTTCGGTCTTGTTACCCGAAAGTTTGAGAGATTTACTCGAGACAGCCGCCAGGGTCTCCCCTTTGCCATCATCAATGATTTGTGCGTAGATATGCTGCAAGCTGCGGTGAACGCTGAGGCGCAGGCGGCCTGAGGATTTGACAGTGTTGCGAACCCGGAACTTGCGGCGATCTTCAGTGGACAAACGAGCCACAGATTCTCCTTCCTACTAACACCCGCTCCCGCTCAGCAGACCGGGGGCGGGATGCGTCTATTTGCCCGCAGTCTTGCCGGGCTTGGTCTTGATCACCTCGTCGGCGTAACGAATGCCCTTGGCATGGTAAGCATCGGGGGGACGCACCGCCCGTACGTTGGCTGCGACCTGTCCCACCAGTTGCTTATCAATTCCCACAACCCGGATTTTGGTGGGTTCGGGCACTTCGAAGGTGATGCCTGCTGGAGGCGTAACGATATCCTTGTGGCTGTGCCCCACGGTAAGCTCGAGGTTTTTGCCCTGCATGGTTGCGCGATAGCCCGTACCGCTGATCAGCATTTCTTTCACATAGCCCGCCGAAACGCCCTGAATCGCATTGGCAATGAGGGTACGGGTCAGGCCGTGGAGGCTCTTGTGGGTACGGCTATCCGAGGGGCGGCTCACCGTGATGGCACCGTTTTCGTTCTTCACGGTAAGGTCGGCGTGAATGGGAACGGTCAGTTCGCCCTTAGTACCCTTGACCTTAACCAACCCAGCCGCCACATCCACGGTCACGCCTTTGGGCAAGGCAATGGCTTGCTTTCCAATGCGGCTCATTACCACACCTCGCAAATCACTTCGCCACCCACACCCAGCTTGCGGGCCTCGCGGTCGGGCAACAGACCTTTAGAGGTCGAGACAATTGCCACCCCCAGACCACGGCGCACGCTGGGCATGTTCTCGGCGGTCACATAGACCCGGCGACCTGGGCGGCTGACCCGCTGAATGTGCTGGATCACCTGCTCGCGGCGAGGGCCGTATTTGAGGGTCAGGCGGATGAAGGGCTTGCCATTCACTTCAACCTGCTCAATCCCCTTGAGAAAACCTTCCTTGACAAGGATGCTGGCAATCTGCTGCTTGAACTTGGAAGCAGGCACATCCACGCTCTCCTTGTGAACCTGGATTCCGTTGCGAATCCGGGTCAACATATCGGCAATTGGGTCACTAAGCATTACAGAATCTCCTTCTTTTCAAGCGTTCTGCCTTGTTTGGAGGTTTGCGGAACTCGGTCTTGGCCAAATCTGCCAACCAGCCAGTTCAGAACATCCGCAGAGAGCGCTCGAGGATTGGCCCTGCGGTATCGGTAAAAACTCACCGACCTACAAAGCAATCTTTACCAGCTGGCTTTCTTGACACCAGGCAACTGGCCCTTGTGGGCCATTTCGCGAAACTGAAGACGCGAGATACCAAAGTAGCGCAGGAAAGCCTTCGAACGGCCCGTCACCGCACAACGGTTCTTGTGGCGGGTGGGGCTGGCATCGCGGGGCAGTTCGGCCAGTGCAGCGTAGTCACCCGCTGCTTTGAGGGCAGCCCGCTTGGCCGCATACTTGGCGATGGTTTTTTGCTTGCGCTTCATCTTCTCGACTTGGGATTTTTTAGCCATTGATTCACCTCCTTTCAGTCGCTAGTCAAAAGTCTATTATCAGTAGGGGATTGGGCTATAGACCTCTACTTACGGAACGGAAACCCGAGCAATTCCAACAGCGCCTTGGCTTCCTCGTCGGTCCTGGCCGTGGTGACCACCGCGATATCCATCCCGCGTACCGTATCCACCATATCGAAGGTGATCTCGGGGAAGATGGCTTGCTCGCGCAGGCCCAGGTTGTAGTTGCCACGACCATCGAAGGCACCGGGGTTGACCCCACGGAAATCGCGGATGCGGGGCAGGGCGATGTTGAGCAGTTTCTCGGCAAAAATCCACATTCGGTCACCGCGCAAGGTTACACGCAAGCCAATGGGCATTCCCTGACGCAGCTTGAAGTTGGAGATGGACTTCTTGGCACGGGTGATGGCAGGTTGCTGACCCGTAATGATGGCCAGTTCTTTGCCAGCTTTTTCCAAAATCCGGCTGTCTTCCTTGGCCTCTCCCAAACCCTGATTAACCACAATTTTGACCAGGCGGGGCGCAGCCATGATGTTGTCATAGGCAAAGCGCTTCATCAGCTCGGGGCGAATCTCCTCGGCGTAGCGTTTCTTGAGGGCAACTTCTAGAGCCATATCTGAATCTCCCCTTACTTGGTAGTATCCAACACGCCATCGCATTTGGCGCAAACGCGGATGTTGCGTTCTTTGCCGTCATCGCCCTTAATTTTCCGGTGACGGATGCGGGTAGGCTTCTCGCAACTTGGGCAGATGGGCATCACCTTGGAGGCGTGCAGCGGGGCCTCGCTCTCGATGAAGCCCCCCTGAGGGTTGCGGGGGTTGGGGCGCACCGCACGCTTGATCATGTTCAGCCCCTCGACCACCACCATACCCTCCTTGGGCATGACGGACTTGATTTTGCCGGTCTCACCGCGCAGTCCTTCTTTACCAGAAAGAACCACTACAGTGTCCCCTTTTTTGACGTGTACCTTGGACATTATTCCTCCGATTTTGCTTCCGGGCCGGGACAGCCAAATCCTAGACACCAAATGGCAAGTCTACCAGAAATTGCCCTAAAAAGCATCCTTTGCTCGAGGCTTGTTCCACATGGAGGGCTGGTTGTTGCCTTCTTTTGCTTCAACAAGCTGGGTGCGGGACTGGAGACCCAGGAAGCCTCCAGCGTATCGGAAACAACTTGCCTACGGCAAGAACCCGCGACCCATATTGAGATTCAGAGCACCTCGGGTGCCAGCGAAACGATCTTCATGAAACCGCGTTCGCGCAGTTCACGGGCTACCGGGCCAAACACGCGGGTTCCACGGGGCTCGTTCTGGGGGTTGATGATGACAGCAGCATTGGTATCGAAGCGGATGGAAGAACCATCCTGGCGGCGGATTTCCTTAGCAGTGCGCACCACCACGGCTTTGACCACATCGCCTTCCTTGACCATGCCACGGGGAATGGCTTCCTTGACCGAGGCCACAATCACATCGCCCACCCCGGCATATTTGCGGTAGTGGCCGCCCATCACCCGGATGCAGGCAATTTTGCGAGCGCCAGTATTGTCGGCGACTTCCAGCACGGTTTCTTGCTGAATCATGCGAGGCCCTCCTGGTTATTCGAAGCGCCGAACGGGATCACGCTTTACCACGCTCCTTGCGCAATTGGTAGCGTTCGACCAAGTCCATACGGCCTTCCTCGAGGCGCCCAACCACCACAAATTTTTTGTTCTTCGACATTGGGGTTGCTTCCTTGATCTCAACGATATCGCCTAGCTTGTACTGGTCGTTTTCGTCGTGGGCAAGATACTTTTTGGATTGTTTGATGACCTTGCCGTACAGCGGGTGCTGCATCTGACGCTCGACCAAAACCGTGACGGTCTTCTGCGCCTTATCGCTCACCACCACGCCGGTTAGAACTTTTTTGGGCATTACCGACTCCTTTCTTAGGCCTTCTTGGCGCGGGGCTTTTTCTCTGCAGGGGCTTTGGTCTTAGCGGCGGTCTTCTTCGGAGCCTTGGCGGACTCGGCTTCGGCCTTGCTCGCCACCGTGACCTCTTTGGCCTTCTCGCCCAGCACAGTCATCATGCGGGCAATCTCGCGCTTGGCCTCGGCTACTCGATGGTTTTTGTCCAGTTGCCCGATGCTGGACTGAAAACGCAACTCCATTAGCTCTTTCTTGGTGTCCTGAATTCGCTTTTGCAACTCTGGCACCGGCAGTTTGCGCAGTTCACTGGGCTTCGTCATAGGCATCGCGTCTCACCACCTTGGTTTGCATGGGCAGCTTGTGTCCTGCCAGACGAAGGGCTTCACGGGCTTGGTCTTCGGTTACACCGGATACTTCAAACATCACCCGGCCCGGCTTCACCACAGCAACATAACCCTCCACATTCCCCTTCCCCTTCCCCATCCGGACTTCCAGGGGCTTCTTGGTAAAGGGTTTGTCGGGGAAGATACGAATAAAAATCTTCCCTCCACGGCGGAAGTGGCGTACCATCGCCACACGGGCTGCTTCAATTTGCTGGCTGGTAACCCAGGTGGGCTCCATGGCCACCAAGCCCCACTCGCCAAAGGCCACATAGTCGCCACCCTTGGCAGTGCCGCGCATCCGACCACGGTGGGCCTTGCGATATTTCATGCGTTTGGGCATCAACATGCTTTACTCGCCCCCTTCCTTGGTGCCGGCTCCCGCTTTGCGCACCGCCGAGCGACGGCGCGGCTTGCTGTCCTCGCGGTCGCGCTTGGGCGCTGCGGGACGGGCGGCAGGCGTTGCACCAGGCACAATCTTCTTGCCGCCAATTACCTCGCCCATGAACACATAAGCCTTGACTCCCAGCGAACCATAGGTGGTCTCGGCCCTGGCGGTTCCATAATCAATGTTGGCCCGCAGGGTATGCAGGGGCACCCGGCCTTCGGCAGCCCACTCGACGCGGGCCTGTTCGGCCCCACCAATCCGACCCGAGACCACGATCTTGGCCCCTTGCGCACCGGATTCACGCACCCGCTGGACGGCCTGCTTGATGCTACGGCGTACGGCAAAACGGCGTTCGATCTGTTCGGCGACGCGCTGGGCTACCAGGGGCGCCGACAGGTTGGGGTTGCCCACTTCCTGAACGTTCAGGGCAACAGTCTTGCCGGGGAACTTATTTTGTAAGGTCTCGCGCAAGCGCTTGATGGTTTCACCACCACGCCCAATAACCACACCGGGCTTGGCTGCATAAACGGTAATGGCAATGTTGTCGGCAGCACGCTCGACATCTATACGGGCCAAACCTGCCGGGCGCAGTTCTTTCTCGATGGTACGGCGAATCAGGCGGTCATCTTGAATGATCTTGGCATAAGACTTCTTGCTTGCGTACCAGCGCGATTCAAACTCGCGGGTGATACCCAGGCGCAAGCCTACGGGATTGATTTTGTTACCCATTTTTCTCCCCCACGATAATGGTGATGTGGCTGGTACGCTTCTTGATCATGTTGGCGCTTCCACGGGCGCGAGGCAGCATCCGCTTGATGGCAGGGCCTTCATCCACAAAGGCTGCCTTGACGAAGATCTGATCTTCGATCATGTTCTTGCGGTCATCGTTCATGCCATTGGCGGCTGCCGACTCGAGTACCTTGGCCACAATCTCTGAAGCACGGTGTGGGGTGTACTTGAGGATGGAACGGGCTTCCTCGAGTTTCTTGCCGCGAATCAGGTCTACTACCAGGCGCACCTTCTGCGGCGACATACGGATGTGCCGGGCGGTGGCCTGGGCATAGGTATGGGCAGTTTCAGCCTTGAGGGCCTCGCTCTGTTCGCGCAACGACATCTTGGCATAGCGCTGCAAGCCCGCCGAGCCGGGATGGTAAACATCACGGAGGTCATTGCGAATGTCCTTGCGTTCACTCTTTCTCAAACGACGTTTGGCTTCCATGGTTCACCCCCTTATTTCTTGGCAGCGGTCTTGGCCTCGCGGCTATGACCCTTGTAGGTGCGGGTGGGCGAGAACTCGCCTAGCTTGTGCCCGACCATTTGCTCGGTCACATAGACCGGTACGTGTTGCTTGCCGTTGTAAACCGCCAGGGTATGGCCGATCATCTCGGGCACGACGGTGCTTCGACGGCTCCAGGTTTTGATTACCCGCTTTTCGCCTTTGGCGTTCATCGCCTCGACTTTTTCCAGCAGGTGGCCTTCCACGAAAATTCCTTTTTTCAAGCTGCGTGGCATAGTTTCCTCACCTGTGCCGCCGCGCGCGGCGGCACGAAAAAGTTCCTACTTTCGACGAGACACGATGAGCGCGCTCGAGGGCTTCTTCTTCTTGCGGGTCTTGAGGCCTTTAGCCTGCTGGCCCCAGGGCGAAACCGGCGGACGGCCCCGCGGAGCCCGGCCTTCCCCACCGCCGTGCGGGTGGTCTACCGGGTTCATAACCGTACCGCGCACGTGGCCCTTGCGGCCTTTGTGACGGTTACGGCCCGCCTTGCCGATCACGATATTTTTGTGATCGCTGTTGGAAACCACCCCGATGGTGGCAAAGCACTCCCCGTGCACCTTGCGCAACTCGCCCGAGGGCAGCCGCAAGATCACATAATCACCTTCGCGGCCCTGCACCTGCACGCTGGTGCCAGCACTGCGGGCCATTTTGGCTCCCTTGCCCGGCTCGAGTTCAACGGCATGAATTACCGTACCGACCGGGATGAAACGCAAAGGAAGCGCGTTGCCCACGGCGATGGTGGCTTCGGGGCCACTGCTGACGGTGCTGTCTACGCTCAGGGTGTCGGGCGCCAGAATGTAGCGCTTCTCGCCATCGCGGTAGAACAAAAGTGCGATGCGGGCGGTGCGGTTGGGATCGTACTCGATGGCCGCAACCCGTGCAGGAATTCCGACCTTGTCGCGGCGGCGGAAGTCAATGATGCGGTAGAGCTGCTTGTGGCCACCGGAAATGAACCGGCTGGTGGTGCGGCCCTGGTTGTTGCGCCCCCCAGTTTTTTTGATCGGGGCGGTGAGGCTCTTCTCCGGCCGCTTCTTGGTCAGATCGGAGAAATCCGCCACCGTCATGGTGCGGCGCGAGGGGGTATAGGGTCTAAACTTCTTTACAGCCATTTTCTCTTTCCTCTCACCTGATACGGACTAACCGAGTCGTCCTGATTCCAAGTGGATTTTTTGCCCCTTCATCCGCCCCTGTTCGTGAGATAGACAGGCTTGGCTCGGTCTCGAGGCGATTGAAGAAAAGTGGAAAAGGTGAAAAGTGAAAAAGTAACCGCAAACAACCCGTTGCCTTGCTTTTACCTTTTACCCCTTTTACCTTTTTACCTCCTTTTCTTAGATAAAGCCCGCAGTCAACGCAAAGCTGCGCTAGATCAGTCCTTCCAGGGCTTCGATCTTCTGTCCGGCGGCCACCGTGACGATGGCCTTCTTGCGGTCGGAACGCTTGCCGGCAAAGCGGCCCAGGCGCTTGTCTTTGCCCAGGGTGTTCTGGGTGTTGACCCGCACTACCTTGACCTTGAAGGCAGCCTCCACGGCATTGGCAATCTCGGTCTTGTTGGCCTCAGGGTGCACCCAGAAAGTATAGATACCTTCGGCGAAGCGACCATAGGCTTTTTCCGACAAAACAGGTTGAAGAATTACGTCGTGGGGAGTTTTCATCAGGCCTTACCCCCTTCGCCCTGAGCGGATGTGTTCACTCGGGTCTGTACGCCTTCCCAGGCAGCCACCTCCATCACCAAGGCTTCCTGGCGCATGATGTCGTATACATTGAGCCCCTCGGGCGCCAGCACCCGTACCTTGGGCAGGTTGCGGGCGGCACGGGCCACCTTCTCGTCACTGGTGACCAGCAAGATGGAATGACCTTCGAGGTTATTGGCTTTGAGCCAGGCCACGAACTCCTTGGTTTTACCGTTCACGCCCTTGAAGTCTTCGACCAGGAAGAGCTTGCCTTCCTTGGCGCGGTCGGCCAGGGCCATCGAAAGACCCAGCTTGCGCACTTTTTTGGGCAGGGTATAGCCGTAGTCGCGGGGTTGTGGGCCAAAGACCGTACCACCCCCCACAAAAATAGGGGCCGCATAGTCACCGTGGCGCGCGCGCCCAGTGTGTTTTTGCCCGTACATCTTTTTGGTGGTGAAGTTCACCATGCCACGGGTCTTGGTAGCGGCTGTACCCCGGCGGCGCGAGGCCAGTTGCCAACGCACTACTTCGTAGAGCACGTGACCATTAACCGCTTCGGGAAGATGGGCCTCCACGGTCTTTTTGCTTCCGAGCACCGGAAGGTTATACATCACTTACCTCCCTTTCCGGCCTTGACGGCGGGTACTTTACTGGTCTGGCGCACCACCACCAGGCTGCCGTTGGCCCCTGGTACCGAGCCCTTGACCAGGATCAGGTTTTCCCCCTCGAGCACATCCACCACCTCGAGGCCCTGAATAGTCACTTTTTCGTTGCCCCAACGCCCGGCCATCTTCTTACCTTTGAAGACTCGGCCAGGAGTCTTGCGGTTACCAATCGAGCCACCGTGGCGGTGAATCTTGTGCGCACCGTGCGAGTCGTTGCCGCCGGCAAAGTTCCATTTCTTCATCACGCCGGTGAAGCCGTGGCCTTTGGAGGTGCCCGTCACATCCACCACTTCCCCTGCATTGAAAATGCTTACCGTCACGGTATCGCCGTCGGGGTTGAAGCCCCGCAGTTCCTTAAGGAACTTCACAGGTTCTACCCCGGCCCTGGTGAAATGGCCCTTGGCAGGCTTGTTGACCCGTTGGGCCTTCTGGCTTTGGAAGCCAAGTTGCACAGCTTCGTAGCCATCCTTATCGGCGGTTTTGCGCTGTACTACCGGGCAGGGGCCAGCCAAAATCACCGTCACGGGAACGGCCTTATCGCCCTTCCAGACCTGGGTCATACCAACTTTGGTTCCAAGGATGCCCTTCATTAGCGGCCTCCTACCATCTTCAGTTCGATCTCTACCCCGGTGGGTAGGTCGAGGTTACGCAACCCCTCAATGGTTTTGGGGGTGGGGTCGGTGATATCCACCAGGCGATTGTGGGTACGCAGCTCAAAGTGCTCACGGCTGTCCTTGTGCTTGAAGGGGCCCCGCAGCACGGTGAAGCGACGGATGCGGGTCGGCAGCGGCACCGGGCCAGCTACCTGGGCCCCACTGCGGCGGGCGGTTTCCACAATTTTGGCTGCCGAAGCGTCCAGGCTTTTGTGGTCAAAGCCCCGAAGTTTGATACGAATCTTTGGCATTCAGGGCCTCCTTTACTCGATAATCTTAGCGACCACGCCGGCCCCAACGGTGCGACCACCTTCGCGG
>JBBIUP010000052.1:3474-17526 GCA_037440185.1 Meiothermus sp. | reverse complement strand
AAGCGACTATGCCGGTAGGTTCCGGCTACGCCGGAATCGCGTAAGCGACTATGCCGGTAGGTTCCGGCTACGCCGGAATCGCGTAAGCGACTATGCCTGGGGCGCGTCCGAGGGTCTCTTTCACCGCTTTTGGGTCATTTATAGGCAGAATTTGGTATAAGCTATCAGCTATTGGATTTAGGCATTTTATGGATAAGCATCCTGGTAAGGTTTTTTACCGCCTGACGCGTATTTTCCCCGGAGACCAGCTACCGGGTGGGCGGGCGCCTGCCGCCAAAGTCTATGCCAATCCACTGGAGTCGGTGGAACTGGCCGAGCCAGTGCGGGACGGTGGCCCGGCGGTGTGGCGGGTGCTCTCCAGGGTCATGCCCACCACGCCCAAAGTGGGTTCTTCCATCACCCAGGCCGAGCTTTCACAGGTGCTGGCTCCGCTGGCGGTGCGCCGTGGTGGACGGGGCTATCCTTCGGCGGGAGGTGCGTATCCCCTCGAGGTCTACCTGGCCGTGCAGCACCTGCAAGACACTTTTCAGGGCATCTATCACTACGCGGCCAAGCAACACCAGTTGGAGCAGCTCTCGGGTCGTTTCGACCCCAAAAGCTGGAAATCGGCCCTGATGGATCTGGATGCGGTGGAAACTTCCGCGGCTCTGGTGGTGTTTAATGCTGTGCCGGAGCGCTCCGAAGCCGTGTTTGGTTTGCGTGGCTTTCGCTACGCCCTGCTCGAAGTGGGTTACGCGGTGGGCGAGGTGATGGTGGCGGCTACTGCGCTGGGGCTGCATGCCTATCCTGCCGAAACCTTCTACGACGAAGAAGTACGCAAACTCCTCTCGTTGCCCGATACCGAGCATCCGGTGGTGGTGTTGTTGTTGGGCCGATAGTACCTGGTGCTTTGGTTGAGGCCTCCCTCGAGAAGTTGCAAGCCCAGGGTGGTAGGTAGAAGACCTTTAACAAGCGGTATGCTTTGCTAGAGATGGATGTTCCAGAAGCAGTTTTTGTCTACGGCACCCTCAAGCGAGGGGAGCGCAATTTTGCGGTTTCACAACAGGCGGGCTGGATTCGCTCGGAACCGGCCTATATTGAGGGTTTTCAACTTTTTCACATTCCCCGGCGCAAACGACTCCCTTACAGCTATCCGGCGGTGGTGCAGGGTTTGGGCCAGGTCTGGGGCGAGGTGCAGTGGTTTGCCGACCTGAGCCAGGCGCTGGTCTTGCTGGATGAGCTCGAGGATCAGGGCAGGGAATATTTGCGAATTTCTACCATTGCATACCTGGAGCGGTTCCCACAATTAGGCCGCTCGGCGTGCAACGCAATTGGGGGAACCGTGGTAGACCATCCAGAGGAAAATGCAGCATGCTCGGTATGGGTCTATGCCTACCCCGGCCTGCAAAATGTGCAAAGGGTCTCGGGCCTCTGGTTGCCAGAGGGGGTCTGGCGTGAAATGGAGGGGCAGAAGGGGTAAGCTGCCAGTGTCTCTATGAAAGTCGCCTTTGTTGCCTCCGAAGCTTTCCCTTTTGCCAAGGTAGGGGGTCTGGCCGATGTGATCGGAAGCCTGCCCCAGATCCTGAAGAAGCAGGGCCTCGAGCCCACCATCTTTTTGCCCTGGTACTGGGGTATCCAGGGTTACTATGTGGGCGAAGCCCGGTTCAACTTCGAGGGTGGGCGCGAGAAGATTGGGATCGGCCACGCCGAGCACGACGGGGTGCGCTATGTGCTGGTGGGGCTGGGGGATTTTTCCCGCGACAAACCCTACGGCTACGACGACGACTTCCGCCGCTTTGTTCGCTTCTCTATGGCGACTGCAGAATTGCTGGGCGATTTCGATATCGTCCATGTCCACGACTGGCAGGCGGCCTTGCTGCCCTTGTTGCGCAACCTGGGTTGGTTTAAGGCCCGCACGGTCTATACCATCCACAACCTGGCCTATCAGGGCGTCTGGGGTTCGCAGGACTTCTATGCCTGGACGCGGTTGTCGGGCGAGACCTACTATGGGGCGGGCCTCGAGCACAATGGGGCGGTCAACCTGATGAAAGCCGGGATTGTGAATGCCGATGCCGTGACCACCGTCTCGCCCCGCTACGCCTGGGAGATCAGCACCCCTGAGGGAGGCGAAGGACTCGACGGGGTTCTGCGTGCTCAACAATGGAAACTCAGGGGCATCCTGAATGGTCTCGATCATGACTACTGGAATCCTGCTACCGACCGGTACCTGAGACACCACTACGACGCCAGCAACCTCTCGGGCAAGGCCAGCAACCGTGCTGAGCTGCTGGCCGAGTTTGCCCTGGAAGACCGTCCCACCCTGGGGGTGGTCTCGCGCTTTGCCCATCAGAAAGGGATAGATCTGATTGGCGATGCGGTGGATGGCCTGATGGGAATGGGAGTGAATCTGGTGGTGCTGGGGAGTGGGGAGCCGGGCCTCGAGCGCACTTTCGCCTGGATGGCCGCGCACCTCCCAGATCGCATGGCCTACGTGCAGGGCTACAATGAAGCCCTAGCCCACCGTATTTATGCGGGCTGCGATGGTTTCTTGATGCCCTCGCGCTTCGAGCCTTGTGGGCTGGCCCAACTCATTGCCATGCGCTACGGAACCCCCCCCATTGTGCGGGCAGTGGGTGGCCTGCTCGATACCGTGAAGCACTGGGAAACTGGCTTCATGTTCGATTCGATGGAGGCGGGGGGTGTTTTACACGGGGTCAGCGAATTTCTCAAACACCCTAACCGCGAAGCGGTTGCCAAAAACGCCATGCAGGCCGATTTCTCCTGGGATAGGCCAGCCCGCGAGTATGTAGCGCTTTATCAGCAACTACTGGGGTAGGGAAAGCGGTTGTCGGCGACGAACCATCCCGGAGCCTCACTCCCACTCCTGACCTGCGGTTCAAACCTGCTCAAGCCCCCTGGGTTGGGCGGTATTTGGAAGGGTAGTTGATGATTTTGTCCCACTCATCCGCTGCCGAGCGAGCTACAAAAACCACCAGTTCTTCATTGCCGATATTAAAGACCTCGTGGGGTACACCGGGTTTGATGTAGATGAAGTCACCAGCCTGGTTGATAACTTCTTGTTCCAGATTCTCGCCATAGGTGTGTTTGACCTTACCCTGCAAGATAAACAGCATTACCTCGAAACCATCGTGAATATGGGCATAGGCAATCGCCCCCGGAGGCACGGTAGCCACGTTGATCGAAAGGCCGGTGGAGCCCACATTTTTGGCGGACATGCCCTGTTTGTAGAGGATGCCATTCCAGCCACGCTGACTGCCGCCCCCACGTATGACCGTAATACCGCTCAGATCCTCAACAACGCCCTGGTCAATGGCTCCGGTTCCCTTGGTTTTCTCTGGCATGGTGGGCTCCTTTGGATCACTTTATACCCTCTCTGTGCTCTTCACTCGAGTTGCATCCATCTGGGAACGCAACTGTTTCGACCCCGATGCCCATCCTTGGCCCTCCAATCAGTTTTGTCTCTGGGAAAAGCGCTCTGATGAGCACCCAAGGAGGGCAAAGGACGGTATGGTACGAGCGTTCACCCATCACCAGGACATATCGCTCAAAGTTTGTCGTCCTTGGTTTTGCAATCAGCTATCGGCATTCTTCAATAGGTGAAATGTTTGATCTGCTCACCCCTGGCCCCGATATCGGTCATGGCTTCTATGCCCAAGTCTAGGTGCACGTCCACCCACTTATGGGTTACTTCGCGGTCGGAGGCTTCGGTCTTTACCCCGTCGGGTGTGATGGGCACATCCGAAACCAGCAGAAGCGCTCCACGGGCAATTTCGTTGTGGTGGCCTACGATGAAGATGGTGGCCGTTTCCATATCAATGCCCAGGCAGGTCATGGCTTTGAGGCGTTCCAGGAAGGCTTGGTCGTGTTCCCAGACCCGGCGATTGGTGGTGTAGATCACGCCGGTGCGGTATTCCAGCCCCCGTGCCACAATTTTTTCCGAGACAAACTTGTGCAACTTGAAGCTGGGCAGGGCCGGTACTTCGGGGGGGAAATAGTCGTTGGAGGTTCCTTCACCCCGGATGGCTGCAATCGGCAAGATGAAGTGGCCGATCTCGGTGCTGCGCTTGAGTCCACCGCACTTGCCCAAAAACAAGACACCCTGGGGCATCCGCGCCGAGAGCAAATCCATGATGGTGGCGGCATTGGCGCTGCCGATACCAAAGTTGATCATGGTCAGGCCAGCCAGGTTGGTGGTGGCCTGCATGGCCCGCCCTTCGCCATAAACATCGCAGCCAAACCGGGTGGCAAAGCGCTCGACATAGTCGGAAAAGTTGGTGAGCAGAATATAGTCGCCAAACGCATCCAGTGGCATTCCGGTATAGCGCGGCAGCCAGTTGCGGGCGATCTCGAGTTTTTCCTTCATAAACCCATTATGCCCAGCACAACTGACTTCCACAGTGCATGGGCTGCTTGTAGGGAGGCCTGCGAGGTGTCCTTAGGGTGCAGGGCAGAGGCTGATTCCTCGAACGCAAGCGGCAGCGTCTCAACCATCCAGCGCCAGCCGCACCAACTGGTCGAGCAAACTGGGGTAGGAGAGACCGGAGGCTTGCCAGAGTTTTGGATACATGCTGGTAGGGGTGAAACCCGGTATGGTGTTGAACTCGTTGAGGTACAGTTCGCCTTTGCTCGACAGGAAAAAATCCACCCTGGCCATTCCGCGCACACCCAGGATTCGATAGGCTGCAATAGCGGTGGCACGAATCTTGTCCGATAGTTCGGGTGGGATTTGCGCGGGCAGATGAAGTTGCGCTTTGCCTTCGGTGTATTTGGTTTCGTAGTCGTAAAACTCCGACTGGTAGGTGATCTCGCCCACTACGCTGGTCTCGGCGTGGATATTGCCCAGCAACGCGACCTCCAGTTCGCGCACACCCTCCACACCCTGTTCGACCATTACCTTGTGATCCCAGGCGAAGGCTTGGGCCAGGGCTTTGCTGGCGTCCTGGTCGGTTTTGACCTTAGAGATGCCTACCGAGGAGCCGGTATTGGCGGGTTTGACAAAATAGGGCGGCTTGAAGTGGGGCTCGGGCGTCGGTTCGCCTTTGTAAAACGTCACCCAGGGCACCACTGGAATTCCGGCCTGGTGCAGGGTGCGTTTGCACAAATCTTTGTCCATGCACAGCGCCGAACTGGTCACGCCCGCACCGACATAGGGCAGCCCCAGCAATTGCAAAAAGCCCTGTATCACCCCATCTTCACCGATAGGGCCATGCAAAAGAGGAAAAGCCACATTGTAGTCCTGCCAGGCAATGGCGGGCGGAAAGCTATGTGTGCCGTGTTCCGCAACCCCAGCAGCCAGAGCTTCGCGGGCGTCCTCACCCATCAGCCACCTGCCATCCTTGGCGATCACGGTCAGCTCGGTGGGATGTGGCATAGCGGCCAACACACCCCGTGCAGAGGACAGCGAGACTTCATGCTCACCAGGCGGCCCTCCGGCCACCAATAAAACCTTCATCTATCCCCTCCCTTAATCCAGTTTGGGTGGGATGAAAGGACAAGAGGGTGAAGTAAGATGTGCATATTGCTCACGATGTGTATTGTCCAATGTCAGGGTCGGTACGTCAAACCGGTGATCAGTCCCCCTGCGCCCAGTCTTTGCGCCACAGCTTGAGCTGCGAGAGGTGCAGGTAATATGAAGCAAAGCTGCGGTAAGGTGCATGAATTTTCATCAGCTCTATGTATTCCTTGACCCTGGGCGGGCCTTCTAACCCCAGCCCTTCGGCCAGGGCCCGCCGGATGTGGCTGCCCTCCAGGGCCACATCTGCATGGATGGTTCCGCGCATCAGCACCCAGGCCGCCGAGGTATGGCCCAGCCCGAAGTGTTTGTGGATCAGGCGCAGGGCCTCTTGGGAGTCGGGGGGGAGGTTCTCGAGCTGCACCGTATCATCGTGCCAGAAAGTCTGGGTGATATGCGGCAGCTTGCTGCTGCTCCAACTGGATAAACCAATGGCCCGCAGTTGTAGGTTGTTCACCGCCAGCATTTGCTCGGGGGTGGGCAGCAGGGCGTACTCCTTGTCAGCAAAAGCAACGCGGCTGCCAAAGTTCTTTCGCAGGGCCAGATCGAGCTTGCGTCCACAGTAGATGCGCAAGAGCGCGGCCCAATAGCTGGTGTAGGCGGGCGAGACCACCGGCCAGAATTCGCTCGAGAGCGAATAGCCCAAAAAATTGACCTCCAGGGCATTCCGCATAGCCTCGTTATCCAAGTCCAACCAAAAGCGCTGGCTGGCCCAGATTCTGGCCGCTTCATAATCTTTCGGGGTGGGCTTCTTGGCCCCGTCAGGCGGGGTGAGGGAAAGCTCGAGGGCTTGACCCTTATGCTCGATTCGATACCACCAAGGTTTGGGTAGCTCGACAATTCCTTCCAACAGCCCCCTTTGGGGGTTGGCATACTCGGTGGGTTCCCGGCAGTGGCTGTGGTTGTACAAGGCCAGCAGTGGTTTCCAGGCATAGTTGGTGGGTAGCTTGAGAGCGATCATTCTGGCTACGACAGAATACAGCAAAACAGCAGCGCGGGAGAATCCGAGTCCCCCGCAGCGCTCCTCAGGCCTCGGCGGCCTTTTTACCTTCGAAGAACTCCTGCCAGTGCGGGGCTCTACCGTCTATGTCGGTGAAGCCGTACTCACGGCTCAGATGCCAGGTGGCCAGGGCCTGGCCTGCCTTTTTGTGAACCTTTGGATCGGCAGCCAGCGCGATGACGGCCCGCCCGATGTAGTGCGGGGTCTCGGACTCAGCGTAGTAGGGGTCTTGGGCGATGGCGTCACGCCAGTTGGCCTCGTTCACGCCGAAGTGCTCCAACATCGCCTCCGAACGCAAGAAGCCGGGGGTGAGGGCCAGGGCGGTGATGTTCGCGCTGGCCTGATCCGGCCTGCCGCTCACGTTGATGCGCTTGCCCCGAAATTCCTCGGCCATGTTGTGGGCCAGTCGGATCACCGTGGTTTTTACCAGGTCGTAGAAAAAGTTGCCGCGATAGCCCAGGGTATCGCCGTCGGTGACTTCAACGATCAAACCCGCGTTTTGCCCTTGCATCAGCGGCACGGCGTGGCGACTGGTGAGCAGGTGGCTGTAGACCGAGCGCTCCAACCCCGCCAGCCACTGGGGACAACTCGAGCACAGCGAGCCGGTAGACGATGGCTGGTTGAAAGCCCAAATTCGCTTCGAATACCCCGAGCAGGCTTTGGGCTGGGTCTTGGGTGCTGGGGCGGCAGTGGAAGCTCTCGAGCCGCTCGAGTTTCGCAGGCAGGTGATCGAAGCGCTGGGCAAAGCGCTGGCGTCATACCAGCCACAGGCTCAGCCGGTGACCTGATCAAACCTGCCAGCCCTGCCCTTGGCTTAAGCTGGGCGCATGAGCTGGATCGTTGTTTTTCTGGCCCTCTTCGTACTCATCGCCCTGTTTGGCCTGGTCAACTACTGGGGCTATCGGCGGGTCGAGAAAGCCCAGCAGGCCTGGTTCCGCCAGATGTTGGGTGAGGGGGTAGATCTCGAGACCTTTCTCCAGTCCGCGCCCTTTGCGTACCAGCCCCTCAAGGGTAGCAAGGCCTATGGCATTGTAGACAAGCGCACCGGCGAAGAGGTCTATAGGGTCAAAACCCCCGAAGAAGCCGAAGCCTGGATCGTCACCAACACCCTGGCCGAACGCGGACAGTTACCGCAGGCGAGCCAGTGAGCGGAGGGCAGAGGGCAGTAATCAGGGGAGAACCAATTGCGTCACGGCCGTCTGTTGTGGCTTTTGGCCTTCCTTCCAACCCTCAAAACTTCAACGCCTCTGGCACTCCGGGCAGAAGTGCGTTCCGCGCCCACCCACTACAATCTTGGCGATCTTGCCCGTGCAGCCTTTGCGGTTGCAGGCCTGGTCGGTGCGGTTGTAGGTGTTGTGCTGAAACTGGAAGTAGCCGGGTTCACCGTCCGGCTGCTGGTAGCTCTGGTCGGAGAGGGTAGAACCACCTGCTTCAACAGCCTGTCCCATTACTTCGCGAATAGCCCCGTACAGCCTCCTAATTTCAGGCGAAGATAGCGCATGGGCGGGCCGCTCGGGGTGGATTTTGCTCATCCATAGCGACTCGTCGGCGTAGATGTTGCCTATGCCTGCAACCGCCTCCTGCGAGAGCAGCACCTCTTTGATTTTTCGGGCGGTCTGGGTCAGCGACTGTTTGAAGTCGGCCAGGGTGAAATCTTCCGAGAGCGGTTCTGGCCCCATGCGGCTCAATAGGTCTATCTCGCTGTAGTTGCCTGCCTCCACCACCCACCATTTGCCAAAGCGACGGGGATCGGTGTAATACAGTGTCTGCCCCGGTAATTGCAGGGTTACTCGAGTGTGGCTGTGCGGCTTAAAACGGAAGCCGCCGGTCATGCCCAGGTGCACGATGGCTTCCAGCTTTTTATCCAGGTGCAAGAGCAGGTATTTGCCCCGGCGAGAGGTGCCCAACACCTGGCGTCCTTCGGCCAGTTCGGTGCGGCGGTAACGAGCAGGGTCACGGTGGCTAACCTTGACGATGCGCTGCCCCAGCAGAAAGGGCTCGAGGATGCGCCTAGTGGTCTCAACTTCGGGAAGTTCGGGCATGGCAGGGTCAGGGTATGGGGGTTTGGGCAAGGGGAACAGCCGGAGGCTCACAGTTGTGGGTTTGTATTGAATCGCCTAGCGCAAATTTTGCAGCCGTTCTCTGGCAAACCCCTGCTCGAAGCGCTCGGCGGCGTCGCGGGGGGTCAGGCGGAGGGCTTGCTCGAGTTGAACCCGTGCTTGCTGGGTTGCCCCTAGCTTCACCAACACTTGGGCATACCAGACCCGAATCAGAACAGAATTGGGCTCCAGGCGCAATGCTTCCTCAAAAAGCGGTCTGACCTGGTTGGTGTTGGCACTGTAGAGCCAACCAATCCCGGCTTGCGCGACCTCGAGGTGCCACACCGCCAGGGCTGCCCTGGCCTCGGGATAGTCCGGACGTAAGCGCAGGGCTTGCTGTAGGTGGTCTCGCATCACACTCACATTAGCAGCTCGCCCCAACAGATTTTGCTGGGACAACTGCCCCCCAATTGAGCGAGCCAACTCGAAGTGGGCTTCTGCCGACTGAGCATTGAATTCCAGTGCTCGCTGGGCAGCTTCTTGTCCTAGCGCAAACCATTTCCCAATCTCGCTGTCGCTGGTAGCGATATAGGAGGCATATAGATTGGCGGCCTGAGCGGCCAACAACCACCCCGTACCCCCGGCAGTCCTGCCTTGTTGATAAGCGTCGGCAAAACGCCCTTCTACCAACAAGGGGTTGGCCCAGGCCAGCCCCCCGGCCCACAGCAAAACCCAGAACCACCGCATAGTTCTCCGTATCAAACAACAAAAACCCACCCCACAAGCCGGGGTGGGTCACAAAAACCAGGGGTTATTCGGCTGCGCGTTTTTGGGCACGGTTGTCTTCCAGGGCCCGACGGGATTCGCGGAACACATACAGCACCAACACCGGAAAGGGGATATCCTGCTCGAGGGCATCCTGCACTGCAAAATAACGGCCTGGATCGGCCACACGCACCCTGGTAGCCAACTCCGACCATAGCTTTAGCAACCCGTCGCGGCTGTGCGGAAGCGCTTCCTCGAAGCGTTTAAGCGGGTGAGTGGGTGTTTGCAATTTCAACAGATAAGGCCGAGCAGACTTAATCACGCTCTCAGGGTAGACCTGGCCTGGTTTTTCAACAGTATTCCAGACTAAGCACTAACCAACCGTTTAGTTGTTAGGATTCCAGGTAACTCCACTTCCAGGGATCGTTCCAACAAAGAAAAAGCGCCAAGCATATGCACAGGGTCGGCAGTATTGCCCATCTTGAGTTGTAAATACTGATCCAGTGTGATCGGGCTGAAGGGCAGTGGGGAGATCAATGGAACTGCCATATCCATCAGGGCCAGCGGGATGGGCAACAGGGGTTTTCTCGAGCCCAGGGTATCGCGTACCAGCAGAAGTAATTCGCGGAAGGTATATTCTTTGGGCCCCACCAGGTTGTAGCTGCGGTGGAGGGTAGCGGGGCGATGGAGGGCTTGTTCGAAAGCCATCGCCACATCGCCCACCCAGACCGGGCGAAAAACAAAACTCCCATCGCCGATTTGAGGAACAAAGGGGGCCGGTGCGGTAATCAGCCCTTTCAAAACACCGCCAAAAAACTCATCGCCTCGCCCAAAAATCAGGCTGGGGCGCAGAATCGTCCAGTCCAGCCCCGAGGCCTGTACCAGTTCTTCGCCTTCGGCCTTGGTCTCGTAGTAGCGGCTGCCGGTGCCACGGGCCACGCCCAGCGCCGACATGTGCACAAAGCGCCGGAGGCCCGCTGACCTGGCTGCTGCCAGGCTGTGGCGCACCCCCTCCACGTGGGCCTGGCGAAAGGTCTGATCACCGCGCTCACGGATGATGCCCACCAGGTAGATCAGGGCCTCGTGCCCCAGGGCGGCGTCCCGAAGACCCTCGTCTTTGGCGGCATCGGCTGCCACATACCGCACGCCCTCGAGCGGCCCCTCACCACGCCTCGAGGCGATGGTAACCTGGTGGCCCTGCTCCAGAAGGTGTTGTGCCATGTGGCTTCCCACATAACCGCTGCCGCCGACGATGAGTACCTTCATGGCCAACCTCAAACCGCTTGTAGCATCCGACTTTCGGCTTCCAGTTCCAGGGTCTTGCGGTCTACCAGATAGATTTTGCGGTAGCCGGTATCCAGGATGCCCTCGTGGCGCAGATCGGAGAGCAGCTTGCTGACCGACTCGCGGGTCGAAGCGGTGGCATCGGCAATTTCTTCGTGGCTGGCCGTCACGTAGACCCCGCGTTCATCCTGGCCCTTGGCAGCAGTAGCGGCCAAGTAGAGCAGGTAACGGCAGATGCGGCTGCGAAGTTCGCCCCACTGAAGGTGGGTTTCGTAGGCTTGTACCTGTACCATCTGGCTGGCCAGGCTTCCGGCCAGGGCCCGTAAATCATCACCCGACAGGGTTTTGGGATCTACCGCAAAAGCAGCGGCTTCCGTCAGGGCCTCAGCAGTGTACTTATACTGCTGCTCCGAGAGGGCTTCTTCGCCAAAATAATCGCCGGGCAGGACGTGGCGCAGGGTGAGCTGCCGCCCATCGGGCAGAATCTCGATGATGCGCACCAGGCCGCGCTCGAGGTGATAGAGCACATCTGCACGGTCGCCGGCCCGATAGACCACTTCTTTTCTACGTACCTTTTTCATAGTGCCTCCTTGAACGTGATTTCCAGCATTGCAACATGGCAGGGAGAGGATGATTTTGCTCTACCGGGAGCGTCCTCCCTGGGAAAGCCGAACGCTACCACAGGCCCGCCTTCTTCAGAGCCACCGACAACGACTCGGCCAGTTCACGGGGGTCGTTGCCCAGGTAGTGGGCCCCCAGACGTTCTATAGAGCGAGGGTCACCGGCAGCAGCACGCCCACCCACCACCACCAGCGGCGCCAGGTGACGCAGGGCCTGATGCGGGAGGGTCTCGAGCGAAATTGGCTGCATGGCTGAAAGCACGATGGCTTTGGCTTCGGTGCGTTCGGCGAAGGATTTGAGGTCGGCAAGGGGGGTATTGGGGCCAAGGTAGTGCACTGTGTACCCTGCCCGCCGCAAAAACAACGCAGTGATCAGGCTACCGATCTCATGTTGTTCGCCGGGTAGCGTCGAAACCACCAGCGTAGGCCCCAGCGAACCGCCCATCAGATTGAGCAGGCCCTGCAGGGAACCCCGCAAATAGGTACTGGACAGATGTTCTTGGGCAGTAGTGACCCGGCCCAGGTGCCAGCCATCGCCGATGCGTCGCAGACAGGGCGAGATCACATCCATCACCACGGTTTCCATTGGGTGCAGCCGGTAGGCTTCCGAGAGCACCCGTTCGGCAGCTTCGGTGTCGGCTCGCAGCAGGGCTTCTTCGAGCTCGAGCGAAAGGGTTTCGGGGGGGCGCGGCCCTTCCTGGGTCAGGCCCTCGAGGTAGCGCTTGACGGCCTGGGCCGGGGCCACCCCTTCGGCAATCCACTGTTTGATGTGGCGCAGGGCCTCCAGATCGGTCTCACTGTACAACCTGTGTCCACCTGGAGAACGCTCAGGCCGGGGAAAACCGTAGCGCCGCTCCCATTGGCGAAGTAGCGCGGAAGACAAACCTGCACGATCTTCCACTTCGGCGATGGTGTAAACCCCTAGATCGTTGCGCATAAGTAAATCCTTTTGTTACATAATAGAGTAAGTTACTGTCTAAGTTATGTCAAGACTTCGTTCGGGAAATTGTCCAAAGTTTGTACAAGTTTAGGAATGTATCCGAATCAGAGGTTCAAGATGAACGAAATTATTCTAGATCAGCGAAAGCAAACTCCAATCACGTTGGCAGCGTGGACAAATCTGCTTCCCATGACCGCATTCGGCTACGAAATCTGGCGGAAAAGAGCCCTCTCGCTGCTTTCCGGCAGACCCTTTCCGTTGCAAGAAGAGTTTGCCTTATTGGTAAACGCAGTGCAACCGGTTGCTGGATCACGATTCCTGGACCTGGGGACTTCTACAGGCCTCTACGCCAGGGCTTTGCTCGATGCAGGTGCGGCCCAGGTCTACGCCCTCGACCTCTCGCCGGCCATGCTGAAGGTGGCCCTCCGCAAGGCCAGGGGATATGCCGGTTTTGTGCCCTTGCTGGCCCGTGCCGAGGCCATTCCACTGCCCGAAGCTTCGGTGGATGGGGTGGTGGTGGGGGGTAGTTGGAACGAATTCCCCGATCCCCAGGTGGTTGTCGCTGAAATGTTCAGGGTGCTCAAACCTGGTGGGCGGCTCTGGATCATGTTCAGCCACCGCTCCGACGGCCCCCTACAGCGAGCGCTGGAGTGGACAGGCCTGCGCTTTCCTGCCCTTCCTGAGCTAATGGATTCACTATCTAAAAGTGGTTTCAAGGTAGACGGCTGGCGGGAAAGGTCGGTAGGATTTGTGACAGGGACAAAAGTCACAACCGAAGGATAAAGGCATTCTTAGCCAATAGTACTTTTTCAAGACGGTGCCCCAGGAGATCAGAATGGAACCTAACTGGCAAGCTGTATCGGAAATTATCCGTCGCCATTCGGCTACGTTTTATTGCGGTAGCTTGTTGTTTAAGGGTCAGGCCCGCAAGGGTGCCTGGGCTGTCTATGCGGCTTGCCGCATCGGGGACGATGCAGTAGACGAGTCCTCCAACCCGCTGGCAGATTTGAATGAATGGTGGGCGGGAATCGAGCGTGCCTATGCAGGGGTTCCCAGAGAAGACTGGGAAGTGGCCCTGACCTGGGCCTTGCAACGCTGGGACATCCCAAAACAAGCCTTTGCCGAGATGAAAGAGGGTTTTCTGGCCGATCTGAATCCGGTACGCCTGGAAACCATGGACGAGCTATATACCTATTGCTACCGGGTGGCCGGAACGGTAGGGCTGATGATTGCACCTATCGGGGGCGCGGGTGAGGTGGGGCGAGATGCCGCCATCAAACTGGGGCAGGCCATGCAGCTCACCAACTGCCTGCGCGATGTGGGTGAAGACCTGGCGCTGGGCCGGGTCTACCTGCCTGCCGAGCTGATGCGCAAGCACGATGTATCCATAGAAGATTTGCGCCAGGGCTGCATCAGCCCACGCTATGTAAGCCTGATGCGCGAACTGGCTTCCGATGCCCGTCGGCTCTACCGCGAGGGGCTGGTGGGCCTCAAGTATCTCAAGACTGGGCGTGGTGCAATTGCATTGGCGGGCCTGCAATACCAGGGGATTCTGGACAAGCTCGAGCAGGGTGGCTGGGACAACCTCTCGCGCCGGGCCTCACTGTCGGGCCTCGAGCGGGTGATGTTGTTGCCCAAGGCCATCTGGCTGCGGGGCGCTTAAGCCCTTAGAGACCGTCTTGAAAATCCGAGGAAGGTTGGGCAGTATGCGAGTTTGTGAAGAAACGCAAAGCCTACCCAACCGATGTACAGGATGGCGAATGGGCGGTGATAGAGCCAGAGCTACCTAATGCTCAGAAGACTGGCTTGATTTTCAAGACGGTCTCTTACACACACTATGCCAGCCAGAGGATCGCAAATCTTATCCCGATAATATTGCACCAAGAATAAAT
>JBBIUP010000052.1:1647-3374 GCA_037440185.1 Meiothermus sp. | reverse complement strand
ATGCCAGCCAGAGGATCGCAAATCTTATCCCGATAATATTGCACCAAGAATAAATTGAAATCACTCACCTGACGATCTTGATCGTAAAAGAGTAATCTGGGCTACGGAGGTATTGCAAAATGTTCACTCACATTCTTTGTCGGTTGTCGGTTGTCGGTTGTCGGTTGTCGCCCTGATCCTGCTATTGGCAGCTTGTGGGACGCAAAGCGCAAAGCCTTTTGATGCACTGGAAAGTGCCGAGCCTCTGCCAGTTGCTGTAAGCCAGGCGCTTACTCTCAGGGCTGCACTAGAGGATGGCGTTTCTCTGCAAGCTGCAAAACAGATTGATTTGGTAACGGAAACGGTATATGACCTTGAGGGCTTTCCTTTCTACCACCTGACCATAGCTGGCTATGGCCTAAAGGGTTTCTGGGACACGGTTGATGACTTCCGCCAAGGAAACCAGTATTGGCTGGCCGCGACAGGTGCCACCAAAGCGCGTAACATTTTGAGCTTCCAGGGAGAAGGAACTGACTTGTTGAAGCTTCTCAAAGACACCAAATCTGCGATCGGCAGCAAACCAAAACGAATTGTTGCAGCTTCCATGCCTATGCTGTATTTGGAAGATAACCAAGGCCGTTTGTGGTTGCTTGGGGCACAAAAACCCACCGAAATAAGCAATGTTCAAGTAGCCAAGGATCGGTACGCTCTTGCTCGCAAGCGCAACAATGACCCAGAGTTTGCCCAAAAGCTTAAGGAAGACTGGGATGCCCTTTTGGCAGAGAAAAAGGATGTCCCTGGCCCTCGTCCTTCCTCCCAGACGAACTTCCTTACAGTGGGCTTTGTTCAGCCCGATGGAACACTTAATGTAGGGCAAGCCTTGTCCAGTATCGGGAGCTTTACAAAGCCTCTGGCCCAGGTAGATGACCCCAACCGCGTGAGCCTACAGTACAACCAAGAGATGTATGCCTGTGAAGGTTGGTGGATTTTCTGCACAACTGTATATAGCAAGAAAGTCTTGCTTCCCAGCCAGCAAAATCAGATCAACAACACCCCCTACCCCCAGAAGTGGAATGTGTATAACCAAATGACGCCTGACTATGAGGGCACTTTTTTAGGTAATGTTCAATGGGCTTGGCAATGGAATCGCAATCCAGAGGGGTTCAAGCTGGATGATTGGGCACCGACTGGACAAATTTTCACCAATGCTCCACTCGGATGTGGCCCAGCGTCGTTCATTCGGTTGGTGTCGTGGTACTGGAAGAATAACGGCGCTTATGGTTCATCCCTGCAACAGCCGAACTGGTATGGCCTACCGTACAACTCAAGCTTCACTCCCTCAACTGGATTTGACGGCTGGCCAATCGCAAAGGATAAAGAAGTTGGTTTCAGGATGACTGCTCCTGTCTCCAACTGTCGGTTGTGTGGCTTGCCAGGGCAATCGAGTTTCAATTGGTCAGCAGAGATTGCCGCCAAAATGGGCACCAAATTCTTTGTCAACGGCGGTTTGACACATCCTAATGGTGTCGAAAGTGGGGGCAACTCCTGGCTGATAGATCGGGGCTCCGACTGGCGAGTACGGTCTTCGATGTACGCGATAGACAGCCGTCTAGCTTGGACGACCAGCTCCATCATTGGATGGTTTTCCTGGTCTCAATTTTCATGGCGAACAGCGGATATTGTTCGCTCAGCAATAGGAAGCAGAAACGTCCCGATAGCATTTGCACACGCAATTCCAAACACCGTCG
>JBBIUP010000052.1:0-1547 GCA_037440185.1 Meiothermus sp. | reverse complement strand
CTATTGTTCTGGTCGAACTGAAAATGGATACTTTTCGGGATACGCCCAGCCACATTCCAGAGGGAATGTACTCAATAGCCGATCCTTATTTGAACTACGGAGGTGCCTATGGCGTCTATTAGAACCCATCTGGTTTTGGGGAGTCTGTGTTTAGTTCTTTTGACAAGTTGTCTGATGCTTCCCTCTCCCGCACCCCATTGGTTCTACATTCGCGTTCAGAATCGAGCCACGGTCTGCACCGAGGGTATTCGCATAAAAGCTCCGGTAGAATTCTGGAATAGAGACAGCGATGGGAGTTTATTGTTAACGCCTTCTCTGCCCAATGATAGAATGAAAGGAAATTTCTACGGTTCGCCACAGAAGATAGACTTTGATGTTACCTGCCTTCCAGACCGTTCTACACGTTTGTTCTCGGTACAGGTGGGGGGTTGGAACCAGCAGCTTTCCAACGCCAAGCCACAGAGGATTTTGGTGATTACTGAGACGAGCAGCGAACCAACAGGCCTCATTTTGGAGGCCACGGCAGGTAGGGAGTGACTGCTTCAAGGGTATTTTGGTCACTACATGATGCGCGGTGCTTATACCAATCTCTGCGCGTGAGGGGCGCGTCCGGGGGTCTCTTTTATTGCTTCTTGGGTCAGTCATAGGCAGAATTGGTATTACTCGAACACCGCGTCCCAACACCGTGCAGCCAGATTGGTGAGCCCAGGGGTCTGGCAGACTCAGTGTGGCCCAGCTTATACACAAACTACTTTTCTCCGCATTAACTGGTGTTTTTAAAACGATCTGCGGTATTATTCGCCCGACATGCCGGATTTCGATGTGGTGGTGGTGGGCGCGGGGCACAACGCGCTGGTGACGGCGGCGTACCTGGCCCAGGCGGGCTACAGGGTAGGGGTTTTCGAGCGGCGCAAGGTGCCGGGCGGGGCGGTCTCGACGATTGACCACCAGGGGTTTCGCTTTGACTTGGGCGGCAGTGCGCACATCCTGATTCGGCTCACGCCGATTGTGGATGAGCTAGAACTCCACAAGCACGGGCTGGAATACATCGAACTTGACCCGCTCTTTCATGCCTCCGATGCCAAGGAGAGCTGGTTTGTCTGGCGTGACCCCGAGCGCACGGCAGCCGAACTGGACGAGCGGTATCCGGGGCAGGGCCAGGCCTACCGTCGTTTTATGCACGAATGGCTGCCCTTCGGTAAGGCTGTCAAGGAGGCCTTCCTGGCCTCACCCAGCCCGCTCAATCTGGGACAAAAGATGATCTGGGGGGCAGGGTTTGGGCGTGACTGGCAGAAGCGGTTGCCGCAGATTTTGCGGCCCTACGGTGATGTAGCCAAGGAATATTTTAGCGAGGAACGGGTGCGCTCGCCCCTGGTATGGATGGCCGCGCAATCCGGCCCGCCACCCTCCGACCCCTTGTCGTCACCGTTTTTGTTATGGCACCCGCTCTACCATGTGGGCGGGGTGGCCCGCCCCAGGGGTGGCTCGGGTGGGCTATCGCTGGCTTTGGTTCGGGCGATCCAGGCCAAAGGCGGCCAGGTGCACCT
>JBBIUP010000051.1:15193-18280 GCA_037440185.1 Meiothermus sp. | reverse complement strand
TCGGGCTGGGTATCCCTTTTGCCTCGTTCATACTGCATATGATAAAAGCCTAGCTCTGTCGCAAGGAAGTGTGCAGCAACTGCTTGAAAGCATGGGAGGACTCGCCTCGCACCTTTCTCTTGTGCATCACTTTTGCTCACCGCACCTGCATGGCCCGGAAGGCTTCTTCGTATTCGAACTGGTTCAGACCCCGGCCAATCACCACCAGGCGCGAGAGGGCGCTGGCGGGTTGGTTGGATTGCTCGAGGCTGAAGATCTCGCGCACCGACTGGTAGAGCACCTGCTTGTCGAAACCCTTCACACTCAGGAAACCTTTGGCCCGAAAGACCGCATCGGGCCGGGAGATCAGATACTGGTCAATAAATTCGTTCACTTTCTGGCGCTCCAACAGGCGGTCGGTAGTCAGGGTAAAGGTCTGTACATTGGGCATGTGCAGGTGTTGGTGGCTTTGGGGTTTCCAGTCCAGATCGAAAGCCCGGAGATGGAGCAACTCCTCAGGGTCAACTCTAGATTGAGTGGTGCTGTAGATCTCACTGAGTGGGTTGATCTTGCGGATCAGATTCTCGGCCTCTGCAACTTGTTCTGGTGTGGCCAGATCGGTTTTGTTGAGTACTACCGTGCTGGCATAAGCGAGCTGGATTGCACCCTCGGGGCCGTCGCGCAGGGTTTGCTCGAGGTTGCGGGCATCGGCTACCCCAATAATGCCGTCCAGCTCAAACTTGGTGCGGGCAAACGGATCCATCACGGTCTGGGCCACCGGCACTGGATCAGCCAGGCCCGAGAGCTCGATGAGGATGTATTCGGGTTTGTCCTTGCGCGAGATGATTTTGAACAAGGCTGAAACCAGATCCTCACGTCCCACACAGCATAAACAGCCATTCGATAGCTCGGCGATGCCGTCGGTGTCCACATTTTCGATCAGCGAACCGTCTATTCCAGTTTCGCCAAACTCGTTGACGATAATCCCAAACTTGCGGTGTCCACTGCTGACCAGATGATTGACCAAAGTGGTTTTGCCGGCTCCCAAAAAGCCGCCGATCACACTGACCGGGATGCGCTTTTGAAACTGGGTCATACCCCTACAATACTTCAAAGAGTGTACGAACCTCCTGATACTTGGTAGAGCGGCGCGACCCCAGTCTGGCTATCACTTAGTGCTCTGGTAACTTAATTTCTGGGATGGATGTAGCGGATCGAGAGTGTATCGGTCTGGGGTGGGAATGTTTCACTTTCTTCCCCGTTTGCCGGAACTTTAGCATCTGTCCAGGTTCGGAGGTCACTACAATGCGCTATTTAGGCACATTGAACTTCACCAGGTCAACCGTCCCACCATCCGGCGTGGCATAGCGAACGATTCCCACCCCAGGCACAAAGTAAATCTCCATCACCTGGCTACCACCCCCGCTGGTGACGGTGGAGGTGCGAATGACATAGGCGTTGAAGCGGCCTGCCGGGACATTCACTCCTTCGATGCGCAAGACTTTGCCCAATAGAGCCACACTCTGGCCGCCAAAATTGCTGCGCCCACCCCATTCTTGCCCCAGTACCAGGGGGGGGACGGGATATAACTGCAAGGGGGGGTTGTAGCGCTGAACCGCTTGTCCCACAATTAATCCTTCCAGCAGCACCCCTTTATCTGGGGTATAGCGCAGCAGGTCGGCGCTCACCGGCTGCTTGGCGAGCCGACGCTCAAACACCAGCATTCCATTTTGTTCGCGGGTGAATACCTGTTCCATGCCGGTGGAGTATGTCCAGGAATAGCCGATTCCATTGGGATAGTAGGCCGTCGGTGCAGCCAACACCCAAGCCAGCAGCAGCCCAAGAGTCAGGAAGCGCTTCATCTCCTTTATGCTACGACTGCCTGGGAAATAACATGGTGCATTCGGCCTGAACCCGGGATCGCAGGTGGGCGATTACTCTTCCCTGCCCAGATCGTGACCACGCAAGGTAGCCGCCTCCACCGCTTCGATCAGGGCTGCGCGAACTCCACGGGCCTCGAGGGCCGTCAGACCGTGGATGGTGGTTCCACCAGGGCTGCTCACCTCGTCCTTGAGCACGGCAGGATGTTTTCTTCGCAGGAGTTCGCCCGTGGCAATCAGCACATCGGCAGCCAGTTGCAGGGCCTGGGCCCGAGGGATGCCTTGTTTGACCCCCCCATCGACCAGGGCCTCCGCCACCACCGCGATATAGGCCGGGGCCGAGGCCGACATACCGGTAAAGGCATCGAACAGACGCTCGGGTAGATCATAGACATCGCCTACGGTAGTGAACAGGGCGCGGGTGAACTCTAAATCACCCGCTTCCTCGGCTTCGCGGGGGCCGGTGATGGCCGTCGAGCTTTTGCCAATGGTAGCTGCCAGGTTGGGCATGCAGCGCACCACCCGCCGGGTTCCCAGGCGGCGCGAGAGCACCGCCGTGGAAACCCCAGCCATGATGGAGATGTAACCTATATTAGGATGGGTAATCTGAGGGGCCAGGGTAGCGATGTCCTTGGGCTGAACACCCAACAAAATTCGCTCACAGCGACGTAAGTCCTCCAGGCGCAAGGGGTTGACGCCGATCTCCCCTGCTACCTCGAGGGTGCGCTCGGGCGTATCCAGCACACCTATATCCGTGGTCTCGAGCATTCCCGCCTGCAAAATGCCCTCTAGAATGCTCTTGCCCATCTTGCCCACGCCTACAATCGCCAATTTCATGGCCCCAAGTCTAAGCTGCGCCATACTGAGTTTGTCAAATCTTGGAGGGTCATCCATGTGAAAGTACGAAGGAGCAAAGCACACCGCGCTAGATTCCGTGACAAACATACTGCGGAGGCACTTGGTACTGCGTCAACAGATCCTTTTTGGGTCATGCCCCCGCTTTGTGAGCAAGCTGGCAATGTCTGTGCGCAGTTTCCAGGAAAAGCCATGCGCGGTTCTGCTACCCAGCATTGGTTGACGGTGTATCAGCAGCAAGGGCAGGGAAAACCCAGAGGCATCCGACCTCGAGCAATCCAGATCGCTTTCCGCTCTCTACACCCTCCGCTCTGTCCAGAGCCTTCTACCCATTGCTATACTCCTGGGGTGCTGGTGCTCGCCCTCGATACGG
>JBBIUP010000051.1:12590-15093 GCA_037440185.1 Meiothermus sp. | reverse complement strand
GAGCCTTCTACCCATTGCTATACTCCTGGGGTGCTGGTGCTCGCCCTCGATACGGCCACTCCCTATTTGGTGCTGGGCTTGCCCCACGCCGAGCGGGCTATCCGCTTAGGACGTCGCCATGCCGAAGTGTTGTGGGGTGAACTCGAGCAATTCCTGCGCGAAACTGGAATACAGCGCCAGGAACTGGAGGGCGTTGCAGTGGGGCAAGGGCCCGGCTCCTATACCGGGCTGCGGGTGGGTATCGCCGCAGGACTGGGTCTGGCCCGTGGCCTGGACATTCCGGCGGTGGGTGTGGATACCCAGGGAGCAGTGGCTCTGCGCTACCAGGGCCAGGTGACCGTGGCCCATACCACCCGCAATGGGCTCTGTTACAGCGCACGATACCGCTCGCTGGAGGGCCAACTGACGACCCTGCAAGCACCACGACGCAGTAAGCTGGCTGAACTGTACCCCATTGGCCTTTTTTCCCTGGACGAACCGCCCTCCGGGAGAGCCCTGGCAAGATTGGGCACTCTGAGGCTCCAGGCCGGGCAAAACCAGATCGAGCCACTGTACCTATGACCCTCGAGGATTATCACACCTTGCAAAAGGCCCCCGTCCCAGGAGGCTATCTGTACGTCAAGGCTGGCGCACGGGGCCTGACCGACCCCACCTACGAGTTGTTGGCGCGCTGCCTCGAGCCTCATGGTGAAATAGCCCTTGACTTGAATCCAGGCATCGGACTGGTCACTCATGCTTTGCATCGGCAGGGACTGGCGGTGCAAGCCATCGAAACCTCGAGGGCTTCTTTGCGCTGTCTCGAGGCCAGCTTTGGCAACTCGCTGAGGGTAACAAGGGGGCTGCCCTGGGAAACCGAGCCTGCCTCGGTAGACCTGGTCGCCATGGTATTGCCCGCCAACCGAGGAACCCGCTACGTAGAGTTGTCGCTGTTGGGGGCAGCAAGGGCCTTGCGCACTGGAGGGCGGCTCTGGTTAGCGGGCAGCAAAGATAAAGGCTTTGAACACTATTTCAAGCTGGCCCAAGAACTGCTGGGTTTTGGCTTGCTGGTCGAACGGGCCGGGCCTCTTCGGGTCGCAGTGTTGGAAAAAGAAAAGCCCGCCCCAGGGCTGCTAGAAGTCTGGCAATCGTTTTTCTGCAATTTTCAAGGCGAAACCGTGCGCTTTGCCTATCTGCCAGGGGTTTTCTCCGGTGGACATATAGACCCTGGTAGCGCCATGCTGCTGCGAGAACTGCCCGCCGCACCGGGCCATGTGCTGGACATCGGCGGGGGGTATGGCGCACTCAGTCGCCCATTGCTGGCACGTGCCCAAAGCCTGACCTTGCTCGAGGACGACTGGCCCAGTGTGCTCTCTGCCAAGGAGAACTTAGAAGATAGGGCTGTAGTGCTGCATTCCGATGTGGACGAAGCCTTGACACCTAACCAGACGTTCACTACAATCATTTCGAACCCCCCGTTCCACGTGGGGGGCCTTGTCGTGCTAGAAACCGCCGCCGCATTTGTAGAAGCTGCCTACGCCCGCCTGGAGAGGGGCGGGAACTTTTATCTGGTAGCAAACCGCTTCCTGCCCTACGAGCCCTTGCTCGAGGCCCGTTTTGCTACCGTACGTACCCTGGCCGTGGATAGCCACAAAGTTCTACTGGCCCACAAGGTGGGTTGACACTGCTGTACCGGCATCGCCGGGGGCCTCCGGCCCTTCACTCAGGAGGTGAACCGCTTGAGCAAAACCAAGACCGCCGCAAGCGCGAAGGGACGATCCCCTTCGGGACGGAGCACACTCCGTACACCCGCAGGACGATCCCCTTCGGGACGGAGCACACTCCGTACACCCGCAGGACGATCCCCTTCGGGACGGAGCACACTCCGTACACCCGCAGGAAAATCCGCTTCAGCATCGAGTACGCTCCGTGCATCAAAGGGACAAAGTACCCTTCGTACCGCCAAGAGCCAGCGTGCGGGAAAAGCTGTGGTCTCTACTGCCAAGGTCAAAAAGCCCCTCGCCAAGAAGCAGGCTGCTTCGTCCAGCGCCAAAGCCAAGGCTTCTGCCAGCAAAGCTGCTGGCAAGAGTAAAGCGGTCGCCAAGCCACTCAAAACAACCAAACCCCAGCTCAAGACCGCCACCAAAGCAGCGGCCAAGCCCAGCAAAGGCAAGCTTGTGAGCCAGGCAAAAACCAAGCCGCAAAGCAAGGTTGCGGCCAAGGCCAGGCCCACCACACCCGTGAAGACCAGGGCGCCCAGCAAGAATCAACCCGTGCGCAAGGTCAGCCCCCAACAGAAGGCGGCTTCTGCTCGAAGCAAAACAGCCCTCAAGCCCCCCGCCAAAGGAGCCGCCCAGGCCAAATCCAAAGCAAAACCCGCCAAGCCACAACCCAAGCCCGTTGCCAAGTCCTCGCTAAAGCCAGCCAAGCCAGCAAAAGCCCCTGTGAGCAAACCGAAAGTAAAAGCTGTGTCTAAATCCACCCCCAAACCTGTTTCCAAAGCACCCGCCAAAACACCTTCCAAACC
>JBBIUP010000051.1:0-12490 GCA_037440185.1 Meiothermus sp. | reverse complement strand
CTAAATCCACCCCCAAACCTGTTTCCAAAGCACCCGCCAAAACACCTTCCAAACCCATGCCTAAAACACCAACTAAATCTGCAACTAAACCCGCCAGCAAATCGGTTAAAGCCCCCACCAAGCCCGAACCCAAGGGCAAGGCTGCTGCCAAAAAACCTGCCAAACCCAAAGCCGAAGCCCCCAACACCAGCAAAACCAAAGCAGCCATTAAACCGGCTCCAGCCAAAGCTGCTGCAAAAACCGAGAGCAAAGCCACCAAGCCTGAAGCAAAGGTAGCCCCCAAGCTCGAGCCTAAAGCAGCCGCCAAGACGCCTGTGGCCAAGGTACCGGCAGCCTCAAAACCCAAGACCGGCGTGACCCCGACCAGGCTGACTGCCAAAACCTCGCCCAAGAGCACTGCTGTCCTCGAGGAAGACGAAGATCTGTTGGAGGGCGAAGATCTAGCCTTGGATGCCGGTGAGCTCGAGGCCCCCGAGATCGAGATGGCCGATGTGGGCGACCTCGAGGCGACTCCCGACCTCGATGAGCTGGTGCCCCCCACGCCCAAAGCTGGGAAGCTGGCTGTAGCGCTGGCAGAGGAGGAAATTGGCGAGGAAGTGCTGGAGGGCGACCTCGAGGATATCGAAATTCTCGAGCCCGACTTTGCTCTGGGCACACTCCCGGTCGAGGAGGCCGAGGAAGAAATCGAAGACGACCTGCCTCTGCCGCGCATCTCTACTTCCGATCCAGTACGGCAGTACCTGCACGAGATTGGGCAGGTGCCACTGCTGACCCTGGAAGAAGAGATTGACCTGGCTCGTCGCGTCGAGGACGGCGTTGCAGCGGCCCAGCGCCTGGCCGAGGAGACCGGGCTGGAAGCCGAGCTGATCCGCCACGTTTTACGCAGCCAGGTGCAGGGCAGCAGCCGGGTCTCCAACATCCCCGGCACCGAGCTGCGTATAGACCCCGATACTGTCCAGGCGGTAGATGCCCGCCTGCGGGCCCTGGATCGCCTGGTCAAGCGCCACCTGCATATCGCCCGTGACGGCGAAATCTGCCGCCAGCACCTGATCGAAGCCAACCTGCGCCTGGTAGTCAGCATCGCCAAGAAATACACCGGTCGCGGCCTCTCCTTCCTCGACCTGATTCAGGAGGGCAACCAGGGCCTGATTCGTGCGGTGGAGAAATTCGAGTACAAACGCCGCTACAAGTTCTCCACCTACGCCACCTGGTGGATTCGCCAGGCCATCAACCGGGCCATTGCCGACCAGGCCCGCACCATCCGTATTCCGGTGCACATGGTCGAGACCATCAACAAGCTGACCCGCACCGCCCGCCAGATGCAGCAGGAGCTGGGCCGCGAACCCGCCTACGAAGAAATTGCCGAAGCCATGGGGCCTGGATGGGATGCCAAAAAAGTAGAGGAAACCTTCAAGATTGCCCTGGAGCCGGTCTCGCTGGAAACCCCCATTGGTGACGAAAAGGACAGCTTTTACGGCGACTTCATCCCCGATGAGCACATGGCCTCGCCGGTAGACTCTGCTGCCCAGAGCATGCTTTCGGAGGAACTTGACAAGGCGTTGGGCAAGCTTTCCGAGCGCGAGGCCATGGTGCTCAAGCTACGCAAGGGCTTGATTGACGGGCGCGAGCACACCTTAGAAGAGGTGGGCGCCTACTTCGGCGTGACCCGCGAGCGCATCCGGCAGATCGAGAACAAGGCTCTGCGCAAACTCAAATACCACGAATCGCGCACCCGCAAGCTACGAGACTTTCTAGACTGATCCTTTGGCAGTTCACAAGATGTAAGGGCAGTTCCAACGAATACCCAGTACAGCGATTTTTGCCGTACTGGGTAAATTACTCCACACACCGTGCGGCGTAATTGTGGGAACCGCGATGAGAGAGGCGCTTGGCAGCTCTCACATTTTTGTTTTAGGCTACGACCTTGAGGTGAAGCGTGAAACTCTATTCTTTACTCGTTGGAATCGCAGCCCTAGGCCTTCTGGCCAGCTGCCAGGGCGCACCCCAGGCTAAACTTCAGGCTTCCATCGGAACCTACAGTGCGGCCACCACCGGAAGAGCTTATGTACTGGTTTTGCGGCCCCAGCAACAACCCAACAGCATTGATGTAAGTGTCAGTGGGCCAGGCGGCTACACCGAGACCATCACCTTGCAAAGCGCTTCGGCCCGCACCCCCTCGGGGGCTTGGTGGGAGATTGGCTGGGATGCTGCACGAGCCCTGACCAGCGGAAGCTATACCTTCTCGGCCACCATTGATGGACAGACGGTGCAGACCGCGGTTGAGGTAGATGCCAGCAGTATCCTGGCCAAGCCCACCGTGACCATCGGCAACAATCCCACCACCAAGAACGTTTCGGCCTCCTGGACTGCAGTCACCGGGGCCAGTGCCTTCCTGGTACGTCTGGTCAATCGCAACACCAGCACTGTGGTAGCTCGCAACACCGTGAGCTCGTTCAACACCACTTTTAGCAACCTCACCCTGAACACCACTGATTCGTATGGGATAGAGGTCTACCCCGCCAACAGCAACATCGCTACCGATCTGCCCATCGTCCCCAGCCAGTTCAATATGGCCCTGGGAGAAAGCAGCATTTTCACTGTGGCTCAGGCACCCTGATTTGGAAGACTTGGGCGGAGGATTCTAGTACAGGTCTTGTCCAGCAGTATACAAACCGGCGCGGCAGTGGAGGTTATGCTGGCCCCATGAGCAGTCTTAGCGAAAAGGTACAAACCTATCTGCAAATCTACGACCCTCTGGGCATGGGTGAGCTTACCCCCCTCGAGCTGCTCTATGGGCCGGTCGTGACCGAAATCGTGGAAAAGCTAACAATGGTTCATAGCGCCGAAGAGGCAGCCCAGGTCATCCACCGGGTTTTGTACCTGACCTATGGTAACCAGGCTGGGCAGGTGCGCAACTACACCGACCTGGGCCGGGATTTGTTTATGTTGGTGCAGGAAGGCTGATCCGTTGCTCATAGTGCGTAAAACCCTAGACCCTTCATCCCCAACCCCTTACCCTATGGCTCATGACCACCGAGGAACGTCTTGCACAGTTACCCCCCAAGCTACAAAACGTAGTGCAGATGCTAGGCAGTGCACCCAGGGTTATTAAGACCGAAATGCTGTTGGAGTTTGCTAAGAAAATGCCTCCACTGCCTGATGGGATGCAGGGCAAACTCGAGCAAGTCCACGAGTGTACCACCCCCTTTTTTGTGCATGCCGAGTTGGAAAGCGCCCGGGTACACCTTTTTTTTGATGCCCCCAAAGAAGCCCCCACAGTACGGGCTTTTGCTGGTCTGTTGGCCGAGGGGTTGGAGGGCGAAAGTGCGGAGGCCGTGCTGTGCGTACCGGAAGATTTTTATACCCTGGCTAAGCTTGAAGAAATCATTACCCCCCTTCGGCTAAGAGGTTTACAAGCCGTACTGACCCGCATCAAACGCCAGGTGCGCGAAGCGCAGAGTTGAGTGATCAGGGCTTCGGGCTCCGAGCGGAGGTTTTGCGCCTCTGATACCGACTCAAGGGGATTACTTACGTAACAAAGGCGGTAGGTCCATCGTACGTGATCCCCCGACACGGGCCGCGCGCGGCCCGTGCTCGGAAGCGATAGACGGGATGCGCTTTTTTCGCCGACCGAAGGGAGGGGTGTACCAGAGGAATGGGTCTGAACGCTTCAGCATCTGGAAGCAAAGTGTTCAGGCTAATTCCGTATTATTTCGCAAAGATACTATGGACGACACATAGTTCAGCGAAGGATGCCCGAGATGACCAGGTTGGCAATCAGGGTTCCGACAAAAGCCACCGCCAGGGTGATCCAGATTTTGCCACTCTCGCGCAGGTTCATGCTCGACTGTACAGCCAGATAGGCAAAATAGACATTGATGACCAGCGCCCCGATGGCCAGCAGGGGAATCAAGAAGATGCCGATCACCGTAATCAGAAGAATCAGGCTTGCCACCGCAAACAACACGTTGATGGGTGCCCAGAACAGGGCAAATGTATAGGCTACGTTGTCGAGCGTGCCACTGCCGCCTTGGGTCTTACCCACATAGTGCACCAAATAGGTGAAGATCAGGAACCCCACAATGGTAAAGATGATCCCGTTCAGGAAAGCACCTATGCCGCTGCCGAGATTAAACAGGCCGGTAATCACGGCTGCAATTAGCACATAGATCACAGCATCGCGCAGGGTGCCTTTGTTTTCGTATTGCTCAAAGGTTTCTACGCTGGGTTTGGTCAGTACCTGAATGCTTTGACTGACCATGTTCATCACGGTATCGGTAATGGACGGTGTGGTGTTCATAGCAACCTCCCCTGTGTTGATGATACAAGTGTAGTTTACAACGAAATCTCATCTGATTATCAGTTTGGTAGCTACTGGACAGCTATCACCCTCTCATCAGAAAGCGGAATAGATTAAGACCATGCGTTTTTTGCTCGTTCTCATGGTTGTTTTGGGCTTTGCCTTGTCGCAGAACGCACCCCAGCCAGACCCCGCACCCCCCAGCTCGCCCGGTTCGTATTCGATTGCCCGCATCGTCTCGATAGGCGAACGCAGCGCGACCGTGCGGGTGAATGGCCAGCTCAAGGAAGCCGAGTTCCCCACTGAGTCGGCGGCTTTTCGGGCAGGGCAGCAGGTTGTGGTCTACGAGGCCGACGGCAGAACCTATATTGCCGAACCTTACCGCATCAACTATTTGTGGGGCTTGTTGGGGCTGTTTGTACTGGTAACGGTAACCCTGGGGCGAGGTAAGGGTTTGCGGGGCCTGCTGGGTACAGCAGCCAGCATGGCAGTGTTGGCCTTTTTTGTGGTACCGCAAATTTCTGCTGGTAACAATCCGCTGCTCATCACATTTGTGGGGGCCTTTGGCATTCTGGCACTCTCGATTTATTTCGTCCACGGCATCAACCGCAAAACCACCGCTGCGCTGATTGGAACCACTTTCGCTACGCTGGTGGCCCTGGTGTTTTCGGTGCTGCTGACCGAGTGGATGCAGTTTACCGGCCTGACCTCCGAGGAAGCCTTCCTGGCCCGTTTTCAGCTTGGGGGCAACCTCGATCTGGTCTCGCTGTACCTGGCAGGGGTGGTCGTGGGCGCTCTGGGGGCTCTGAATGATGTGACGGTGACCCAGGCCTCGGTTATTCAAGCGCTGGTGCAGGCCAACCCACGCTACAACCTGCGCGAGTTGTACGCACGCGGAATGACGGTGGGCTTCGACCACATTGGGAGTTTGGTCAACACCCTGATTCTGGCCTATGCGGCGGGCACGCTTCCCTTGCTACTGCTGATTAGCCAGAGCGATGTCCCGCTGGTGCTGCTAATCAATAACGAGACCTTTGCCGCCGAAATTGTGGCGATGCTGGTGGGTTCGCTGGCGCTGGTGTTAGCGGTTCCCCTTACAACCCTGATGGCAGCTTGGCTGCTGCGGGGGCGAAAGCTGGACTACATTGATCGCAAATGGCCTGGGCAATAAATTTGAGTATCCATTTCACGTGTACCTGAACGATAGCAGGGCAATCCAGCGCATCCAGACGTGACAATTCTCATAGGTTGGCGCTACAATTGCGTTAGATGCGGTATATTCTTGCGCTCTTCTTCTGTCTGGCCCCTCTGGGACTGGCCCAACCTCGAGTGGGAACCGAAAATGGCCTTACCAGACTGGTATTTGGCATCCCCAGCGAAGCTGACTTCAGCCTGAACCGACAGGGCAATGAGATTTCAATTCGCTTTCAGGGCACCCCACCCCGAACCCTTCGGAAACTACTGAACACCGCTCAAGTTGTCGGCTACCGAGCCACCCCCAGTCCGGGTGGCTCGATTTACGTGGTAACGGTTCGAGCCGGAACAGGCTACCGCACCCTCGAGCTTGCCAATCCCCGCCGACTGGTGCTGGAAGTACGCGGCAACAACCGCACCACGACCCATACCACAGCCCGACCCCGCAACAGTTCGCGCGCCCCCGCGCCAGTGGTGGTGCTCGACCCCGGCCATGGCGGGTTTGACCCTGGAGCGGTGGGTTTTGTCCATGAGGAAGAGGCTGTGCTGGATGTAGCTTTACGCACCAAGCGCCTTCTGGAGGCCAGGGGCATCCGGGTAATGATGACCCGCACCCTAGACCGCCATCTCTCGGCCAACAAGGCCACCGACCTGGGTCTGCGGGCCGCGCTGGCTGATAGCAAGCGTACGCTGTTTGTTTCCATCCACGCCAATGCTGCTGAGCGGGCAGCCCAGGGGATCGAGGTGTATTACTTTGGCGAGACCATTGACCAGCGGCTCTTATCCAAGGCCATTCTGGAAAACGGTGGCGGCGCTTTGGGGCAGCGCCTCACCCGTGAGGCTCGCGGCGTGGCCCAGCGATTGATGAGTGATCTGCTGGCCCAGGCCAACCTCAAGTTTTCCGAACAATTAGCCCTCAAAACCTTGCGTTCGATGGTGCGCGAGACCGGAGCAGTTAGCCGGGGCGTGCATACCGCTCCTTTCTACGTGATTCGCAATGCCCGCATCCCGGCCATTCTGGTGGAGATTGGTTTTGTAAATCACCCGATAGAGGGCAAAAAGTTGGCCACCAGTGCCTATCGCGGGCAGCTAGCCAGTGGATTAGCGGGTGGCATTATCGCTTTTTTGAACAGTGGCCATGCCCAGCGCTAGGGGTAGCTCGAGGTATTTTTTCGATAATCACCCCCTACCAGCAGGCAAGGGTGTCCACACCAGGCCCAGAGGCTCTCCAGCAGGCAGAACCCAGCCTTCCCAGGCCGCCCTACAGCGCCGAGCCGCAGGGGGCAGATTTCTCAACAGAGCTTTGCGATAGGCCGGGCCTTCGTGTTTTACAATCCAGGCCTCATAGGCTTTCACAAACGAATGAACGACCTCGAGGCCCCAAGTACAGTCAACTGGCGTAGCCAGTTCGGGCAGGGACGGCAGGGCTTTGTCATCCTCAAGCCAAAAGAAGCCTTCCCTGGGTCTGGAGTAGACCACCACCCCAAGAGCGGTCTCGAGCCAGGCAGCGCTCGAGTGCAGCCCCACCTCACCCTTGCGGTAAATGCTCGAGCCCTTACCCCCAGGGTTGGGGTATTTCTTGAAGCCGAAGGCCTCGAGGTGGCCCGCTAATACGTCTTGGCCCCACAACCAAAACTGCACGGTGAGTGGGTTTTGGGCTGGGTTTAGGGTCATGGGTGGAAACCTTGACTTCTTCCGCCACAGCAAAGCTATGGGCGCACTGAACCGCATCAAGCTGGCCCCTGCGGCATGGTGCGGTGTTTGTTCATCGGAAAGCTTGACAAATCGCCTGCCCGTTGGCTTGAATTAGCTTAAGGTAGGTATTGATGGTGTTGTCGAAGGCATCGGAATAGATGCGGGCAATGCGCGCCCCGGTGGCCTCTGCAAGGGCACGGGCCTCGCCTTGCGAAAACTGAGGTTCGGCAAAAATTACCCGCACATTCTCTTTTTTCATGGCCTGAGCCAGCCTGGCCAGGCTGGCAGGGCCGCGCTCCTGCCCGACAAAATCGGCAATGGTTCCAATGCTGGTGAGCTTATAGTGCCGGTTGAAGTACAAGAGTGCCTCGTGCTGTGAAACCAGTTTGCGCCGGGCTTGTGGGATGTTGGCCAGGCAGCCTTGCACACTCACGTCGGCTTGGCGGATCTGGGTGATGTAGCGGGAGGCATTCTGGGCATAGGTAGAGCGTCCAGCAGGGTCTACAGCCGTGAGCGTATCGCGGATTTTCTCAACATAGCGAATGCCGTAGGTAGGGTCGAGCCAGAGATGGGGATCGTATTCGCCATGTTCGTGGCTGTGCTCGCTTTTACTTTCACCTGCATGGGCATCTTTTTTTGCTTCTTCGGCATGTTCTTTCCCCTTGATCAGATTGGGCATGCCGTCGGCCAGTTCGACAATACGGGCATTGCGGGCCAGCTGGGCCTCGAGTTTCTCGAAAAAAGGCTCGAGCAGCAGCCCATTGGCAAAGAACACCCGCGCCCGGCTGATGGCCTGGATAACCGAAGGACGCGGTTCGAAGCTGTGGGGATCGCTACCATTGGGCACTACCTGTACCACCGTTACCCGGCTGCCCCCCACATTGCGCACCATGTCGGCAATAAAACCCGTCGTAGCCGCTACCTGCATCGGCTGTGCCAGGGCTGAACCCAGCCCCAACACCATCAGAATTGCCATCCGTGAGATACCTCGCATACATTCCCCCTCATCTGTCTGCTAATCATATTGATAAATCATTATCACAATGTCAAGGCCCAGGTTTGTTATTCTGAGGGTTATGGAACGCTCAACCCGCCAGCGACAGGCCATTCGCGATGTGATGACCGAGCTGGATCGCCCGCTCTCCCCCACCGAAGTCCTCGAGGCCGCCCGGCACAAAGTACCCAGTATGGGCATCGCAACCGTCTATCGCACCCTCAAAGGGCTGGTTGAGGAAGGCAGCGCGGTGCCGGTAGAACTGCCAGGTGAGGCTCCACGCTACGAGCTGGCCGGTAAAAAGCACCATCACCACTTTCACTGCACCCTCTGCGGCAAAGTTTTTGAACTCGAGGGCTGTCCGGGTGACTTTTCGTTTATGTTGCCCAGAGGATTTAAAACCGAGAAGCACGAAATCGTGCTATATGGGCGCTGCTCAGAATGCTTGAAGTAATTCCTCGAGCTCCGAGGCCTTGATCTCGCCAATGTGACGGTTCACCAAGGTACCTTCGGCATCGTAGAAAAGCGTGACTGGCAAGCCTTGAATTTTGAGGGGGTCGCTCAGCTTGGCCTCGGGGTCGAGCAAGACGTTGGGAATCTCGAGGTTGAGCTCGTCCTCGAAGGCCTGCACGGCCACGGGGCCATCGCTGATGTTCAAAAACACGAAATGAACCCCAGGGTTGGCCTGGGCAGCCTCCACCAGCATGGGCATCTCGCGGCGGCACGGCCCACACCAGGTGGCCCAGGCATTAAGCACGATTGGTTTGCCTTTGAAATCGGTCAGATTGACCATTTGACCATCCATTCGCTTAAGGGCAAACGAAGGCAGCACTTCAACCTTGGAAGCCGCTCGAGGCTGCAACAGCCAGAACCCGGCCAACACCACCAGCGGCAACGCAACCCAAATCCAGCGTTTCATCGCACATTATCATACGGGATTTTGCCGGCACATTCGGCAAGGCAATTTACATATCTAAGTGCTCTGGTAACTTAATTTCTGAGATGGATTTAGCCCCTCTAATGTCCGGGAGTTGCTTTGAGCGCTTCGCTTCGGGGACTTTATGGCATATCAATCTTTAACTTACCAAACCACTAAGTGCCTCCAAAGTATGTTTGTCACCGTATCCGCTCCAGCATTCATTCGGGTACTGCGCCTCCAGCGCGGCGCTTACATGCGTGACCTTCGAGGTTTGACAAACTCACTGTGGCGCAGCTTAGACGAGTTATGGGTCAACGATAATCGGCGCACCCTATCTTTCTGCGTTCTCTGTGCTCTAGCTCACTTGCTCAAACCTGGGGTAAGGTGAAGAGGATGCGGGTGCATCTGATCGCGGTACAAACCGAGTTGCAAACCAGGCCCTATACCAGCGCCGAGGCATTCAAGCGCTATGTGCTCGAGTTGAACCAGGCAGCCGTCCAGGGCTTGCCAGAAGACGAACCACGGATTATTGCCTTTCCCGAGACTTTTGCCCTGCCGCTGCTTTTTTGGCTGGACACATCCTCTGCTGTACGCGAGGCCAAAACCAGTCTTCTAGCAGCACTCCAACTGCTACGAGAAAACTGGCAGGTTACTTTGAAGCTGGGGGTTATCGGCCCAGCCGCGTTTTACCACCTACGGGCCGGCAAAATTTGGGCTTTATACGAACAAGCCTTTCGGGAAGCAGCACAGGCCACCCGTGCCTATGTGGTTGCAGGCAGCATTTTTAGCCCACGCATGGACTGGGAACCTGCCCAGCGCCTCCACCCCCAGGGCCAGGCCGCCTACAACCTATCGCTGGTTATTTCTCCACAGGGCACGGTGTTGGGGCGTGTCCCCAAAGTTAACTTGACTGCACAGGAGCGGATGGCTTTTTTGTCGCGAGGACAGGCTGGAAGGCAGACCATCCAGACCCGCCTGGGCACCATCGCCAATCTGATCTGCCTGGATGCCTTCCACGACGACCTGATTGAGCAAGCCGATGCAGCAGGTGCCTGGCTGGTGGTACAACCCTCCGCAAATGCAGCCCGCTGGGAAGGCCCCTGGAGCGCAGATGCAAAGGAAATTGAGGGAGAAGTCTGGCTACGCGAAGGGCTGGCCAGAAAACTTCGGGGCCGCGAAAACCTGCGCTATGGTCTCAACCCCATGTTGAATGGGCACTTCTACGACCTCTATTTCGAGGGAAAGAGCGGCATCTACCAGGCAGGCGGGCCGCTGGCTCTGGCCGATAGCGCTGTTGGGGATGCATTTGTGCGAGCTGCGGTAGAGATTCACCATTAATAACCAGCATTGATAACCAGTGCCAGAAGGTGTCACGGCTCCGAATCACTTCGTATCATGTCTCTAAAACATTAGACTTGGTATATGCGGCTTTCAAAGACCGATATTTACGCCTTCAAAACCCTCGGTTATCTGGGCACCCAGCCCCTCGAGCGTTTTGTGGGCAGCGAGGAACTCAGCAAGGCCACGGGGGTACGGCACACCTACCTGGTACGAATTCTGGCTGCATTGGTAGGGCACAACCTGGTGGTTTCTAAAAAGGGCCAGGGTGGGGGCTATGCCCTACCGCGACCCGCTGAAGAGATCAATCTTCGCGACGTCATTCGGGCAGTGGATGGTCCGATAGCCCCCCTGTCTTGTGTAAGCCTGAATTGGCCCAAAGCCTGTGCCGAAGAAAAACGCTGCCAGGCCCGCAGCACTGTTTGGCTGAAGGTTCGCGATGCCGTACTACAAAGCCTGGGCCAGGTCAGTGTGGCCGATTTAGCGGCTGACTTTCGGCAGGGGGTAGACTACTCCGAATGCTTGGATCACCTGCTGCCCTCGAGCGAACTCCTAACGCGCCGGGCTACCAAGTCCTCCACCCGCCCAACCCGCTCTCACCGATAGTGCTGCAAAGAGGCGGTAGAAACGTCGTTATTGCATGCGTCTGGAGCGCGGAGTAATCCAGCAGCCCAAGGGGTTTTTCCCTGCGTAGCGAAGCACTTCTTCTGTATACGATTCCCATCACCTGCAGTTATAGTTTACATATTTTGTAATCTATGTCAGCGTAACCTCTAGCCAGTTTCACATATGCTATTTCGGGTTAACTAATGCAGTAGATTTTACTGCTGACCATGGGAGGTAATGGATGAGCTACGCAAACCCCGACGTACTGGTTTCAACCGACTGGGTACTTGAACACCACCAAGACCCCACCATCAAAATCCTCGAGGTAAACGAAGATATCTTGCTCTACGATACCGGTCACATACCCGGCTCTCAAAAGATTGACTGGCAGGCCGACCTCTGGGATGACACCATCCGCGAGTTTATCCAGCCCGGCGAGCTGGCCGTCCTGTTTGAGCGCCTGGGTATCTCCAACAACACCACAATTGTGCTCTACGGCGACAAAAACAACTGGTGGGCGGCCTATGCTTTCTGGTTCTTTAGCTACAACGGCCACAAAAACCTCAAGCTGATGAACGGCGGGCGTATCAAGTGGACCCAGGAAAACAAGCCTCTCACCACCGAAGTTCCCAGCTACCCCCAGGGCTCCTACACCCCCGGCCAGCGCGACCGCAGCCTGCGGGCTTTCCGCGATGAGGTGCTGGCCCATCTGGATAAGGTCAGGGCGGGCAAAGGTGCTTTGGTGGATGTGCGCAGCCCCGCCGAGTTTAGCGGTGAAAAGACCCACATGCCCGAGTATCCCCAGGAAGGGGTGTTGCGCGGAGGGCACATCCCCGGAGCCAGGAGCATCCCCTGGGCCACCACCGTCAACCCCGATGGCACCTTCAAAAGCGCCGACGAACTCCATTCGCTTTATGAACTCAAGGGTGTGACCGCCAACAAGGAAGTCATTGCCTACTGCCGTATCGCCGAGCGCAGCAGCCATAGCTGGTTTGTGCTCAAGCACCTGCTGGGTTTTCCTCATGTCAAGAACTACGACGGAAGCTGGACAGAGTGGGGCAACGCAGTTGGTGTGCCGATTGAAAAAGGCCCAGAACAATAGGTTCGGCGTTGCCAAGACGGACTCGAGGCTACCTTTTGTAGTTAAGTACCCAGGTACGTTCTGCAACCAGTCTCTCGATGAACTGTGGATTGGTCATAATGCCCGAGTTATGCCGATTCTGCTTGTGGCTGACCCAGAAAGTGATGGAAGAAACCCTCGGTCGCACTGTATTCCTTGAGCCGGAACCTTTTGTGACGTGGCAATTGGAGGAACGCTAAGTGTCTCCATAGTTGACATGCGCGGTACGGCCCCGAAAGATCGGTGGGGACGATCCCCTTCGGGACAGCGGCTATGCCGCCGTGCACCAACGGGACGATCCCCTTCGGGACGGGCAACGCCCGT
>JBBIUP010000050.1:15130-18471 GCA_037440185.1 Meiothermus sp. | reverse complement strand
AAAAATAGCGAAAAGCGCGATAGCACCACACTTGCTGTGGCTCGTCCAAAGGAGCCCTCGAGTACCTCGATGATCTTCAGTTTTGTTTGGCGACTGCTGGGGTCGCTGCCTGTTCCAGATTCCCATGTAGCACAATCGCGTGCGGCACCGGGCGGCTGGGCACCCCGTCCCACCTGCGTCCCACTGCAATTATCTGCTTCTGGTAGACCAGCGAGGTCGAATAGCCCGAATCGAGCAAGACAGCCTCCTCTATCCCAGCCGCCGCCGCAACCTGGGCCAGGCGGACGGTGCTCACAGGCTGGAGTGAAGCACCTAGCACCGGCTCACCCTGGGCATAGCCGAAAAACACCCTGGGGCGCAGCTCCCAGTGGTCAGAAGGTGGGTTTTTCAGTGGCCAGATCGCCTTGCCACCGCGCACCATCCAGACCCCTCCCACAAAGATGTCAGTAAAGTCTGGGATGAAGCTGCGGATGGTTTGCAGGCGGTTCATATCAAGCTTGAGCGGCACAAACACCATCCGTTCGCGGTTCCAGGCCACCAGGGGGCGCTCCACGATGCGGTACATCACATAGGGGTTGCGCTCAGGAATGAAAGCCCGACTCGGCGCAGCCACAATAGGCCCCACCATGGTGTTGTCCTGGGCTTTCAGGTAAGGATCGGCAAAAAAAGTGCCGTTAATGCCGGCTACGGCCCCGGCCTGAACGACAAAATCGTGCACACTCTCGCGGTAGGGCGAGAGGCGGCTTTCGGCCCGGCCTCCTCGAATCATGGCCCAGCGCACACCCAAGTCGCGGCGGTACTCCAAGCGTACTGGCGTCTCCTTCAGACGGTGCTCCACGATGCCGATGCGGGGCTGGGGCCTGTCCTGCGGATTAAGCGTGTACCAGGCACGGGGAATCTGGGTCTGGATGTAGCGCCCAACCGCTAGCATATCCGGTGACTCAGCCGGCAGGCGCCAGTCAATGGTAAAACCCATTGCATAGCCCGCCTCGCGGGCCAGCTTGAAGGTGATGGCATCGGCCTTGCCTTCGGGATAGGCGATATAGGCAATTGGACGGCCCAGTTGCCGTTCCAAAACCCACTTCGATTCCAACAGCTCGCGGCGCTGTTCGGCCTGCGAAAGCTGGGTTAGGTCGCGGTGCGAAGCGGTGTGCGAGCCAATCGTCACCAACCCTTCCCGATCCAGCTTGCGCAAGGTATCCCAGCTCATGCGGGCCCTGGCGCCGCCCCGCCCTACGAAGTCGGTGTGGACAAACATGGCAGCAGGGATTTTTTCGCGCTTGAGGATGGGATAGATGTAGTCGTAAAAGCCCTGGTGGTTGTCGTCGAAGGTCAGGGCTACCGGGTTTTTGGGCAAAGACGCGTTCTGGGTCAGGTGACGGCGCAGTTGCTCGAGGGAGATGAAATTAGCCCCTCTAGCCTTGAGCCAGCCCATCTGCTGCTCAAACTCCTGCGGGGTCACGTCCCACCAGACACTCTCCGAGGTGCGGCGGGGAAACACATCGTGGTAGTTGAGTACGATGGCATCTCCCGAAGCACGGGGGTTGAGGGGGCGGTAGGCAGCCTCTAACAATTGCACTTTCAATCGCCGGGTAGCAAGGTCTAGTTGGGCTTTTGGGGGGCGGACTTTCCGCTCGGACAGGGTACTCAAAGGTTCGATCCCGATACTTTGCACGGTCGCAAAGTCCTGTCCAGGTCGCAGAAATCCATACCACTGCCAGGCCGACCAACCCATCCCGCCCAACAAACCCAACACACCCAATGCAAGCAAGAATCGTCTCATAAAACCCGGCTACACTCCAAACCAAGTACAGTCTGCCACAAGCCTTTGCACAGACTGTGCAAAAGACAGCGTCGTATTTTTACACCATCCTCGTCAGCGGAGCGAGACCCAACAGTTGGATAACAAGTTTTTTGTACGGCCCACAGCCCCATGGATGGCCAAAAGTCAGGCTCATCACCCAAACATCCGGTGCTTCAGGCCCTGGGCAGACTTCTGACCTGCGACAGAGTTCACCGGGCCGCTTCGGCTTTGCGCTGGGCCTCTTCCAGGGCTTGACGAGCAGGCAGATTGCCCTTGAGGGCTTTTTCCAGAGCTTCTTCTAGAAAGTTGCGCCACACTGCGAATTGCGGCACCCGGGGGCGCGGTTGGGCCACCGCTACCTGTTCGAAGGCCACGCGGCGGTAGGGGTTTTCGCGGTAGAAGGCTTCCAGCAGCGGCGTGGCCGATTTACGCAGCGGTACGTAGTAGCTGGCTTCCACCCAGGTTTTGATGTTTTGCGGTTCCATCAGGAAGCGCCAGAACTCGAAGGCTCCGCGCTGTTGTTCGGCACTGGCCCCGCGCAGCACCACCAATTGTGCCCCGCCCAGCGGCACCCTGCCGTTCGGCTCACGCGGGATGGGAGCCACTCCCAGCTTGAAGGCAAAGGAAGCATTTTCGGCTGCCGGCCAGTTGGCAATCGAAGCAAAGACCATCATGCCCTTGGTGCGAATAAAGTCGGTCTGGGCGAAGAAACTCTCCGAGAGGTTGCGCACGTTGGTACTGCCTTCACGCCCCAGGCGTTGCAGGTACTCGAGGGTCTGCACCACCTCCGGCGAAGTAAAGTTGGGCCGTCCGTCGGCAGTTACCAGGTTGCCGCCCCGGCTGGTGACCTGGGCCTCGAAGGTCCACGACTCCGACAGGGCAATAAACCCCTTGGAAGTGCGACTGGTCAGCCCCTTGGCAGCTTGTTCAAACTCCCGCCAGTTGGTAGGCACTTTTAGACCTCTGGCCCGCAGTTGGTTTTCGTTGAAGAAGAGTACCGGGGTGGAGGTATTGAAGGGCAGCCCAAAGCGGCGGTTGCCAATCAGGCCGTAATCCCAGGCCGCCTCGAACAAATCGTCGGTGAAGGCTTTGGGCAAGGCATTCACCAGCTCATCCAGCGGCAACACCACCCCCTCGGCCACCAGGCGCGGGAACAGCAGAATCTCGGCCTGGAACAGTACCGGCGTACCACCGGCCCGCAGGGCCGCCAGCAGGCGGGTTTCGCCCTCGCGGTAGTCGCCAATTAGGCGCGGCACCACCCGATAGTTTCGCTGCGAAGCATTGAAAGCATTGGCAAACTGGGCGATCACCCGCTCGGCGGGGCCATCCATGCTGTGCCAGAACGAAATTTCAGTCTGTGCCGAGGCCAATCCAGTTGTCAAAACCAACGAAGCAAGCAGACGTTTCACACGTTCCTCCTGTGAGTAGCTCTATTCTACGCACAAATAGAAAACCATCCAGCCATCAGCAGCAGGTCAGGAGGGTGTGCAAGTGGTTCCCACGGATACCCATTACAACGGTTTTTGTGGCACTGGGT